>NZ_JBIURH010000016.1:0-150580 GCF_044740765.1 Kitasatospora sp. NPDC088346
TCACGGAACGTCATGCGGATCCTCTCGGTCACCCCGGGCACGGGGCACACGGAACCAGACCCCGGACAAGGGGCCTGTCGGTCAGGGAGCGCAGCTTCGTCGTCACCACCCGATCCACGGACCGGGGTGCTCGCTGCACTGGTTTCGAAGCTACGGAACCCCGACCGGCACATCAAGGAATCCCACGAACTCCCAGCTCAGGCCCCGGTTACCGGCCGTACCCGGCACCCGGCGCCGCCACGGTTGAGCCGATCCCGCCCCACCGACCCACCCGAACGTGGCGCCGGTCACCCCGAAACCCCTGTGAGCCCCCGCACACCGTCGACCCAGCGTCACCACCACCCGACCGTCCGCCCAACAACCGGACCACCCACCCACCCCACCGGGTGGCCCGCACCACACCCACCACCCACCGCCACCCCCCGACCACCCACCGCTGAAGGCCGGAGCCTCCGGGGCTCCGGCCTTCAGCGGCTGACACCCGACCGGGGTCAGCCGGTGGCGGCCTTGCCGACGAACTCGCTGGTGTAGGTCCGGGCGAGGTCGATGGTGCCCTCCTTGCCCTTCACGTCCGGATGGAAGGCGCCGAGCACGGCCAGCACGGTCCTCGGGCCCTCCGCGGGCATCACCCCGTCCGTGGTGAACATCGGCAGGGTGGCCTTGATCGCCTCGGCGTACTGGTCGGCGCCGCCCTGCGCGTAGTCGGCCGGCATCTGGGCGGCGATCTCCGCGGGCGAGTGGGTGGACATCCACTTGAGGGTCTTCACCAGGGCGTTGGCCAGCTTCTGGGTGGTGTCCTTGTTCTTCTCGACCCACTCGGTGTTCATGTACAGCGAGGAGGACGGGTAGAGACCGCCGAGCGCAGCCCGCGAGCCCTCCGGGGTGCGCATGTCGTACAGCACGGTGCCGATCTGCTTGGAGAGGATGGTCGCCACCGTGGGGTCGGTGGTCATCCCGGCGTCGATGCTGCCCTGCTGCATGGCGGCGATGAAGGTCTGGCCCGCGCCGACCGCGATCGGGCTGAACTCGCTGACCGGGACGCCGTTCTTGACCGCCAGGTACTTGGTCAGGAAGTCGGTGGAGGAACCGATGCTGGTGACACCCAGCTTCTTGCCCTTGAAGTCGGCGCCGGTCCGGATGGCGGCGGCCTGCTTGGCGGAGACCACCTCCACCTCGCCCGGGGCCTGCGAGAACTGCACCACCGACTCGACGTTCTTGCCCTTGGCCTGGAGGTCGATCGTGTGGTCGTAGAAGCCGACCGCGCCCTGGACGTCCCCGGCGAGCAGGGCGGTGGTGGCGTTGACGCCGGCCGGCTCGCTCAGCAGTTCCACGTTGACACCGGCCTCGGCGAAGAAGCCGAGCCGCTGGGTGAGCATCGCGGGCAGGTAGATGACCTTGTCGAGCCCGCCGACCATGATCTTGACGGTCGGCCCGTCGACCGCACGGCCCGCCGGGGCGGCGCCGCCGTGCGCGGTGGAGGAGGCGTCGTTGGCACAGGCGGTGAGCGGGAGGAGCAGCGCGGCGGCTACGGCGGCTGCGAGGGTTCTGCGCATGGGGGTGGCCTTTCCGGGCGGGTGGGGTTCCCGGGGACGGGGTTCCCGGCGGGTGGGTTCCGAGGGGGTGGTCGGGGGTTCCGAGCGGGTGGTCGGGGTTCAGCGGCCGTCGCCGGCGGCGGCCGGCTTCCAGCGGAAGAGCCGTTTCTCGGCGAGGGTGAGCAGGCCTTCGGTGAGCAGGGCGACCACGGCGAGGATGGTCATCGCGGCGTAGACCCCGGCGGCGTTGAAGGTGCCCTGGGCCGCGGCGACCAGCAGGCCGAGGCCCTTGGTGGCGCCGATGTACTCGCCGACGATGGCGCCGATCAGGGCGAAGCCGAAGCTGACGTGCAGGCTGGTGAAGATCCAGGTGGTCGCGGCGGGAATGACCACCTGGAGGGTGACCCTGCGGTTGTCCGCGCCGAGGATCCGGGCGTTGGCGACCAGGTTGCGGTCCACCTCGCGGGCGCCCTGGAAGGCGTTGAAGAAGACCGGGAAGAACACCAGGACGACGGCGGAGGCCACCTTGGAGGCCGGGCCGAGGCCGAACCAGATCAGGAAGATCGGCGCCAGCACGATCCGCGGGATGGCGTTGAGCACCTTGATGTACGGGCCGAACACGTCGGCCAGGAAGCGGATCCGACCCAGCGCGATGCCCAGCAGGACACCGGCGGTGACGCCGATGACCCAGCCGGTGAGCGCCTCGTAGAGGGTGTAGCCGATCTGCTCGCCGAGCGAGCCCTGCGCGGTGCCGTGGGTGGTCCACTGCCAGATCTGCGCCCAGATCCGTGACGGCTGGGAGAAGTTGAACGGGTCCACGACCTCGGTGCGGGCGGCCAGCTCCCACAGGCCGAGGAAGGCCACCAGGACGGCGGCCCGGGCCCCGAGGACCCCGATCCTCCTCCTGCGGGCGGCGAGCCGGCGGGCCTCGGTGCGTCCGGCCGGAGCGGGGGCGGCGACTGCGGGTACGGCGGTCTCAAGCGGCACGACCCGCTCCTCTCTCACGGGTGATCCGGACCTCTTCGCCGAGCGAGCCCCAGATCTCGCGGTAGAGCTCGACGAAACGGGGTTCCAGGCGGACGGCCTCGACCGTGCGCGGTCGCGGCAGGTCGACGGTGAAGATCTCCTTGACGGTGGCCGGCCCGGCCGTCATCACCACGACCCGGTCGGCGAGGGCGATGGCCTCGTCCAGGTCGTGGGTGACGAAGACGACCGAGGAGCCGGTGCCGGCCCACAGCTCCAGCAGCTGGTCCGACATCAGCGCCCGGGTCTGGACGTCGAGCGCCGAGAAGGGCTCGTCCATCAGCAGGATCCGGGGGTCGTTGACGAAGGTCTGGGCGAGGGCGACGCGCTTGCGCATGCCGCCGGAGAGCTGGTGCGGGTAGCGGTCCTCGAACGCTCCCAGGCCGACCCGGGCCAGCCAGTCACGGGCCCGCTCCCGGGCCTCGGCGGCGGGGACCCCGCGGAAGCGCGGTCCGGCCATCACGTTCGAGAGCACGGTGCGCCACGGGAAGACGGCGTCCTGCTGGAAGACGAAGCCGACGTGCCGGTTGATCCCGGCCACCGCCTCGCCGTGCACCCGCACCTCGCCCTCGGTGGGCTCCTCCAGGCCGCTGACCAGGGTCAGTGTGGTGGACTTGCCGCAGCCGGTGGGGCCGACCACGGCGACGAACTCGCCCGGGGCCACGGTCAGGTCGAGATCCCGTACGGCGGTGTGCAGGTCACCCGACGGGGTCCTGAACCGCTTGGTCGCACCGGCCAACTCGATCGCCGGGGCCGTCTTGTCCGGCACGCTCATGTGCACCACCACCTCTGCCCGCCCGGCGTCGTCGCCGGGGTCCGTTCCGTGCTCCGGAGGTTAGGAGCGGCGGGCGGCGGGGCGGCAGCCTTGTCGGCGTAGTGCGGCTTGCGCGCGTTGAGGGCTGTTCTGCTCGTTTTGCTTCCGCTACAACAGCGGGGGCGGTGACAGAAACACGGCGGAAACATAGGGTGACCGTCCACCCCGGGTCACCGTCCACAGCCCGGGTGGCCGTACGGACCCTGGTGACCGTACGGACCCGGGTGGCCGTCCGCCCCGCCGGGCGAGCAGGAACAGGAAGGAGTCCCGCGATGAGGCGACCGCACTGGCCCCGTCGGGTCTTCGCCCAGCTGCTGCTGAGCCAGACCGTGGTGACCGTGGGGGTGACCGCGGTGACCGCTGGGCTCTTCCTGGCGCCCGTCAGCCGCGAGCTGGACCGGGACGCGATGCAGCGCGCGCTGTCCATCGCCCAGGCGACCGCCACGGACGAGGTCCTCGCCCGGGCGGCGGCGGCCCGGGACACCGCCACCGCGCAGCGCAACGCCGAGCAGATCCGGCTGGCGACCGGCGCCAGCTTCGTGGTGGTCACCGACCTGGACGGGATCCGGCTGTCGCACACCGACCCGGCGAAGATCGGCTTCCGGGTCAGCACCGACCCCGGGCCGGCCCTGAAGGGACGCAGCGTGACCGCGATCGAGCTGGGCACGCTCGGCCGGACGGCGCGCGGCAAGGTGCCGCTCCGGCTGGCGGACGGCCGGATCGTCGGCGAGGTCTCGGTGGGGATCAGCGACGACTCGATCCGGCACCGGCTGCTCGGCATGGCGACGGGCATCCTGCTGTGCGCCGGCGCGGGCCTGGCCGCCGGCACGGTGGCGACCCTGGTGCTGGCCCGGCGGCTGAAGCGGCGGACGCACAACATCGCGGTGGCCGACATCTCCGCGCTGCTGGTGGAGCGGGAGGCGATGCTGCACGGCATCCGGGAGGGCATGGTCGCGCTCGACGCCCGGGGCCGGATCCGGCTGGCGAACGACGAGGCGGTGCGGCTGCTGGCGCTGCCCGAGGACAGCACCGGCCGACCGATCGAGCAGGCGCTGCCGGCCGGCCGGCTGACGGAGATCCTGGCCGGCCGGATCGCGGGGACGGACCTGCCGGCCGTCCGGGACGACCGGGTGCTGGTGGTCAACCGGATGGCGACCGCCGACGGCGGAGCGGTGGTGACCCTCCGGGACCGAACAGAACTGGAGTCACTGGTGCGGGAGTTGGACACCACCCGGAGCCTGACCGAGGCCCTGCGCGCACAGGACCACGAGCACGCCAACCGGATGCACACCCTGCTCGGCCTGCTGGAGCTCGGCCGCCACGAGCAGGCCGCGGAGTTCATCTCCGAGCAGTCCGGCTCGCACGCGGCCGTCGCCGCCGCGATCGCCGGGCAGGTGCAGGACCCGCACGTCGCCGCGCTGCTGGCGGGCAAGGCGGCGGTGGCGGCCGAGCGCGGCGTCCGGCTGCTGATCGCCGCCGACACCCATCTGCCGGACGCGGCGGTGGATCCGCGCGCGCTGGTCACCGTGGTCGGCAACCTGGTCGACAACGCGCTGGACGCGCTCGGCGGCGGCGAGGTCGAGGTGGGGCTGCGGGCGAGCGGCGGCACGCTGCTGATCGAGGTCGCCGACAGCGGGCCGGGCGTTCCGCCCGAGCTGCGGGAGAGGATCTTCGAGGAGGGCTGGAGCAGCAAGACGGCCCCGGCGCACCGTCCGCGCGGGCTCGGCCTGGCGCTGGTCCGCCGCCTGGTGGAGCGGGCCGGCGGACGGATCACCGTCGACCGCGGCCCGCTCGGTGGCGCCCGGTTCAGCGTCGAGCTGCCCGAGGCCCTGCACCCTGACCGCCCCCTCGCGGACCGCCATCTTGCGGACCGCCCCCTCGCGGACCGTCCCCTCGCCCGGCTGGAGGCATCGTGATCGACGTGCTGGTGGTGGACGACGACTTCCGGGTCGCCGAGGTGCACGCCGCGTACGTGGCCAAGGTCCCCGGCTTCCGGGTGACCGGCACGGCGCACAGCGCCGCCGAGGCGCTGGCCGCCCTGGAGCGCCGCCCGGTGGACCTCCTGCTGCTGGACCACCACCTGCCGGACGAGACCGGGCTCGCACTGGTCCGCCGGATGCGGGCGGCCGGCATCGGCTGCGACGTGATGATGGTGACGGCCGCCCGGGACGTCTCCACCGTGCACGCGGCCATGCAGCACGGCGCCCTGCAGTACCTGGTCAAGCCGTTCGCGTTCGCCGGACTGCGGGAGAAGCTGGTCTCGTACGCACAGCTGCGGCACGCGCTCGCCGGGCCGGCCGCGCGGGAGGCCGGGCAGGACGAGGTGGACCGGCTGTTCGCCACCATGCGCAGCGCCGCCTCCCCCGTCGCGCACCTGCCCAAGGGGCACTCGGCGCCCACGACGGACCTGGTCCTGGGCGCCCTGCGGCGGGCGGGACGCCCGCTGTCCGCGCAGGAGGTCGCGGACGAGACCGGGCTGAGCCGCTCGACCGCGCAGCGCTGCCTCAAGCAGCTGGAGCGCGACAGCCGGCTGCGGCTCAGCCTGCGGTACGGGGACACCGGCCGGCCCGAGCACCGGTACGTGCTGCCCGGCCGGCGCTGACCGCGGTACGGCGGGCCGGGCCCGCGCCGTCAGCCCGCGACGGCGCAGTCCAGCAGGTGCTTGGTCAGGCCCTCCCGGCCGGACTCGCGGAACCAGCGGCGCTGGCGGTCGGCGCCGGTGCCGGCGGCGGTGAAGTCCCGCCAGAGCCGGTCCACGGCGCGGGTGTCACCGGTGAGGTCCAACCCGGGTGCGAGGTACTCCCGGAGCTCCTCCAGCACGGCGCCGGCGGGGCGGGCGACTCCGTCGCGGGCGGAGACCAGGGTGGTGGCGAGACCGTCGTGGGCGGCGTGCCAGACGGCGGCCCGCAGGAGCTCCTCGGGCGGTTCCGGGCGCGGGTCGCCACGGCGCTCGGCCAGCACGGCGGAGGCGACCAGGCCCCGGATCACCCCGGCGACCAGCTCGGCGTCGGCCACCGTCAGCTGGACGTCGGCGGCGCGCACCTCGACGGTGGGGTACCGCTCGGAGAGCCTGGCCATCCAGTAGAGCCGGCCGGCGTCGCGGATCACCCCGGTGTCCAGCAGGGCGCGGACCCGGTGCCGGTAGTCGGCGGCGTCCCGGAAGGACGGCGGAGGGCCGCTGACCGGCCAGCGGTCGAAGTGGATGGTGCGCCAGCTGGCGAACTCGGTGTCGGCACCGGACCACAGCGGGGAGTTCCCCGTCATCGCGACCAGTACCGGCAGCCAGGGGCGGATCCGATCGAGCGCGGCGACCCGTTCGTCCTCGTCCTCGACGCCGACGTGGACGTGCATGCCGTTCAGCATCAGGTCGTCGACCAGTTGCGGGGCCTGGGCGCGGGCGGTGCGGTAACGGTCCTGGTCGGTGACCGGGACCGGGCCGTCGGCGGCGAACGGCGCGCCACCGACCGCGACGATCCGGCAGCCCCACTGGGCGGCGGACGCGTTCAGGGCGGCCCGCATCCGGCGCAGGTGCCGGGCGGCGGCCGCCAGGTCGTGGCAGACGGGGGTGGCGACCTCCAGCTGGACCTGCAGCAGTTCGTGCTGGGCCTCGCTCGGCAGCAGCGCGGGGCGCAGGTCGGCGGCGAGCAGGACCTCCTCGGCGCGCGGAACCGGCGCGCCGGTGCCCGGATCGACCAGCAGGTACTCTTCCTCGACTCCGAAGGTCAACATGGGGCTGCGACTACCCCTGCTCCGGCCGGTGAATCGTCCGGTGCCCCGGTTGGGGCAGCACCGCCCCCGGGCCGTCGGTCGTCGTCAGGCCCGGGAGCCGGCTGCCGAGGCCGGAACCCGGGGGGGTGGGGATTCGGCCTCACCACCTCGTGTGACCGCTGCGGGCCGGTTCAAACAGCCCGGTGCCCACGGGTTTGCCGGGACGTTCCCGGGCAAGGCGAGCAGCGGCGGCGCCGGGTGACCGCGCCGCGCCCGAGTCCCTTCCGCACCGACCGGAGGCTGGTAGCGATGAAGCCCGAAGACGACGACCGGCACAGCGGCCCCGAGGCGGGCGCCACCGCCGCGCACCCGGGGCTCGGCACCCCCGTACCGGACGACCCGGAGCTGCTGCTCGGGGACGCCCTGGCCGCCCAGGACCTGCTGGGCATCGGCCGGCCGCAGCCCACCGCCGACGGCCCCTCGCTGCTGGAGCGGGCCCGTGGTTCGGTCGAGCGGGTCACGACCGCGGCGGTCCACGCCGGTGACGCGGGCCTGAACCGGGTCCGGCAGGCGGCGGAACGGGCCGGGGCCGGGCAGCCGCCGACCGGGGACGTCGACGACGGCCGGGAGACGTTCCGGCCGTCCGCCCGCCCGCGACCGTACCTGCTCGCCGCGGGGCTGGCGGCCGGTGCGCTGGTCACCTGGGCCGTCCTGCGGCGCCGGCGCTGAACCGCGGCCACCGCACCAGCAGTTCGACCTGAGGAGAGGCACCGTGAACCGTCCCACCGACCCCGTCCCGCCGACGCCGACGCCCGCTCCCGGCCCGGGAGGGCCCGAACCCGGGCCGCTGCCCGGTCCGGTGCCGACCCCGGGCGGCCCCGATCCGGTGCCGCCCGGCCCCGGACCCTCCGAGCCCGACCCGTGGCCGCCCGCGCCGCAGCCCCCGTTGCCCGGCCCCGAGCCTGCGATGACGGCCGGCGGCGCCCGGCCCTGAGGCCCGGGCCCGGTCCGCACGCCTGGACGGCGGCGCCCGACGCACTCCCGCGTCGGGCGCCGCCGTTCACGTCCCGCCCCTCGGAGCGCGTCCGGGCCCGGGGCTCAGGGCGGGGTGTCGCTGTGGCCGCACACCCAGGCCAGCGCGTCGTGCACGCCCTGGATGTACTCGCGGCCCACCGACGGGCGGGTGGTGGCCTCCAGCTGGACGAGCGAGGCGTCCACCTCGGCGGTGAGGGCCTCCAGGCTGGGCACGTCACCGGCCGCGGCGCCGGTCAGCGGTGCCGAGTGCGCCCGGCCCAGCGCCCAGCGGTAGGCCGCCAGGGCTCCCCGGCGCCGGGCGCCGTCCTCGGTGTCCCGGATCCGGTCGTGCGCCCGGGCCACGTCCGCGGCGGCGCGGACCCCGCTCCGCGCTCCGTCACGCATCACCGTGCCGCTCCTCCTCGTGGGCCGGGCCGACGACCGCGTCCGACCAGGGCGGGGTGGGGTCGATGAAGATCTGGCGGACGGTGGGGAACCGTGCGCGGATGCGTCGCTCCGCCCGCTCGCAGGCGGCCTCGACGGCCGCCGAGCCGTGCGCGTCGTGGAAGTCGACGCGGGCCGCGAGCAGGACCTCGCGCGGGCCGAGCACCATGGTGAACAGGGTCATCACCCGGGCCGTCTCCGGCAGCGCCCGCAGTTCGTCGCGCAGCGCCTCCCGCATCGCGGGCGGCACCGCCTCGCCGATCAGCAGGGACTTGTTGGCCCGGGTCAGCACCACCGAGACGGCCACCAGCAGCACCCCGATGACCACCGAGGCGAGCCCGTCCCAGACGGCGGAGCCGCTCAGCTGGGAGCCGGCCAGGCCGGCCGCCGCGACGGTCAGGCCGATCAGCGCGGCGGTGTCCTCCAGGGCGACCGCCTTGACGGTGGTGTCGGGGGTGATCCGCAGCAGCCGCAGCGCCGACACCCGGCGGCGGGCCGCCTCCGAGCGGACCTGCCGGGCCGCCTGCCGCCACGAGATCCCCTCGCACAGCGCGGCCAGCGCCAGCACCGCGTACGACAGCGCGTAGTGGCCCGGCTCCTCACCGCCGGTGATCTCCTGGAGGCCGTGCACGATCGAGACCAGCGCGCCGGCCAGGAAGGTGGCCAGTGCGGCGAGGAAGGCCCAGAAGTACGCCTCGTGGCCGTAGCCGAAGGGGTGTTCCTCGTCCGCCGGCCGGTCGGCCCGGCGCAGCGCCGTCAGCAGCAACAGCTCGGTGACGGTGTCGGCGACCGAGTGGGCCGCCTCGGAGAGCATCGCGGCCGAGCCTCCCAGCAGGCCGACGAAGAACTTCGCGACGGCGATCACCAGGTTGGCGGCGGTGGCGACGAGCACCGTCCGGGTGCTCTCGGACTCGCCCTGGACGGCCTCGCGGGACGCGATGTCGGGCACCTGGTCCGGGCCCGCGGCCTGCTGGGGGTTCATGCGGCTCGCCTGCCCCGGCGGCCGGGCGGCAAACGGGGGCCGGGGCCGGCTCGCGGTGCGAGTCGGCCCCGGCCCCGGGGTGGGTGGCGGGGGTCAGTGCCCCAGGACGTCCTTGGCGGCGTCCTTGACCTTCTCCCCGGCCTGCTTGGCGTCGCCCTTGACCTGGTCGGCCCGGCCCTCGGCCTCCAGACGCTCGTTGCCGACGGCGCGGCCGGCGGTCTCCTTGGCCTTGCCCTTGATCTTGTCTGCGGTGTTCGCGGCCTTGTCGGTCGTGCCCATGGGATCCTCCAGGTTCGGTGTCGTTCGGCGGGTGCGGTCGGCTCCGGTGGTTCACCGGACCGGCGGGTACCCGCCGAAGTAGTAGCCGCCGACCAGGTTGAAGTAGTCGGGGTCCTCGGTGTGGGTCTCCGGCTGGAACTCCGGTGAGTCCTTGATCTGGTCCTTGGTCCGGTCGACCCAGACCTTCTGCGCCTCGGTGTCGATCCGGGTGACGGTGCCCGCCGGGAGCAGGACCTGTCGTCCGAAGATCCATGCCCCGGTGTCGACCACCACGTACGAGGAGTCGACCTCGGCCGAGTGCCGGTCGACCTTGCCGATGTGCCCGTCGGTGGCCTCGACCCGGTAGCCCACCAGGTCGACGCCGTCGAAACGGCCGGCCGTCTCGTGGTAGTTCCAGACCTGCGCGCTCATCCGGTCATCCTTTCGTCGTCCGTCGGGGTGAGGGGTGGGACCACCGGCCGGCTTCCGCCGCCGCGGGCCGGTCCCGGCGGCCTCACGCACCGCGCCTGCCCCGATGTCCGGATCTCACACCACCCGGCTGCGGGTTCTCTCCGGCGGACCGCCTGCGGTCGGTGCCGGTCAGCCGCGCCGCCAGGCCTCGGCGAGCAGATCGAAGGAGCGGACCCGGTCCCGGTGGTCGTGGGTGATCGTGGTGACCAGCAGCTCGTCGGCTCCGGTGGCCTCCCGCAGCACCTCCAGCCGCTCGACGACGGTCCCCGCGGATCCGGCGAACTGGGTCGTGGTCCGGTCCTCGACCAAGGCGCGCTGGCCGTCCGTCCACGGGTGGGCGGCGGCCTCCTCGGGGCTGGGGAAGGGGATCGCACCCTGCCCGGAGCGGATGCTGTGCACCCACAGCCCGTACGGCGAGGCGAGGTGCCGGGCCGTCTCGTCGTCCTCCGCCACCACGACGTCGGCGGAGACCAGCACGTACGGTTCGGCCAGCCGCGCGGACGGCCGGAAGGCCTTGCGGTAGGCGTCCACGGCCTCCACCACGGTCGCGGGGCTGACGTGGTAGTTCGCGGCGAACGGCAGACCGAGCGCACCCGCCGCCCCGGCGCTGACCCCGGCGCTGCTGCCCAGCACCCACACCTCCAGGTCCGCCCCCTCGCCGGGGACGGCGTGCGCCTCGATCCCCTCCGGGGTGCGGTGGTCGCCGCGCAGCAGGGCGAGGATCGTGTCCAACTGCTCGCCGTACTCCACCGGTTCGGCGCCCGGGAACTGGACCAGACCGGTGTAGCGGGCGAACAGCGGCGAGCCGATCAGGCTGCTGAAGTCGTACGGCGCCGGGACGAGCAGGCCCTCGGGGGTGTACCGGGGCCCGGTCGGGCGGGTCACGGGTGCGGGCGCCGGTGCGGACGTCGGTGCGGACGTCGTGCCGGCGGCTCCGGGCCGGGGCGCCCGGAAGCCGGAACGGCCGAGGCCCAGATCGATCCGGCCCGGGTGCAGGGCGTCCAGCACGCCGAACTCCTCGACCACCGACAGCGCGGTGCGGTGGCCCAGTTGGACGGCGCCTGCACCGACCCGGATGTGCTCGGTGGCCGCTGCCACCAGCTGGATGAGCAGGGCCGGGGCCACCCCGGCGACGCCGGTGGTCAGGTGGTGCTCGGCCAGCCAGTACCGGCGGTAGCCGGCGGCCTCGGCCCGCTGCGCCAGATCGACGGTGTTGCGCAGGGCCTGGCCGGCGGTGGAGCCCGAGCTGATCGGGGCCAGGTCGAGGACGGAGAGGGGGACGCGGCCGGTCATCCGGTGAGCCCCCCGTCGAACGCGGTGCCGCCCGTCGCGGAGACGGCAGCGGAAGCGGAAGCGGAAGCAGGCGCGGAGTCGGCCTCGGTCGGGGCCACTCCCATGGGCTCCCAGGGCCACGGCGGGTCGGGGATGTCCCGGCGCAGCACCGGGGCGACCTCCGCCTGGAACAGCTCCAGCGAGGCCCGGTGGTCGGCGTCCTCCAGCCCGCCGGCCTCGGCCTGGAGGTGCAGCACGGTGTGGCCGAACTGCTCGTGGTAGCGGTGGACCTTCTCGATGATCTGCTGCGGGCTGCCGATCAGCGCGGAGCTGCGCTCGACGAAGTCCTCCAGGGTGGGGAAGACCGGTTCCAGCCCCGCCCGCCGGTGGAAGGCGAGGTAGCCCTCGAAGACCGGCCGGTACGCGGCCACCGCCCGTTGCGAGGTGCGGGCGGTGTGGAAGCCGGCCGACCCGGCGCCGACGGTGGCGAGCGCCGGGTCGTGGCCGTAGTGCTCCCAGCGCTCCCGGTAGTGGCGGACGAGCTCGGCGTACGGCTCGATCGGGTTGGTGACGTTGGCGGAGAACAGCGGGTCGCCGTAGCGGGCGGCGAGGTCGACCGACTCCCTGCTGGTCGCGCTGCCGTGCCAGACCCGGATCGGCTGCTGGAGCGGACGCGGCCACACCTCGGCGTCGGTGAGTTCCGGGCGGAACCGGGCCTTCGCGGTGACCCGGTCCTGGCGCCAGATCTGCCGGAACAGCTCGTAGCTCTCGGCGTTGCGGTCCCACTGGTCCTCGGGGCTGACCTGGAAGAGCTCGCGCTGCGCGGTGCCGTTGCCCTTGCCGATGATCAGGTCGAGGCGGCCGCCGGCGAGGTGGTCCAGGGTGGCGTAGTCCTCGGCGGCGCGCACCGGGTCGAGCAGGCTGAGCGTGGTGACCGCCGTGAACAGCCGGATCCGGGAGGTCAGGGCGGCGATGTGGCTGAGCACCACCGGCGGTGAGGAGGAGATGAAGGGGCGTTCGTGGCGCTCGCCCACGCCGAAGCCGTCGAAGCCGAGCTGCTCTGCCAGTACGGCGTTGTCGATCACCTCCCGGAAGCGCTCGGTGGTGGGCTTGCGGATGCCCGTGACGGGGTGGGGGGCGTGCACGATCAGGGTGATGGCGAGGAACTTCACAGCGTTGCCCCTTCCGGGGTCCTGGTGGCGAGGGTCGCGGACGGGCGGGCCAGGCCGAGGTGGTCGCGGAGCGTGCTGCCCCGGTACTCGCGCCGGAAGGCGCCGCGTTCCTGGAGCAGGGGGACGACGGTGTCGGCGAACTCGTCGAGCCCGCCGGGGGTGAGGTGCGGCACGAGGATGAAGCCGTCGCCGGCGTCGGCCTGGACGAAGGTGTCGATGGCGTCCGCGACGGTGGCCGGGGAGCCGACGAAGGTCTGCCGGCCGCTGGTGCGGATGACCAGCTCGCGGATCGACAGCCCTTCGGCCTCGGCCAGTTGGCGCCACTCCTTGGCGGTGGCCACCGGGTCCCGGACCATCCGGACGCTGGCCCGGCCGCGGGCGACGGTGTGTTCGCCCGGGTCGGGGTCGATCGCGGGGAGCGGGCCGTCGGGGTCGTACCCGGAGAGGTCGCGGTTCCAGACCTGCTCCAGGGTCTTGATCGCGGTCTGTCCGCTGACCTGGCTGAGCCGTACCTCGTGCGCCCGCTCGCGGGCCTCGGCGTCGGTGTCGCCGAGCACGAAGGTGGCCGCGGGGAGGATCAGCAGGTCGTGCGGGGTGCGGCCGTGCCGGGCGAGGCGGCCCTTGACGTCGGTGTAGAAGGCCCGGCCCGCGTCGAAGGTGCTGTGCCGGCTGAAGATGGCGTCGGCGGTGGCCGCGGCGAACTCGCGGCCCTCCTCGGAGTCGCCGGCCTGGAAGATCACGGGCCGGCCCTGGGGCCCGCGCGGGACGTTGAACCGGCCCGCGATGTCGAAGTGCCGGTCGCGGTGGCGGAAACGGCCGGCCTCCGGGTCCGGCAGGAACACCCCGGACTCCTGGTCGGCGACGATCTCGTCGTCGTGCCAGGAGTCGAACAACTCCCCTGCGGTGCGCAGGAACCGCTCGGCCCGGGTGTAGCGGTCCGGCTCGGCGAGGAAGCCGCCGCGCCGGAAGTTCTCGCCGGTGAAGGCGTCCCAGGAGGTGACCACGTTCCAGGCGGCGCGGCCGGCCGAGAGGTGGTCGAGGGAGGCGAACTGCCGGGCCACCTCGTAGGGCTCGTTGAAGGTGGAGTTGATGGTGCCGGCCAGCCCGATCCGGTCGGTCACCGCGGCCAGCGCGGCGAGCACGGTGAAGGTGTCGGGGCGGCCGACCACGTCCAGGTCGTGGATCAGGCCGCCCTGCTCGCGCAGGCGCAGCCCCTCGGCGAGGAACAGGAAGTCGAACTTGGCGCGTTCGGCGGTGCGGGCGAAGTGGGCGAAGGAGTCGAACTCGATGTGGCTGCCGGCCTGCGGGTCGCTCCAGACGGTGGTGTTGTTGACGCCGGGGAAGTGCGCGGCGAGGTGGATCTGCTTGCGGGGCCCGGTCATGGTGGTGCGTTCCCTCCGGCTCAGGCGCTTGCGGTGCGGGCGGCGTAGCGGTTGGCGGGGCGGCCGAGGCCCAGCAGGCCCCGCAGGGTGTCGGCCTCGTAGGCCCGGCGGAAGGCGCCGCGGGCCTGGAGTTCGGGGACGAGGCCGCGGGTGATCGCCCGGAGGTCGTGGCCGGTCACGGCGGGGCGCAGCCGGAATCCGGTCAGGCCGGCCCGTTGGCGTTCCTGGAGCAGGTCGGCGAGTTGGGCGGGGGTGCCGGCGAAGATCTCGGCGTCGCCGGTGAACGGCTCGTCGAGGCGGGCGTCGAGACGGGCGCGGCGGGCGCGGGCGGCGGCCGGGTCGTCGTCGAGGAGGACCAGCAGGTCGCCGAAGAGGTGGAGGTGCTCCCCCGCCCGTCCGGCCGCCTGCTGCTCGGCGCGGACCTCGGCGACGATCGCCGCGGCCTGCTCGGTGTCGTGCGGGGTGACGAAGCCGAGGTCGGCCGAGCGGGCGATCAGCCGGTAGGGGACGGTGGCGTGGGCGAGCGCGGCGACGATCGGCTGGCCCTGCGGCGGCCGCGGGGTGATGGACGGGCCGCGGACGGCGAAGTGCCGGCTCGCGAAGTCGATGTGGTGCAGTCTGGTCCGGTCGACGAAGCGGCCGGTGGCGGCGTCGCGGATCTCGGCGTCGTCCTCCCAGCTGTCCCACAGCCGCCGGACCACCTCGACGTGGTCGGCGGCCTCGTCGAAGGTGTCCGCGACCAGCTCCCGGACCTGCGGGTCGTGGGGCCGGTCGGGCCGGATCACCGGGAAGGAGCGGCGCCCGAAGTGCGCGGCCTCGTCGGCGCGCAGCGAGGCCTGGACGCGGACGCCGGCCCGGCCGGTGCTGACGTAGTCGAGGGTGGCGATCGCCTTGGAGATGTGGAACGGCTCGGTGTGGGTGGTGACCACCGTCGGCACCAGCCCGATGTGCCTGGTCAGCGGGGCGACCCGGGCCGCGGTGAGGACGGCGTCGAGCCGGCCGCGGACCCGGTCGGTGCGGCCGTCGGGCTCACCGTGGCGGGTGCTCTGCAGGGTCAGCGAGTCCTCGAAGGTGACGAGGTCGAGCAGGCCGCGTTCGGCCTCCAGGACGGCGTCGGCCCAGTAGCCGGCGGTGAACAGTTCGCGCGGGCGGGCGTCCGGCTCCCGCCAGGAGGCGGGGTGCCAGCCGGTGCCGTCGAGCGCGACGGCCAGGTGGAGCGGCGGGAGGGGGGCGGGTACGGCTGCGGGCATGGCGGAGCGGGCCTTCCTGATCGACCGGGAACGGACGCGGTCAACCCCGGGCGGGGCCGCGTCGGCGGGGAGTCAGGTCAGCGGGGACAGAGCGTGCCGGCCACCCTCTGCAGGTCGATGTGCTGGCGTCCGTAGAGGTGGACGCGGGGCCCGCGGGGGTCGAGGGTGACGGGGGCGGTGCGGTCGGGTACGGCACGCACGGTGGTCACCTCCCCGGGCCCGGACGGGCATCGGCCGCGTCACGGTTCGCGCTTGCGGAGCCGGTGCGGCCCCGCCTGGTCATCACCTGGAGCACCCCGCCGCGTGGGAGGGTTGCCGGTCAGCCAGCCAGGGCTTGTCGCTGACGCTCGTCACCTGCCCCGACGCTATCCCGCCGGTGCCGGACCGCGCAATGCCCTTCGGACGCGATCGGGCTGAGCGGCTGTCAGGCTTCCGCGGCGGCCCGCAGCCGTTCGCGGGGGACGACCGCGACGGCCCGGCCGTCGAGCACGACGACCGCGGCGGGCTGGTCCGGGCCGAGTGCCCGGTACGCCTCGGCGACCGTCCGGCCGATGCCGACGGCCGGCAGCGGCCGGGCGAGGTGGTCGCGGAGCGGGTCCCCGGGGCGGGCCCGGCCCTCGGCGAGGGCCGCCTCGATCGCGGCGGCGGCCACGGATCCGACGATCTCGGTGGCGCTGGTCCCGTACGGGCGCTCCGGCCGCGCGGCGACGACCGGCGCGACCGCGCAGCCGGAGCCGCGCAGCAGGGCGAGCGCCGCACCGAGCGGGATGTCCTCGCTCGGCGCCGGCAGGGCCGGGGCTCCCGGGCCGGGCGGTGCGTCGAGCAGGCTGCGCAGGGTCGGTTCGGTGTCGCCGGGGGTGCGCGGCTCCTCCAGGAAGCCCCAGTCCCGCATCCAGTCGTCGCTGAACACCTTCGAGAGGTAGGAGCGTCCGGAGTCCGGGAGCAGCACCACCACCAGGTCGTCGGGCCCGAGTTCGCGCGCCACCCGCAGGGCGGCCGCCACGGCGGTGCCGGAGGACGGACCGGCCAGCAGGCCCTCCTCGCGGGCCAGCCGGCGGACGGTGAGCAGCGACTCCCGGTCGGGGATCCGTTCGAAGCGGTCCACCACCCCGGGGTGGTACGACTGCGGCCAGAGGTCCTCGGTGGTCTCCGGGTGGACGAAGTGGCCGATGCTCTCGACGAAGTAGGGGCTGCCGTCGCCTCCGGCGTAGACCGAGGCCTCCGGGTCCGCGCCGACCACGGTGACCCGGCCGCCGGACACCTTGCGCAGGTGGGCCCCGGTGCCGCTGATGGTGCCGCCGGTGCCGATCCCGGCCACGAAGTGGGTCACCCGGCCGCGGGTCTGCTCCCAGATCTCCGGGCCGGTGGTGCGGACGTGCGCGTCGGGGTTGGCCGGGTTGTCGTACTGGTTGGCCAGCCAGGCGCCGGGGATCTCCGCGGCGAGCCGCCGTACGACGTTGAACAGGTGGTCGGGGTGCTGCCTGGGCAGGGCGGCGGGCGCGACGACGACCTCGGCGCCGTAGGCCCGCAGGATGTCCGACTTCTCCCGGGAGGAGCGGTCGGAGACGCCGACGATCACCCGGTAGCCGCGCCGGCGGCCGACGATCGTCAGACCGATCCCGGTGTTGCCGGAGGTCGCCTCGATGATCGTGCCGCCCGGGCGCAGCAGCCCGTCGCGTTCGGCGGCCAGCACCATCGACAGCGCGGCGCGGTCCTTGACGCTGCCGCCGATGCTCAGGAACTCCGCCTTGGCGTAGACCGGCGCGGCGATGCCCTCGCCCAGCCGGGCGAGCCGGAACAGCGGCGTCCCGCCGATCGCGTCGTCGACCGATTCGTAGACCGCCACGGCGGCCCCCTTCCCAGCGGGTCGGAGTTGGGTGCACCCCGCTTCACCGGGAGGCGGCGGTCCGGTCCGGCGAGCGGGCGCGGCTGCCGCAGTGAAGCTTCCGCCAGGCCGGCCTGCCGGCGCAAGGGGCGGCCCGCACCGGCGGGTCGGCCGGGGCGCGCGGCCGTGCCGGCGGGGTCCACCCGTCGGCACGGCCGCGTTCGACGCCGGGTCAGGACAGCTGGCCGCCGTAGTCCGGGAGCTTGAAGGTCCGCTCGGCGTGACCACCGACCAGGTCCGTGGTGTTGTTGCCGATGTTCGCGACGATCGTGTAGCCGTTCCGCTCGATCTCCGCGCGCTTGGCGGTCTTGAAGGTCGAGGTCTCCTGGAACAGGTCCAGGAAGGATCGGCCGTACAGGCCGTCGACGGGGTACCCGACGGTCGTCAGGTTGTGGCGGGTGATGCAGTCGATGAAGCCCGGACGGGCGGTGACGAAGAAGACCTTCACACCGCGGGCACTGGCGGATCTGACCACGTCGCGGACGGCCTGCACCGCGGGGGTCGGCAGGGCGAACGAGTAGTCGGTCTCCAGCGAGGTGTTGTCGATGTCCAGGACGATCGCCGGGTGCTCACCCGCGGGGGCGGACGGCACCCGCGCCTTGAGGTAGGCGTCGGCCTGGTCGGCCACCGCCCGGACGTCCTTCAGCCAGGTGGTGTACGGCACGTCGGGCTTGCCGAGCGCCTGCACCGAGGCGGCCGGCGCCGCGGCGGGCTGCGCGGCGACGGCGGGGGCGGTGGCCGTCAGGGCGAGCGTCGCGCCGGCGGCGGCCGCGGCGGCGAGGGTCCTGCGGCGGTGGCGGGGGTGCTGCATGTCCGTGCTCCTTCATGTCGAGGGTCGGGAGCAGGATGGTGCACCTGGGTTACCCGCGGGTAGCCATAGGACCAAGATTTTTTGTGGATGTTCGGACGCGGTGGCCGGCACACCGTCAGGAAGCCGCCCGCCGGGCGGCGTTCAGGGGCCGCGGCCTGGCCGGGCGGAACGGCCTCGGCGGCGGGCCGGGCGGAGGCGCCTCGGCGGGCCGGATGTGGGCGAGCCGGCATCCGCATCCGCCCGTCGCGGGCGGATGCGGATGCCGGCCCGGATCAGTCCTGCGTACCGGGGGCGGAGAAGGTCAGGCCCCGGGCCGCCGGCACCCGGGCGGCCGGGCCCGGCGGCGGCGCGTCCTCCTCCGGCGGCTGGAAGACGGCCCGGTCGACCGGGAGCGGCCGGGGAGCCGTCGCCGCCACGGGGACGTCGGCGGAGGGTTCGGAGAAGTGCAGCCCTGGCGGGGTGCGATCGTCGATCATGCCTCAGTGTCGCACCCCGAACACCCGCGATCCGCCCGACCGTCCGTTCGAAGCCGCTCGCGGGCACCGCCGCCCGGCGGTCCGATCCGCTACGAGGCAGTGTTGGCGGCCCCGGGCAGCGGCTATCGTGAGCGTCATGTCCACCCGCGTGGAGCTGCCGGAGCAGCTGGAGGAAGCCGTCCGCTCGGCCGCCGCCGAGGCGGGGCTCAGCGTCGACGACTACGTCGTCCGGGTGCTGACGGCCGATCAACTGGCCGCTGCGGGAAGCCCGGTGGAACGCGCGGCCCGGGCGCACGCGCTCGCCGCGGCCGCCCACCGGCAGTGGGTCGCCGACGGCCGGAGCGAGAGCGGCTGGATGTCCGCGGACGAGGTCCTCGGACGCTGAACCCCGCCCCTCCGCCGGGTCAGGAGGCCTCGACCGCCGCCTTGATCCGCTGCCCGAAGGCGTCGGCGTCCTTGCGCGCGGCGCTCAGCGCGAAGCCGACCAGCAGCTTCCCGAGGCCGTGGCCCTCCAGTGTGTTGAAGATCCGCACCCGGGTGCGGTTTCCGCCCAGCGCCTCCAGGTCGTAGCCGCCGGCGGTGGCCGTCACGATGTTCTTGGAGATCTCGGCCCAGCGCACGGTGGTCGGCGCCACCAGGTCGGTGATCCGGAACTGCCGTCCGGTCTTCATCCCGGCGTCCTTGACCGTGCTGGTGAACACGGTGCCGACGGCCGTCGGGCCGGGCGGCGCCTTCTCGATCCGCAGCACGCGCGGACTGAACTTCGGGTCGTTCCCCCCGTCGGCGAGGAACGCGAAGACCTCCTCGATGGGCCGGTCGACCTCGACCGTGGCCTCGAACTGACCCGCCATGAACCCTCCTTCGACCAGACGTGCCCGGACCACGACGTCCGGGCCGCGGTGCCCGGGAATCCTCGCAGACCGGGCCTCCGAAACCGGGCAGACTCGCCTCCCGGCGACGGACCCGCGAGCCCCTCCCCCGGCTCCGCCGGCAGGCCGGTACCTAGGGTTCCGGCGCGGCAATGGGTGACGGGTACGCATTGATCGCGCGGAGCGCGGCGCGTTTGCTGGTCGCGGGAGCATCGCCCGCTGCTCCCAGGTCCAGCAGACGGAGACCTTGATGACGCTTCGTGACCTCCCCACCGGCCTGGTGCCCGCCCCCCGGTCCGCCGAGCCGTCGGCCGCGCCGACCGCCGCGGTACGCCGCCGACCGGTCGCCGCGGCACCGCAGCGCGGCGGCGGGGTCGCCCTGGTCCGTGCCTCCCGCCGGCGGGTACGGGCGGGGTCCGCCGGGCTGGTACGGCTGGCGCGGCTCGGACGCTTCGTCGAGGGCGCCGGGGCGCTCCTCCCCCGGACCGCCCCGCGGCTGGCGCCCGAAGGGTGACCGCCCGGGCCCGCCCGGCCCTTCGCGGACCAGCCCCGCGAGGGTCCGGTGCCGGCCCCCGGACGACCCCGCCCCCCTGCCCGACGGTCACCCCGTCGGGCAGGGGGGTGGGTCGTCCGCTCGGCCCGCCGTTCACTCCCGTACGCCCCCCGGTACCGGTTTCCGGCGGCGCCCCGCCCGGCGAGCCGGGCGCGGTCGGGCGGGGGGCCTGGGTAGGGTGACGGCCGTCCGGCCAAGCGTCGGCCCGTGCCCGTCGGCGCCCCACCTCGGCGAACGGCCGGGCCACGGGCGTACATGAACGCCACGGCTTCGGGCAGGCGCCGCGCGAGGGCGCCCTCGGAACCGGGGCCGCCCGACTCCGGACGGCCCGCCCGGTCGCCCGGCCGGACCGGTCGGGAGGCCCGGTCGAGCGGGAGGTGGTGAGGCAGATGGTGACGGACACTCCCACCGGCGTGCCGCCCACCCGGGCGCGGATGCGGATGCGGGTGCGGATCCTGCTGTCGGTCGTCTGGCAGAGCGGGCGCGAGGTCGAACTGATGCGGCGGGCGATGGGGTTCGCCGCCCTGGGCTTCGTGACGCTGGTCCCGCTGCTGATCGTGGTCGCGGCGGCCTCCCCGGTGCACGGTACGGGCTTCGCGGGCTGGGTGGTCGACGGGCTCGGCCTGTCCGGGCGGTCGGCCGACGCCGTCCGGCAGCTGTTCTCCTCGCCGCGCCGGGTCCTGGGCACCGCGACGGCGCTGAGCCTCGCCGTCGCCGCGGTCTTCGGCGTCTCCTTCATGTCGTGCCTCCAGGCCGGCTACGAGCGGATCTGGGGGCTGGGCGCGGCCGCCTGGCACTCGGTGTGGCGGCAGGCGGTCGGCCTGGCGGGGCTGATCGGCTTCCTGCTGGCCGCCGCCTGGAGCGCGGTGCCGCTGGAACACACCGGTGGTCAGCCGTCGCTGCGGCTGGCCGTCACGATCGGCGGCGGGGTGGCGTTCTTCTGGTGGATCCAGTGGCTGCTGCTGGGCGGCCGGGTGCCGTGGGGCTCGCTGTTCCCTGGAGCGCTGGCGACCGTCGGCGCGCTGGTGGGGCTTCGGGTCTTCTCCCGGCTGGTGTTCTCGCCGCTGATCGTCTCCAGCGCGCTCTCGTACGGGTCGATCGGGACGGTCCTGGTGGTGCAGTCCTGGCTGATCGGGGTGGGGTTCTCGGTCTTCGCGGGAGCGCTGGCCGGGCACGCGCTCTGGGCGGCCCGGCTCGGGCGCGGGTGGCGTGCGCGGGGTGTCCCTCCGGGGTGAGCCGCGCGGCGCGGCGGGCCGGGGGACCGTACCCCGTCCGGGCCCTTGGTCCCGCCGACGCGGGCCGTCGGTCCCGCGCGGAACTGCGGACCGTTCACGCAGGCTGGAGGGACCGGGGGCGTCCCGCCCCCGGGTGACCGGAGGTGCCGCGATGCGACCGAGGAGTCCCAGTTCATGACGGATGAGGCCACCGCGCTCCGCCTGGTGGACGCGTACTTCACGCACTGCCACCACTGTCAGGAGCCCGAGGACCCCGGCTGCCACGACCGGTCGCACTGGCGGCTCTACCTCGACCTCACCCCGGCCACCGTCGAGCGCCTGCGTGACTGGGCCGCCGGACCGGCCGCCCACCCGGCCACCCCGGGCGAGCGGGCCGCGCTGCTGCGCTGGCTGGACCACACCGCCGGCACCTGAGCCGCGCTCCCCTCCCGTCCCGCGCGTCCTCCGTCCACACCGGTCCGGTTCGTCCGCCCTGCTCCGGTCCGTCGATCCTGCTCCGATCCGTCCGGGTGCCCCACCGGATCGGTCGGCACTCGTACGGTCCGCCCGCCGCACGGGCCCGGACGCCGACCGCGCCCCACCGGGGTAGCCCCCTGCGACCTGCGACGACGCCACCGCTACCCTCGTCATCCAGCCGGAACGGCCCGGCCACGACCCGAACGCGGGCTGCGACCCGCGTGACCGGCGGGTCGGGGCCCTCCCGATCCGGTCGAGGAATCCGCCGCGCAATTTCTGTGATCCTCCCGGCCCGCCCGGGTCTCCGGCTCACGGGGACTCGACGGCCGGACGAGTGAGGACAGCGGATGTACGTGGACACTGAGGTCGGGACGGCGGTGGTCGTCGCCGCGCAGTCCGGTGACGAGGACGCGCGGGACAGGCTGCTCGCCGCCTGCCTCCCGCTGCTCTACAACGTCGTCGGCCGGGCGATGAACGGCCACAGCGAGGTCGACGACGTGGTGCAGGAGACCATGGTCCGGGTGGTCAGCGGACTCCCCGGGCTGCGCGACCCCGACTCCTTCCGGTCCTGGCTGGTCGCCGTCGCCATGAACGAGGTCCGGCGCCGCTGGACGACCCGTCAGAGCACCGCCGCCGCGCCCCTGGACACCCTGGAGGGCACCCGCGAGGTCGCCGACCCGGGCTCCGACTTCGTCGGGCTCACGATCCTGCGGCTGGGCCTCTCCGGTCAGCGCAAGGAGGTCGCCGAGGCCACCCGCTGGCTGGACGACGGCGACCGCGACCTGCTCTCGCTCTGGTGGCTGGAGACCGCCGGCGAGCTCACCCGGGAGGAACTGGCCTCCGCCCTCGATCTGTCCCGCCAGCACGCCGCCGTCCGGGTGCAGCGGATGAAGGAGCAGCTGGAGCTCGGCCGGGTGGTGGTCCGGGCACTCGCGGCCGACCCGCGCTGCCCGGAGCTCACCTCGCTCGTCACCCCCTGGGACGGCAGCCCCAGCGCCCTGTGGCGCAAGCGCATAGCCCGGCACACCCGCACCTGCGCGATCTGTTCCGGCCACCAGCGGGACCTGATGCCGGCCGAGGGCCTCCTCGCGGGCATCGGCCTGGTGATACCGACGCACGACCTGTGGCCGGGGCACCTGCCCACAGCGTGGTCACTGCCGCCGGGCGGTGACCCGGGCGCCGGTGCGAGCGCCGGCACGAGCGCGGGCGGTGCCGGCGGCAGCGGGTCCGGGCCGGCGCCCGGCTCCGGGTCCGCGTCCGGCTCCGGCGCCGGGCCCGGCGATCCGGGGACGTCCGGGGCGGTGCCGCACCCGCGCCTGCCGCGGGCCGTCAAGCCGGTGGTGATCGCGGGTGCGCTCGCCGTCACCGTGGCCGTCCTCGTCCTGCCCGACGGCAAGGACGGCCCGGACCCGCGGCCGGCCCCGCCCGCCCCCTCGGCACCGGCGGTCGCCACCAGCGCCGTCGAGACGCCGGTCGAGCCCTCGCCGACCCCGAGCCCCTCCCCCACGCCCAGCCCGACGGCGACGCCGAGCGCCTCCGCCAGCCCGAGCGCGAGCCCGAGCCCCAGCCCGACCCAGCGCAGCGTCGAGCAGCAGTTCCTCGACCTCGTCAACGCCAAGCGGTCGCAGAACGGCTGCCCCGCACTGCGGGTCGACCCCAAGGTGCACGCGGCCGCGCAGAAGCACTCCGAGGACATGGCCGCGCGCGGCTACTTCGACCACACCGGGCCCGACGGCGACGAGCCCGACGACCGGCTGAGCGCCGCCGGGTACCAGTGGAGTCGCTGGGGCGAGAACCTCGACCGCGGCAAGAAGTCCCCGGGCGACCTGGTGAACGACTGGATGGACGGCGCGATCCACCAGGCCAACCTGCTCGACTGCCGGTTCACCGCCGCCGGGCTCGGCACGGCGACCGGGGCCGCGGGCCCGATGTGGACGCTGGACCTCGGGACGCCGCGCTGACCGGTCTCAGCCGGTCGCGGCGGCCGTCCGGGCGCTGCGAGCCCCGCCCGCCGAGGGCGTCCCCGCCCAGGCGGTCAGCGCGCGGGTCCGCTCGGCGCGGCGGCGCAGCGGATCGGCGGTCCTGGTCGCCCAGCCGACATGGCCGTCCGGGCGCACCAGGACCTCGGTGACGCCGTCCAGCAGCGGGTGCCCGCCGTACGAGACGGGCGTGAGGGTGTCGACCCGGTCGGCCCAGCCCTGCCGGCGGACCTCCTCGGCCAGGTCCGGTCGCGGCCCCGGACCGCGGGCCGGCCGCGGGTCGGCGCCGAGACCGAGCAGGACGAATCGACCGGCGCGCAGCAGTTCGTGGACGCGGGTCGCCGGTGAGCCGGGTGCCGTCAGCGGCACGTCCGGGATCCGCCGGCCGACCAGCGCGTCGGCCGGCGAGTCGGCGGGCGAGTCGGCCGGCGGGTACCGGGTGTCGACGGCGCTGACCGCCCCGGCCAGCCGCCGGTTGACCTCCGCGATGCCGAGCAGTCCGTCCAGCAGCTCCCGCAGGGCCGCCGCGGGCCGCTGGTAGCGGGGCACCAGGGTCAGCTCCCAGAGCAGGGTCTGCACCTCGGTGTCGGCGGTGAGCGCCAGGCCGACCGGGTGGCGCTCGTCGTGGTACGAGTCGAGCAGGCCCGGCGGCGCCCAGCCGGCGATCTCGGCGGCGAGCTTCCAGCCGAGGTTGACGGCGTCCTGGAGTCCGGCGTTGAGGCCCTGCCCGGCCGCGGGGAAGTGGATGTGCGCGGCGTCCCCGGCGAGCAGCACCCGGCCCGCCCGGTAGCGGTCGGCGAGCCGGGTGGCGTTGCCGAAGCGGGAGAGCCAGCGCGGCTCGGCGATCCCGAGGTCGCTGCCGCAGGCGCGGACCAGGGCGGCGCGCAGCTCGTCCTCGGTGACCGGCTCGGTGCCGGGCACCCGCATCCGTTCGGGGTCCAGCAGGACGATCCGGGTCAGCCCGGCCTCCAGGGGGACGGCGAGGACGCCGCCGGCCTTCGCCCGGTCGACGGCGTCCGGGGCGACGGTGGCGAAGTCGCCGAGCATGCCGGTGAGGGTCTCGGCCCGGCCGGGGAAGCCGATGCCGGCGGCCTCCCGGACGGGACTGCGCCCGCCGTCGCAGCCGACCACGTAGCGGGCGCGGACGGTCCGCGCGCCTCCCTCCGGGCCGCGCACGTCGACCTCCACTCCGTCGTCGGCGTGCTGCCGCAGGCCCAGGAAGGTGTGTCCGCGCCGGACCGGGACGCCCAGGTCGCGGGCCCGCTCCTCCAGCACGGCCTCGGTCCTGCTCTGCGCGAGGAACAGGGTGTGCGGGTGGCTGGTGTCCAGGGCGGTGAAGTCGAGCGGGGTGTCGAGGCCGGCGAAGTGCCAGCCGGGGAGGGTGCGGCCGTGGGCGAGGAAGCGGTCGACCCAGCCGCGCTGGTCCAGGAGTTCCAGGCTGCGCGGGTGCAGGGTGAGCGCCCGTGAGTGGGGGTGCCGCTCGGTGCGGCGGTCGATGAGCTCGACCCGTACGCCGGCCCGGGCGAGCTCGGTGGCGAGCATGAGCCCGGTCGGGCCCGCGCCGATCACCGCCACGTCGGTGTCCGTCACCATCTGTCCTCCGTTCGGGATTAAGTGAACGCCGTTCACGTGAACGTTGTTCACTATAGTCATGGATATGAGCTCTCCCGCAAGCCCCGACCCCGCCGCCTCCGGCGCCCGTACCCGCGGCCGTCCGCCCCGCCTGGACCGCGCCCGCACCGTCGAGGTCGCCCTCGCCCTGCTCGACGAGGTCGGCCTCGACGCCCTGACCATGCGCCGCCTCGCCGACGCGATGGACGTCCAGGCCGGGGCGCTCTACCGCTACTTCGCCACCAAGCAGGACCTGCTGGCCGAGCTCGCCGACCGGATGCTGGCCGGCTGCGCCGACCCCCCGTCCCCCGGAACCGGCCGCGCCGAACACCCCGACTGGCCCGCGCAGCTCACCGCGCTCGCCCACCGCATGCGCACCGCCCTGCTCCGCCACCGCGACGGAGCCCGGGTCTACGCGGGCACCCACTCCACCGGCGCGAACACCCTGGGCTTCGCCGACGCCCTGGTGGGCACCCTGCGCGGGGCCGGCTTCGGCGCCGCCGACGCGGCCCGCTCCGCCTACGCGATCGTCCACTTCACGATCGGCCACACGCTGGAGGAGCAGGCCGCCCTGCCGCACGGCGCGCAGCAGCAGCCCCCCGACGCCGAACGCCTCCGCGCCGCGATCACCCCCGACCGCTACCCCCACCTCGCCGCCGCCGAGCCCGTCCTGACCGGCTCCGACTACGCCACGCACTTCGCGTACGGGCTGCGCCTGATCATCGACGGCCTCCGCGCCCAGGCCCCCGCCCGGCCGTGACACCCCGGGCCACCCGTGACGCCCCGGGGACACGGATGTCACGGGTTGGCCCGGGGACACGGGAGGGGACGCGGACCGGCCGGGGAGCCGGCGTCCGCCCCGCGGCGCGAGAATTGCTGTGCGCCCGTTGTCGATCCGGCCGCCCGCCGCCCGTCGGTATCAGTAGGCGGCCCGATCCGCGGGCCGGGCGAGATGGGAGCGCGTCATGGCGCAGTACCTGATCCTGATCTACGAGGACGAGTCGGCCTGGGCCGACGGCGGCCAGGAGCTGGCGGACCGCATGCTCAAGGAGCACCGGGCGTTCGGGGAGGCGAACGCCGCCGCGCTGCGCGGCGGCAACGCCCTGCACCCCACCTCCACCGCCACCTCGGTCCGGACGGACGCGGTCGGCACGGTCACCGTCACCGACGGCGCCTTCGCCGAGACGAAGGAGGCGCTCGGCGGTTTCTACCTGATCGAGGCGGACGGCCTCGACGAGGCGATCGCCGTCGCCAGGCAGGTCCCGGCGCCGTTCGGCGGCGTCGAGGTCCGCCCGGTGCGGGTCCTGGACTGACGGCTGGCACCCGGCCGAGGAGCACCCCGTGAGGCCCGACCCGCCGGTCGTCGCCGCCGTCGCCGAGGCGCACCGCCGCGAGTGGGCCTTCGTGCTCGCCGCGACGGTGCGCGTGACGCGCGACCTCGACCTGGCCGAGGAGTGCGTCCAGGAGGCGTACGCCCGGGCGCTGGCGACCTGGGGGGCGCGCGGCATCCCGCGCAACCCCGGGGCGTGGCTCACCACGGTCGCCCGCCGGTGCGCGCTGGACGGGCTGCGCCGGGAGCAGGCGCTGCGCCGCTCGCTGCCGCTGCTGATCGGCGAAGGGACCTTCGAGCGGACCGGCGAGCCGATCGGCGGGCAGCCCCCGGCGGGGCCCGGGAGCGGGGTGGTCGCCGACGACCGGCTGCGCCTGATCTTCACCTGCTGCCACCCGGCGCTCTCCCCCGAGGCCCGGGTGGCGCTCACCCTGCGCTTGCTGTGCGGGCTGACCACGGCGGAGGTGGCCCGGGCGTTCCTGGTCGCCGAACCGACCATGGCGGCCCGGATCACCCGCGCCAAGAAGAAGATCGCCACCGCCCGGATCCCCTACCGGGTGCCGGAGCAGGACGAGCTCCCCGAGCGCGTCGACGCGGTCCTGACGGTGGTGCACCTGCTCTTCACCACCGGGCACACCGCGCCCCGCGGCGACGACCTCGTCCGCCGCGACCTGGTCGAACGCTCGCTCGACCTGGCCCGGATGCTCCGCGCCCTGCTGCCCGCCGACGCCGACGTGGCCGGCCTGCTGGCCCTGATCCTGCTGACCGACGCCCGGAGCCCGGCCCGGGTCGCCGACGACGGGCGCCTGCTGCTGCTCGCCGAGCAGGACCGCACCCGGTGGGACCGCCCCGCCGTCGAGGAGGGCGTCGCCCTGGTCCGCGAGGCCCTGCGCCGCCGCCCGCCGGGCCGGTTCGCGCTGATGGCGGCGATCGCCGCCGTGCACACCGAGTCCCCCAGCTGGCCGGAGACCGACTGGCGGGAGCTGCGGGCCCTGTACGACCTGCTGGTCCAGCTGTGGCCGTCCCCGGTGGTCGCCCTGAACCGGGCCGTCGCGGTCGGCTTCGCGGACGGACCGGAGGCCGGGCTCAGCGCCCTCGACGCCCTGGCCGCCGAACCCCAACTCGCCGGCTACGGCTACCTGGCGGCGGCCCGGGCCGACTTCCTGCGCCGCCTCGGCCGCACCGCCGAGGCACGGGCCGGCTACCAGGAGGCCCTGCTGCTCACCGAGAACACCGTCGAGCGTGCGTTCCTCACCGAGCGGCTCCGGCGCACCGGCGGCGATCCCTGAGCTCCCGGCCACCGGGCCGGCCGCCAGGTCCGCCCGCACCCGCACCCCGTCCGGACCGGGCCGGGCCGGGCGGCGGCACCCGCTCCGCCGGACCGCGCGACCCCGATATTCCGCCCGTCCGCGGCCGTCAGCTGGCAGGGTGGGCCGAACGCCCATCCCCGGCCCGAAGGACCCCGATGCCCCCGTCCCTCGACCGCACCGCCCGGCTCGACGCCCACGCGGCGGCCGCCACCGGGCTCGCCCTGCTGAGCGACCGCCGGCTGGCCGGGCTGCTCGACGACGCGGCCTCGGCCGGCTCCGGCCTCGGCGGCACCACCGCGGTGCTGGAGGTCGCGGGGGTGACGGTGTTCGCGAAGAAGGTCGCGCTCACCCATCTGGAGCGGCGGCCGGAGCACGTGATGTCCACGGCCAACCTCTTCGGCCTGCCCGGCTACTACCAGTACGGCGTGGGCTCCGCGGGTTTCGGCGCCTGGCGCGAGCTGGCCGCGCACACCATGACCACCAACTGGGTGCTCGCCGACCGGTACCAGGGCTTCCCGCTGCTCCACCACTGGCGCGTCCTGCCCGACTGCCCCGCCGAGGCCGACCCGTACGGCATGTTCGGCGGCCTGGACGAGGCGGTGGCGTACTGGGACGGCTCGCCGGCGGTGCGCGGCCGGCTGGAGGCGATCCGCGACTCCACGGCGAGCATCGTCCTCTTCCTCGAACACCTGCCGCAGACCCTGGACGCCTGGCTGGCCGGGCAGGAGCCCGCCGTCCACCTGCGGGTCGACCGCGAGCTCGCCGAGGGCGCCGCCTTCCTGCGGGCCAACGGGATGCTGCACTTCGACGCGCACTTCCGCAACCTGCTCACCGACGGCCACCGGATCTACTTCTCCGACTTCGGTCTGGCCCTCAGCTCGCACTTCGAACTCTCGCCGGACGAGGCGGAGTTCTTCGCCCGGCACCGCCACTACGACCGCGTCCACATGGCGGCCCACCAGCTCCTGCACCACCTGCCGCTCGGCGACGCCGCCGCCCCGGACCGCCGCCGGTTCGTGCGCGGCTGGACGGAGGGCGTCCGGCCGGACGGCGTCCCGGCGGCCGCCGCCGAGCTCCTGGGCAGCCACGGCCCGACCGCCGTGGTGCTGGGCGACTTCCACCGCCGTCTCCGCGACGGGAGCAAGCGGACGCCGTACCCGGCGGGCGAGCTCGCCCGCGCGGGCCGGTCCGCCCAGGAGGGTGACGGCTCCGAGAGCGTGACGACCGAGACGGGTGAGAATCGGCGCCCCGCCACAGGTTTCAACCCGGCCCCTGGCGGCTGACCAGGGCTGATCGGAGCCGGGTGGGGACACGCTGGGTGACCGGGTGCTCCGCAATCCGGTCTGGACACGAACCGGGGGCCGGTTCACACTGAGGCTCTGGACGACGGCTGCCGGCCCCACGCCGGCATCGACCGCCACCCCCGGTCACCTCCGTCCCCGGCCGCCGCTGCCCCGCGTGGACACCACCCGGCAGCGACGGGCCAGCGCCATCCGCGGCGGCCCCGCCCCGACCGGGCACCGCACGCAACGTGACCTGCTCCCCGCCTCCGGCGGGCCGCGAGGAGGTCCAGGTCGCGCCCCCGGCAGCAACCGCAGGTGCTCTCCCCCGCGCACCGGACCGGCGAGCCGGAACTCCGCCCACCCGCTCTCGCGCGCCCACACCGCCGACGGAAACGGTCCCGGACGGAGCCTGCGGAGGCCCGCACCCTAGCGGTCCCCGCTCCACGAGGAGCCCATCCATGAGGATCGCCCACCCCTATCCGACCGGCACGAGGTCCGCCTCCTACCTGCGCTGTTATCCCGCCGACGCCTGGCAGATGCGCGCGCACCGGGAGATGCTCAGCCGGCACGCCGTCCGGATCGGACTTCCCGAGCCGGTGGTCTTCATCGACAACGGGTGCCGGTCGTTCGACCCCCTGCCACGGCTGGAGGAGCTGGTGCAGCACGCGGCCGCGGGCCACTTCGGCGTCGTGCTGGTCCCCGGTTCGTGGGTGTTCAGCCTGGACGACGCGCAGGCGCACCGGGTCCGCGGCCGGCTGGCCGCACACGGCTGCCACGTTCTGGAACCGCCGCACGTACGACCCCGGACGGTCAACCGGCCCGGCTGACCGTTTCGACCGCCGCCCGGGTGGGCACGCGCCAGACGTGGGCCCACACCCGATCCGCGGCGATGCACCCGTGGGCGTCCCGGCCGCGCCGGCCGGAACGGCGCTCCAGGCAGCGGACTCGCCCCATCCAGCCGGCGCCGAGCGGACGAGGAGGACCGGACCCTTGGTCGCACCAGCCCGGCCTGCGTCGCGGCCCGACCCGACCCGGCCCCTGCGCTTCGGGGTCGAGGAGGAGTTCGTCCTGGTGGACGCGGTCACCGGGGTCTGCGTCCCGCGCGCCGGGCAGGTCCTCGCCGACGCGGCCATGACCCTCGGGGACCGGGCGCAAGCGGAGTTCTGCGCCACCCAGGTCGAGGGCTGCACCCCGCCGGTCGAGACCCCCGAGCAGCTCCGCGCCGAGCTGGCCTCGATGCGGCACGCCCTCGCCGCGGCGGCCGGCCGGGCCGGCTGCCTGCTGGTGGCCTCCGGCACGCCGGTCCTGCCGAGCCCCCACCCGCTGCCGGTCTCGGACGGCGCCCGCTACCACCGGATCTCCCGGCACATGGGGCCGGTGGCGGACCAGCCCGGCGGTGAGATGTGCGGCTGCCACGTGCACGTCGGCGACCTCAGCCGCCGCGAGGCGCTCGCGGTGGGCAACCGGCTGCGGCCCTGGCTGCCGGTGCTGCACGCCGTCACCACCAACTCCCCCTTCTGCGAGGGACGGGACCGGGGCGTCGCGAGTTCCCGGACACTCTGCTACGGCCGGTGGCCGACCGTCGGACCGGCGCCGCTGCTGGACGAGAGCGGCTACGAGCGGACCGTCGAGGCGCTGGTCTCCTCCGGCGTGCTGCTGGACCGGCGGATGGTCTACTGGTACTCCCGCCCGTCCGAGCACCTGCCGACGCTGGAGGTGCGGGTGGCGGACGTCAACGCCGACCTGGACGTCACCGTGCTGCTCGCCGTACTCGTCCGCGCGCTCGTCGAGATGTCGCTGCGCGAGGAGGCGGCGGGAGCGCCGATGCGGCCCGTCGCGGAGGACGCCCTGTGCAGGGCGCACCGGCGGGCCGCCCGGGTGGGTCTGTCCGCGGACGGCGTCGACGCGTTCACCGGGCGGTCGCGGCCCGCTCCGCTCCTGCTGGCAGACCTGCTGGAGCACGCCGCACCCGGGCTGGACGCCCTCGGCGACCTGGGCCTGGCCCGGCGGCTCGCCGCCCGCACGGTGGCGGCCGGCACCGGCGCCGACCGGCAGCGGGCCGCCTTCGCCTGCCGGGGCTCGCTCACCGACGTCGTCGCGGAGCTCGCGGCGGTGACCGTCGGGACGACCGCGTCCGCCGACCGGTCCACCGCCCTGGCCCGGTCGGGCGGAAGGAGCCGGCAGGACCGTGCCGGAGGCACCGCCGCCGCCCCGGGCCGGGCGTGACGGGAGCCAGAACCAGCACGCGGACCGGCGCCCGGATCGTGTTCGGGTTGCTGTGACCGTCGCCTCGGAGCGTTTCGCCGCCCCGCACGGCTTCGACCGCGGCCTGTCCGACGGCGGCTCAGCCGGCGGCGGGGCCGACGGCCGCGGCCCGGGCGGGAGCGCCGGACCTGCCGATCAGCGCGGCCGCGGCGAGCACGAACCCACCGGCCACGGTCAGCAGGGTGACCCGGCGGCGCCGGAGGCCCGGCCGGGGCTGTTCGTACTCAAGCGGGAACGTCATGGGATCCTCCGAATCGAGAGCGTGCTGATCGGCGACGACCACCGCCGGCCTGGGCCGACAACGGAGAGCGTACGAGCAGCCTCGGGGCCGGGAGGCCGGCCGACGGCCCGTCTAAGGAAGCCCTAAGGTTCTCCTGACCCGAACCTTTGGCTGAGCCCGCCTCGGCGCACGTTCATTCGAGCTGCGGTCGCATGATCGAATGTGGCAGGCTGCCGTGATCACCTCGAAGATCATCGGAGTCCACCGCACCATGTCCGCGCCACAGCGCCGCATCACCTCCGCCACCGCCGCCCTCGCCGGGGCCGTGCTGTTCGCCGCCCTGGCGGGCTGTTCGACCGCCCCCTCGGCCCCGCCCGCCCCACCGGCAGGGTCCAGCGCGGCGGCGTCCACCGCGTCCACGGCGTCCACCACGGCCGTGGACCAGGCCGCGTTCGAGCGGGTCTCCGCGCTCACGACGACCCCGGGGAAGCCCTACGCCACCACGATGAAGGCCGAGACCACGATCGGCGGCGCGTCCGGGGTCCTGATGACGGGTCGGATGAACGTCAACGGTCCGGCCACCGGGCGCCTGCACATCGAGGCGGCCGACGCCGGCGGCGCCGGCCGGGCGCTCTCCGTGGACAGCGTGATGACCGCCGACGCCATGTACAGCAGGGGCGTCCCCGGCACCACCGGGTGGGTCAAGCTGCCGCGCGCCGCGGAGGCCCCGGCCGCCGACTACGCCGGCTACGCCAGGCTGATCGCCGCCGGTGGCCCGGCCGCGCTCAAGGACGTCGAACAGCGGACGGAGGGCCCGGTGTACCACCTCGCCGGGGAGCTGACCACCGAGCAGATCACCACCGTCGACGCCCGGACCGCCAAGTCCATGGGCGGGAAGGGTGTCCAGTCCTTCCGGTGCGACCTCTGGCTCGACGGGGAGAACCACGTCCTGCGTTTCGAGCAGCGCGGCGAACTCCGCGGCACCCCGTTCGTCAACAGCGCCGCCTTCAGCGAGTTCGGCCCCGCCGAGACGGTCACCGCGCCCACCGACTGACCGGCCCCGCCGACCTGCCGGGCGCCACGGCCGGGGAGTCCCGGCAGGCGGGTCGGCGAGCGGACCACCGGTTCGGCGCCGGGCTCGGCGCGTTCCGGCCGCCGCAGCGCCCCGGCGCCGTCGCAAGGGGACACCGTGGCCGGCAGGGGACGGGCGCAGGTTCTGATGAGGGACACACCGGTCGGGTGTCCCGCCGGCGCCGAACCGATCCGGTGGAACGCGCCCGGCGGGCGGCGGGCCCGTCAGCGCCCGAGCCGGTGGACGATGCCGTGCCGCCGCCGGACCGGGTCGGGCGTCGGCTGGTGCGCGGGCTGCTGCGCGGCAGCGTCGGCGTCCGGTCCGGCGACCTGCGACGCGTCCGGTGCGCGGCCCGGTTCCCGGTCCGGCGTCAGGTCCGCGGGCGGCCGCGCGGCCGGACCAACCGCACCGGCCACCGGGTCCACCGTCCGGTCGTACGTCCGGGCGCGGGCCGGAGCGCGGACCCCGGCCGACGCCCGGGCCGAGCGCAGCTCCGTCGACCGGCGACGGGTCCGACGGGCACCGGCGAGGGCGAGCAGGCATCCGAGGCCGAACAGCAGGGTCAGGGCGATGCCGGCGAGGAAGATCGCGAGGCTGCTCATGGTGGCGAGATCACTGCCGAGGATCGTCACCGTGTAGTCGGCTCCGCCGTCGAGGTTGCCGGCGACCAGCAGTGCGGTGAACGCACCGGTCGCGGCCAGCAGCAGGACTCCGAGGATCAGCATGCGGGAGTCTCCTTCCGGGAGTTCGTCCCGCCGCGTATGCCCGGTCCGGGCCGTTCGACCCGCCGGGAGCCGGTGAGATCCGTCCCGACCGGACCTCCCCGCTCCTACCGGTGACCGCTGGGCCTCTGCCCGCCGCTGTCCAGACCGTCGCCCTCCAGACCGTCGCCGTCCGGACCGTCGCCCTCCAGCGCGGCACGGATCCAGTCGTCGAGGTCCGCCCGGTACTGCTCGCACCCGGCCGGCACGCCGGCGAAACTGCGCCGCAGGAACTCCTCCAGGCCCGCGCACCCGGCCCGCAGCAGGGCGGTCGAGCCGTCGACACCGCGCAGGATCAGCAGGACGTGCTGGTGGCCCGCCTCGGGTTCGATCAGCACGTCGCCGTAGCCGGCCGGCACGTCCAGGCCCTCGGCGAGCAGGTCGCGGGCGAAGGTCCAGTGCTCCGAGACGCCGGGTTCGACGTCGAAGTCCACGTGCACGGCGAACGGGTCGCCGCAGTCGTAGTGCCAGGTCGACCGGACGGGCATCCGGCCCGCGTCCGGGAGCAGGAGTTCGGCGGGGACGGCGGTGGTCACCCGGGTGCGCGTAGTCATCTGGTGCCGACTCCTTCCGGCGGCCGGCCGGCCGCGACGTGGACGAACAGCGTCATGCGGCCTCGCCTGCCCGGCCGGCCCACGGCCAAACAGGCCGGCCTCGCAGCCCCTACCCTGCGAGTGGGCGGTGGCCCCACCGCCCGGGCCCGGTCTCCCCCGCGGCCCAGGCCTCCTCCGGGGAGCTGCCGCATGGACTTCGACACCGTGGCGGACGAGCTGTACGCGCTCCCGCCGGAGGAGTTCACCGCCAGGCGTGACACCGCCGCGGCGCTGGCCCGCCGACAGGGCGACCGGGCGCTCGCCGCCCGGGTGCACGGCCTGCGGCGGCCCACCCGGGGGGCCTGGCTGGCCAATCTCCTGGTCCGCTCCCACCCCGAGCAGATCGGCCCGCTGCTGGAGCTGGGCGAGGCCCTGCGCGCCGCCCAACGCGACCAGGCGGGCGCCCGTCTGCGCGAGCTCTCCACCCGTCGCCACCACCTGGTCACGGCGCTCACCGAGCGGGCCCGCCGGACGGCCGCCGAAGCCGGGCACGCTCCCGGCGAGCCCGCGCTGCGCGACCTGGAGCAGACCCTGCGGGCCGTCCTGGCGGACCGCGACGCGGCCGGGGCCTTCGCCGCGGGCCGCCTCGCCACGGCCCTCGACACCACCGCGCCCCTCCCCGAGCCCGGCGCCTCCGACGGCCCGAGCGTCGTCGCGGGCCGCAAAGCCGCGGACGGGAAAGCCGCGGACCGGAGAGCCGTGGACCGGAGGGCGGCAGAGCGGGAGGCCGCGCGGGCCGCAGAGCGGGAGGCCGCCGACCACGAGGCCGCGCAGGCCGCCGACGCCCGGGAGCTCCGGGCGGCCGAGCACCGCCGCGCCGTCGAACAGGTCCGCCGCAGCGCCCGGCGGCTGGCCCTCGCCGAACGGGCCCACCGCGAGGCCGAACGGGAGGAGGCCGAACGCGCCGACGCCCTCGCCGACGCCGAACGGCAGGCCACCCGGGCCCGTACCGAGGCCGACCGGCTGCGTCGGCAGGCCTGACCGCGCACGGTCGCCGGCCCGCGGCAGGCCGCGCCAGGAGCGCGCCGGAACCGCGCCGGGACGTCAGGACCGGCTCAGCGGTCCACCCGCCGTCGCCGGGCGATCAGGCCGCCCGCCGCGACCAGGACCGCCGCCCAGCTCAGGCCGAGCACCACCAGGCCCGCCACCGACGGCTCCCGGATGCTGACCACAAGGAAGCCGGCCGCCCAGGCCAGCAGCCAGACCAGGGTGGACAGCCGGACCGCGCAGACCGCGAGACGGCTGCGGACCAGCCATCCCGCGCGCATGGTGCGCAGCCGTTTTTCGAGGCGGGTGTCGGTCCGCAGGTCGGCCTCGATCGACGCCAGGATCTGTCGCTCGTGCCCGGACATCGCAGGTCCGTCCATCGTCGCCACCTCCGCGCTTCGCCGGCGACGGGTGTCTCTTCTTCGGCGAGTGCCCCGTGGGCGGCGGTCCCAACCCTTCGGTGCGAGCATGGGTCGGACGGGTTCGGTCCGGGCATACGCTCGGTGGCGGGGGGACGACCGAGGAGGCACGGATGGGCGAGAGCCTGGCACACGACGTCGACCGGATCAGCAAGGAGGCCCTGCAAACGATGGCCGCCGGTCCGGTGGCCGGTGCGTCCGGGCTCGACACCGAGCGCGTGATCAGCGTGCTCAACGACGTGGTGGCGACCGAGGTGGTCGGCTGGCTGCGCTACACCCGGCACGCGATCACGGCCGGGCGGATCGACCGGCCGGAGGTGCGGGAACTGTTCGATCTGCGGGCCGAGCAGGCGATGCGGCACGCCACGGCGGTGGCGGAGCGGATCACCCGGCTGGGCGGCCGCCCGGCCTTCGACCCCGACACCCTCGCGCAGCGCGCCCACACCGACTACTCGGTGGCCGACGACCCGGAGATCAGGCGGATGCTGGAGCAGAACGCCCAGGCGTCGCAGATCGCCGTCGCCGCCTACCGCGAGATCACCCGCTGGCTCGGTGACCGGGACGCGGACAGCCGCCGGCTGATGGAGTCCCTGGTCACCGACGAGCAGCAGTACGCACGGGCGCTGGCCGCCCTGCTGGCAGGCTGAGCGCCGCGGCACGGCCTCGGAGCCGGCCTCGGCGCTCCGGGCAGCCTCAAGGGTCCCGGCGCGCCACCTCCAGCCAGACGGTCTTGCCCTGCTCGTGGTGGGCGAACCCCCAGGCGGCGGCCAGCCGGTCGACGACCTTGAGGCCGTGACCGCTCGGCACGGCCGGGTGCTGGCCGGTGCGGATGGCCGGCTCGACCGGGCTGGCGTCCGAGACCTCGACCCGGATCGCGGGCCCGGCGAGGCTCAGCACCAGCTCGCGCGGTCCCCCGGCGTGCAGGCAGGCGTTGGTGACGAGCTCGGTGACCAGCAGGAGGACGTCGCCGGCGACCTCGCGTCCCTCCTCGTCCTCGGCGGGGAGCCAGCCCCAGTCGTGCAGGGCCTCCATCGCGAAGGCGCGGCACCGGCCGACGGACCCGCGGGACTCGAACAGCCGGAGTCTGCGGATCTGGCCGGGCGGCGGCGTCAGGAGCGGATGGGAGGCGCCGTCCATCAGTCGTCAGCCTGCCCGGCGAGCGCCTCGTCCAGGCTCGGGTAGACCTGGAGCACCTCCCCGACTCCGGTGACCGTCAGCATCCGGGCGACCATCTCGCGGGGCGCGGCGATGACCAGCCGCCCGCCGCCGGCCTCCGCCGTGGCCTGGGAGCGGAGCAGCAGGTTGAGCCCGGTGGAGTCGCAGAACTCCAGTCCGCCGCAGTCGACGACCACGCGGGCGGGCGGATCGGCGAGGACGGCGTCCAGCGCCTCGCGCAGCGGGCCGGCGGTGTCGTGGTCCAGGTCGCCGTCCGGCCTGATCACCACGCCGTGCGTCCAGGGCTGGACCGAGACCGTCAGGCGTCCGTTCGCACCGGCAGTGTCACCGTCCATCGGCCGCGCTCCCTAGGGCTTGTCTGACCGTTCGCGGCGCATCGGCGCGCGGCTCCCCCGGCCTCCGGCCGGGGGCGTCCCCACGGCGCCCGGTTGGGCGTGCGGGATGCCCGGGGGCACCTCCCGGGCCGAAGGCCGGGGGAGCGTCGCGCGCGGCGGGAAGGGTCGGACGAGCCCTGGGGGCGGTCGTCGGACTCCCGCCTGCCTGGCGTCGCTCCGGGCGTGCTCCTCCACCATAGGACCGCTCGTCCCGTGGTGCGCCGGTCCGCAGCGGCGGAGGGGTTTCAGAGGGTGCCAAAACGGTCAAGAGCCGGACATACCGTCTGTCGAGCGGAGTGACCGATGCACATCGCCATCGTCGCCGGCGGGCGCCGTCCGACCGACGAGGCGGTTCCCGAGCGGCTTGTCGCCATGGCTGAGGCCCTCGCCGCGATCGGCCACCGGGTCTCGCTGCACGGCCGGTGGAAGGCGGCCCTGCCGGCCCACTTCGACCTCCCGTCCGAGGTCGTGGTGCGACCGCTCGCCAGCTCACCGCCGGACACCGCCGGCACCGAGGCCCTGCTCGGCCTGGTCCCGGCGATGGCCGAGGAGCTGGAGCAGAGCTGGCGGGCGGACCCGCCACGGGTGGCGCACGCGATCGGGCTGGACGCGGGGCTCGCCGTCCTGGTGGCGGCCCGCGGCGCCCCCGGGCTCTGCACCGTGCACGAGCGGATCGCCGTCCTCCCCGACGAGGGGGCCCTGCCGGCTTCGCTGGCCGGCCGAGCGCACCGGCTGCAGAGCGCCGTGGCGCGCAGCGCGGACGCCGTGATCGCCCGCTCGCCCGAGGAGGCGCGGGTGCTGCGGCGGCTGGGGGCGCGGCACGGGCGGGTGCTGCTGGTCCCGCAGGGCGTGGACACCCGGCAGTTCAGCCCGGCGGCGCACCATCCGCCGCACGAGCCGGCCCAACTGCTCTGCCTGGACGGGGGCCGGTCGGCCGCGAGCGTGGGCGCGGCGGTACGCGCGGCGGCCGAGGTGCCGGATGCCCGGCTGGTGGTGGTCGGCGGCGAGGCGGAGTCCGCACCGACGGCCGGGGGGCCGGAGGTCAGGCAGGTGCCGGAGGTGCCCCACGAGGCCGTCCCGGAGCTGCTGCGTTCCAGCGACATCCTGGTGACCGCTCCGCAGACCGACCCGTCCGGCACCGTCGCGCTGGAGGCGATGGCCTGTGGCGTGCCGGTGGTGGCCGGCGCCGTGGGGGCGCTGCGCAGCCTGGTCGTGGACGACGTCACCGGAGTGCTGGTCCCGCCCGACCACCCCGAGCTGCTCGCCGAGGCGGTGCGGCGCCTGCTCGCCGACCCCGCGCAGTGCCAGGCGCTCGGGATCGCGGGGCTGGACCGGGTCAGGTCACTGCACGCGTGGCCGGTGGTCGCGGCCCGGCTGGACCGCGTCTACCAGGGGCTCCACCACTGACCCGGACCCCGGGCCGAGCGGGGTGCGCCGGTTCCCGGGCGCTCAGGCGTCCGACTCCCGGTCGTCCAGCCGCTCACGCAGCCGGCCGAGGGTGGCGGCGAGCAGTCTGGACACCTGCATCTGCGAGACCCCGATCTCCTCGGCGATCTCGGACTGGGTGCGGTTGCCCCAGAAGCGGGAGAGCAGCACGGTGCGTTCGCGCGGCGCGAGCTCGTTCAGGAGCGGTCGGACGGCTTCGCGGAACTCCACCAGCTCCAGGTTGTGGTCGCAGCAGCCGAGGCGGTCCAGCAGGGCGCCGGCGGGCTCGTCCGGGTTGTCGCCGCCGCCCGCCGCGTCGAGGGAGTGCGAGCGGTGCAGCCGGCCGGCGGTCAGCCCTTCGTCCACCTGTTCCGGGGTGAGGTGCAGCCGGTCGGCCAGTTCCTCCGGGGTGGGCCGGCGCCCCAGGTCCTGTTCCAGCCGGTCGGAGCCGCGGGCGACCAGCAGATAGAGCTCCTGCATGCCGCGCGGGACCCGCACCGGCCAGGAGGTGTCCCGGAAGAACCGCTTGACCTCGCCGGTGATGGTCGGGATGGCGTACGTGAGGAACTCCACGCCGCGGTCCGGGTCGTAGCCGTCGACGGCCTTGATCAGGCCGACCGTGCCCACCTGGAGGATGTCGTCCATCTCCGCCGCGCGGTTGCGGAAGCGGGAGGCGACGAAGCGGACCAGGGGCATGTTGAGCTCGATGATCGTGCCTCGGACGTAGCTGTACGCGTGGGACTCGCGGTCCAGCCCGGCGAGCCGGTGGAACAGCTCGTCGCTGAGGGTGCGCGCCTCCGCCTTGCCCATCGACCGCAGCTGCTCGCGGGTGAAGTGCGGCTCCGGCACAGGGGCCGGCGCCACTGCGGTCGGGTCGGCCCGGGTGCGGCGGTCGGTGATCGGTTCGGCACGAAGGGTGGGCACTGTGGTCATCTCCCTGGACTTTCCGGGGTTTCGCGGCCCGAGCGGTTCCGGTGGCGGACCCGGTGGCGGCCCGAGGGGGCCGACGGGGAGACGCTCCGCCCGGCCGCTCCGGACGGGACACCCCGGCACGGAGGGCGCCGTGTGTGCGGCCGGGAGCCCTCGGGGCCCGCCGACCGTCAGCGGACAGGCGCAAACGGCGCCGTCCTGACCTGGCACCTACCCGGGGCCCCGAGGGCTAATCGTCACCTTTGATCCCATTTATCCCCCACTCGGCGGTGTCGTCCACCCCTGTCCGGGTAGGCGCGGAGCCCGGGGAGGAAGGCCCGCCGTCGCGAGAGGAGCGGTCACCATGCCCCGAGGATCGAGCCCCAGGCGGGAGCGCCAGTACGAGCACATCAAGGAGGGGAGATCGCGGCCCGGACGGTCAACAAGGAGCGCGCCCGCCACGGCGAGGCGAGGACCGCCGGCCGCACCTCGGTCCAGGACATCTCCTCCGGGCGGCGCGGTGGGCTCAGGTCGCACAGCGGGGCCCGGGGGCCCACCTACGAGCAGCTCTACAACGAGGCCAGGCAGCGCAACATCAAGGGCCGGTCGACCATGGACAAGAGGCAACTCGCCCACGCGCTCGGCCGGGAGCTCTGAGTGCACGGGCACCCGCCGTCGCGAGGTTCGCGGAGCGCGGCAACCGAACAGGAGGCACGGACGATGGATTCCGTCCCGGTACCCCCCGACCCCGACATCGGGCCACTGCCGCCCGACCCGGGCCCATTGCCACCCGCGCCGCCGTCGCCGCCTCGCCCGGGCGACCCGCGGCCCGCACCGCCCGCACCACCCGTGCCACCCTTCCCGCCGCCGCCCGACCCGGACCCACGGTCGCCCGACCCACGGTCACCCGAGCCGCAGCCGCCGGACCCCGAGCCGCCGGGGCCCGACGACGCGGTCCCCGGCGTGCGCTGAACCGGGGCCGCCGCCGTCCCGGCGGCTTCGGTGCCCCGGGCAGGGTCGGTGCGCCGGCCGGTTCAGTGCGGGGTGCCCGACGGGGTCAGCACGAAGACCGGGATCTCGCGGTCGGTCTTGGTCTGGTAGTCGGCGTAGTCCGGGTAGGCCTCGACGGCCCGCCCCCACCACAGGTCCTTCTCGGCGCCGGTGACCTGGCGGGCCGTCATGTCCTGCCGGACCGGCCCGTCCTGGAGCTCGACCCGCGGGTCGGCCACCACGTTGTGGTACCAGACGGGGTGCTCCGCGGCGCCGCCCTTGGAGGCCACCACGGCGTAGGACCCGTCGTACTCCACCCGCATCAGCGGGGTCTTGCGGATCTTGCCGGACCTGGCTCCGCGGGTGGTCAGGATGATGACCGGCATGCCCCGCATCGTCGTTCCCTCGGTCCCGCCCGAGCCCTCGTACTGCTCAACCTGCTCGCGGACCCACTGTTCGGGGCTCGGCTGGTAGTCGCCCTGCAGAGGCATGGCATCCCTTTCCTGTCGACGTCGCGTCCGGCTCGGGGCAGGTGCCGCTGCCGCTCCCCCGCCGGTCCTCGACCATGGCTACCACCATCCGGGCGGTCAGTCACCGACCGCCCCGGGGAGTCGCGCGGCGCGGCGCGTCCCCGGGCCCGACCCGCGACCTCCGGGCACCGCCATGAACTGCGAACACCGTCCGACCCATTGACGGATGCTCAGACCTGCGACCATTCTGAACGCATGTTCAGAACGAACGTTCAGATCGAGCCGCCCGTCGACGTGGCGGTGGTCGGCGGCGGCATGGCGGGGATGGCCACCGCGCTCCGACTCCAGGCCGCCGGGCTGTCCACGGTGGTCCTGGAGGCGCACGGACACGCCGGCGGGTGCGCCGGCTACTACCGCAAGCGGGGCTTCTCCTTCGACGTGGGGGCAACCACCCTGGTCGACTTCGAGCCCGGCGGGGTCGGCGCCGAGCTGCTGGACGGTGTCGGCATCGGCTCGCTGGAGGCCGAACTCCTGCCGGGATACCGGGCCTTCCTGCCGGACCGCGAGGTCGTCCTGCACCGCGACCCGGCCGCCTGGCACGCCGAACGGCTGCGGATGCTCGGCGACACCGAGCGGCACCGGCGGTTCTGGAGGCTGCTGGACCGCCTCGCGGCGACCTTCTGGCAAGCCAGCCGCGCGGGCGCCAGGCTGCCGGTGCGCGGGCCCGGCACCGCGCTGCGGGACCTGCGGGCGGTCGGGTTCGCGGGCCTGCCGCTCGCCCGCCACCTGAACCGGACGCTCGGGGACGCGCTGCGCGGCCACGGCCTGCGGGGCGACGCGCCGCTGGTCGGCCTGCTGTCCATGCTGGTCGAGGACACCGTGCACGCCGGGATCGACGACGCACCGCTGATCAACTCGGCGCTCGGCGTGACGATCCGGGGCGCCGGGCTGAGCCGGCACGTCGGCGGGATGCACGGCTTCTGGCGGGTGCTGGTGGCGCGCTACAGGGCGCTCGGCGGCACGCTCCGGACGGGCTGCGCGGTCTCCCGGGTGGACGGCGGCCCCGGCGAGTACCTGCTGACCACCCGTCAGGGCGTCTTCGCGGCACGGCGGGTGGTCAGCGCCGTGCCCGCCGCCACCACCGCCCGGATCTGCGCCCGACTCCCGGTCGCCGGCCGGCTGCGGCCGTACCTGACCCGCGACCAGGCGGCGCAGGGCGGCGCCTGCGTGGTCTTCCTCGGCGTCCCCGAGGAGGAGGTCGGCGGGCAGGAGCTCACCCACCACCAGCTGCTGCACTCCTACGACCGGCCGCTGGGCGACGGCAACAACATGTTCGTCTCCGTGTCCGCACCCGGGGACGAGGTCAGCGCCCCGCCCGGCCACCGGGCCGTGATGATCTCCACCCACACCGAACTCGCCTCCTGGAACGGGCTCGACGAGGACGCGTACGCGCTGCGCAAGAAGGAGATCGGTGAGCGGCTGATCGGCCACGCCCGGCGCGCCTACCCGCGACTGGCGGACCGGGCGGTCCTCGCCCAGACCGGTACGCCGCGCAGCTACCAGCGGTTCGGGTTCCGGCCCGGCGGGGCGGTCGGCGGGCCGCGCCAGCGGCTGGACAACACCAACCAGCACGCCGTCCCGCACGACCTCGGCGGACCGGGGCTGTGGCTGGTCGGTGACTCGACCTGGCCGGGACTGGGCACGGTGGCGTGCGTCCTGGGCAGCCGGATCGTCGCCGAGGGCGTGCTGCGCGAGCGGGGGTACCGCCGGTGAAGGCACCCACCCTGGCCGAACTCGGCACCGACCTGCTGGTGACCTCGCGGCGCCGACGCGCGGTGGCGCTGGCCCGCCCGTTCGCCGGCGTGCTGCTCTACGCGGCCGCGGCGTGGGCGGGCTGGTGGTGGCTCACCCCGCCGATCGCCTTCCTGGTCTTCGTCGCGGTCGTCAACGTCACCCACGACGTGGTGCACCGCACCATCGGGCTGTCCCCGCGGGCCACCGACTGGGCCCTGTTCGCCACCGGTCTGGTCCTGCTGGAGAGCGGCCACGCGTACCGGGCCACCCACACCCAGCACCACCGGTACTTCCCGCACCCCGACGACCCCGAGGGGCACCCCGCCGACCTGTCGTTCCTCGGTGCGCTGCTGCACGGCCCGGTCTTCCTGGTCCGGCTGTGGTGGTGGTCGTTCCGGCGCGGGCGGGACCGGGGCTGGCTGCTCGCCGAGGCGGCGTCCCCGGTCACCGCGCTGGTGGGCGGCGCACTGCTGTGGCCCTATGCTCCTGGGGTGTTGACGTACGCGGTGACGGTGATCGTGGGGAGCTGGGTGTACCCGCTGCTGACGGTACATCTGCCGCACCACGACTACGGCGACACGCCGCTGACCCGGACCAGGACGCTGCGCGGGCGGGTCGTCCCGGCGCTCTTCCTGGAACTCACCTACCACCTGGAGCACCACCTGTACCCGCAAGTCCCCAGCCACCACCTGCCGGAGCTGTCCCGCAGGCTGGACCCGTACCTCACCGCCAACGGCGTGCGGCCGGTGCGCGTTGTCTGACAAGCGCGGCGCCGACAGCCGGAGCGCCGAGACCAGGACACGGATCCTCGACGCCACCCTCGCCAGCCTGGTCCGCAACGGCTACGGCGGCACCACCGCCCGGGCGATCGCCCAGGGCGGTGGTTTCGCGCCGGGCGTCATCTACTACCACTTCGCCGACCTCGACGACCTGGTGCTGGCGACGCTGGCCCACACCTGCGACGCGCGGGCCCACCGGTACCGCTCCGAACTGACCGGGGTCGAACGGGGGGCACGGGTGGTCGAGCTGCTCCGCGAGCTGTACCGGGAGGACACCGAGAGCGGGCACATCGCCGCCGTCCAGGAGATCTACGCGGGCGCCCGTCCCGGCTCCCGGGCGGCCGAGCGGCTGATGCTGGAGACGCGCCGCTGGGAGGAGCTGGCCGGGGAGGTGCTGACCACGGTGCTGCGCGGCAAGCCGCTGGCGTCGCTGGTCAACGTGCCGGTGGTGGCGAGCGCCGCCGTCGCGTTCTACCTCGGCATGGAGACCCTGACGCACCTGGACGGCGACCGCTCCCGGCCCGCCCAGCTCTTCGACCAGGCCGCCAGGCTGGCCGCCGTCCTCGACCGGATCCCGCGCCTGCGCCGCCACTGACCCTCCGTCAGGAAGCACCGGCGGCAGCGGAGTCGGCGCCGGGCCGGACGGCTCCCGCCACCAGCTCCAGCGCCGTGAGGCACGCCGCGACCGCCGGTTCCCCGGCGCTGCCCCGGCGCAGCGCCACCTCGACACTCCGCGCGGGAGCCGGATCCGCCAGCGGCCGGGCCACCAGCCCGGGCGGCAGGGCGGCGAGGGCGAGCCGCGGTACCAGGGCGACCTGGCCGCCGGCCGCGGCGAGGGCGAGCATCGCGGCGAAGTCGGTGCAGACGTGCCGGACCTGGGGGCTGAAGCCCGCCGCCCGGCAGGCGTGCAGGACCGCCTCCCGGCAGGCGGTGCCCTCGGCCGCGGTGATCCACGGCGTGCCGGCCAGGGCGGCCAGCGGCATCGGCCCCCCACCGACGGCGGCGCGGGCGGCGGGGTGGTCCGCGTGCAGGACGGCGAGCAGCGGGTCGTGCAGCAGCGGCCGGGTCTCGATGCCCGCCGGGTCGGGGGTGGCGAGGTTGGTGTAGCGGTAGGTGACCGCGAGGTCGGTGCGGCGGTGGCGCAGCAGCGGCAGGCTGGTCTCCGGTTCGGCTTCGGTGATGTGCACCCGCAGCTCGGGATGGTCGTGTTCCAGCAGGACGCTCAGGGGCGCCGCCAGCGGGGCCAGGGCGCTGGTGAAGCAGGCCAGCCGGAACGGGCCGGCGGCCCGGCCGGCCAGGGCGCTCATCCGGGCCCGGGCCTGTTCGAGAGCGGCGAGCACGGGTTCGGTGTCGGCGGCCAGGGCGTGGCCGGCGGCGGTGAGCCGGACGCTGCGGCCGTCGCGGTCGAGCAGCCGGACCCCGGTCTCGGTCTCCAGCTGTTTCAGCTGCTGGGAGACGGCCGAGGCGGTGACGCGGTGCAGCTCGGCGACCGCGGTGACGGTGCCGTGCTCCGCCAGGTCGCGCAGCAGGATCAGACGGCGAATGTCGAGCATAAGTCCAGCTTAACCACTTCTGTAGACGATGTAGCTGGACGCCGGGCTGGCAGGCGGGTGAGAGTGCGTACCTCCACCTTCCCGATCGAGGAGCTCTCGTGCGCGCCACCGTCATCCACGGCCCCCAGGACATCCGCGTCGAGGAGGTTGCGGACCCGCGGGTCGAGCGGTCCACGGACGCGGTGGTGCGGGTGACGCACGCCTGCGTGTGCGGCAGCGACCTGTGGGCGTACCGGGGTGTGGCGGCCCGACAGGCCGGGCAGCGGATCGGGCACGAGTTCGTCGGCGTGGTCGAGGAGGTAGGCGCGGGCGTCACCGGGCTGCGCCCCGGCGACCGGGTGCTGGCGCCGTTCGTGTGGTCGGACGGCACCTGCTCGTACTGCCTGGAGGGGCTGCACACCTCGTGTCCGCAGGGCGGGTTCTGGGGCGAGGTGGGTTCGGACGGCGGTCAGGGCGAGGCGGTCCGGGTGCCGTTCGCCGACGGCACGCTGGTCCGGCTGCCGCGCGACCTGGACGAGACGCTGATGCCCGCCGTGCTGGCGCTGTCGGACGTGATGTCCACCGGGCACCACGCCGCCCTGGCTGCCGGGGCGCGTCCGGGTGCCACCGTCGCGGTGGTGGGCGACGGTGCGGTCGGGCTGTGCGGGGTGCTCGCCGCGCACCGGCTGGGCGCCGAGCGGATCGTGATCCTCGGCCGGCACCAGGACCGGACCGCCGTCGCGCGGCGGTTCGGCGCGACCGACGTGGTCGCGGCCCGCGGCGAGGACGCGGTCGCCGCCGTCAGGGAGCTGACCGACGGCCAGGGCGCGGCGGCCGTGCTGGAGGCGGTCGGCACCGAGGAGTCGATGCGCACCGCGATCTCGATCGCCCGGGACGGTGGCGCGGTCGGGTTCGTCGGTGTCCCGCACGGCGGCAGCGCGGGCGTCGACATCGGCCAGATGTTCAACCGCAACATCGCGCTGCGCGGCGGCGTCGCCCCGGCCCGCGCCTACATACCCGAGCTGCTCGCCGACGTCCTGGCCGGCCGGCTCGACCCGTCGCCCGTGTTCGACCTGACGGTCGGCCTCTCGGAGGTCCCGGAGGCCTACGCTGCGATGGACGGGCGGCGTGCCCTGAAGGCGCTGATCTCCTTCTGAGCCCCCGGGCCCGCCGGCGCCTCCCGGGGCGCCCCCGCTCCCATCGACTATCGACGGAGGACCACATGTACGTCGTCATCGCCGGCGGCCACGGCAAGATCGCCCGCCGCCTCGGCCGGCTGCTCGCGGCCCGCGGCGACACCGTCACCGGCCTGGTGCGCAACCCCGCGCACCGCGAGGACCTGCTCGCCGACGGCACCAGCCCGCTGGTGTGCGACCTGGAGACGCTCACCCCGGCCGACCTCGCGGTCCACCTGGCGGGGGCGGACGCGGTGGTGTTCGCCGCCGGTGCCGGGCCGGGCAGCGGTGCGGCCCGCAAGGACACCGTGGACCGGGCTGCCGCACAACTGCTCGCCGACGCCGCCGTGCTGGCCGGGGTCCGGCGCTACCTGATGGTCTCCACCCGGGGTGCCGGCAGCCCGCCGCCGGCCGGCGCCGACGAGATCTGGACCGCCTACGTCACGGCCAAGACCGCCGCCGACGAGTACGTCATGGCACAGGACCTGGACTGGACGGTGCTGCGGCCCGCCGCGCTCACCGACGGGCCGGGCACGGGCACGGTACGGCTGACCGCCGGGCGCAGCGTCGGTGAGGTCACCCGCGACGACGTCGCGGCCGTGCTGGCGGCGCTGCTGGACGCGCCGGAGACGGCCGGCCTGGTCCTCGAACTGGCCGAGGGGACCGAGCCCGTGGCGCAGGCGGTCGCCCGGGCCGCCGCCGACCGGACCGGGGCACGCTGAGACGGCCGGACCCGGTGGCTCCGGAGCGGGCCGCCGGTCAGGCCATCCAGAAGAAGACCGCCGTCATCCGCTTGTCCGCCAGGGTCGTTCCGTAGTACCCGGTGGCGCTGTGGATCAGGTTGGCCTTGTAGAGCAGCAGCCGGTTGTAGCGGTGCGGCACCCGCAGGTCCTCGGTGAAGGAGTCCGGCGGGACGTAGCGGGTGCCGAGCGCGTCCACCAGGTTGTTGTGCGGGGCCGCGACGAGGTTGCCGCCGAGCACCCCGCCGGGCAGGTTCTGCCGGAAGAAGCTGGTGCCGTACTCGTCGGGAACGGTCGGGTTGAGGAACAGCACCGCGGCGTAGCGGCACAGGGTGCGGGAGTCCGCGTGCGGCCGGACCTCGCACTCCCCCTCGCCGACGACCTGGACGCAGTTGTGGTTGAGGGTCGCGCCGCCGGGGGCGCTCTCCCGCCAGATCTTCCGGGCGCCCGTGGCCTTCCTGACCAGCCGTTCGACCCGGGCCAGTTCCTCGGGCTCCAGCCCGGGCATCGTCCGCAGCCCGGGCCAGCTCTCCGGCTTGTACGGGTACCCCTCGACCCAGTCGTCCTTGGCCAGGCAGCGGGCGCGCACCGCGTCGACCTCGGGCAGGGCGTCGTCCAGCACCCAGTAGTCGCGGCCTGGAGTCGGCTTGCGGTAAGGCAGCACGGGGAGAGCCGGGATCCGGCGCGACGAGGGCGGCATGCCGCCGACGCTACCGACGCCCCCGCCCACGCCTCTCCCGCGAAGTGGTCAACGTTTCACCAAACTGGTCAACCTTTCCCCAAGACGAGCCGGCCGGGGCGCCGCGGCCGGACGGCCCCTCACCATCCCGCCTCGACCGGCGGATGCGCGGGGGCCGGGCCGAGGGTCGTCGTGCCGGGTGCCGCCCGGTGGCCGAGGCCGGTGCGGTAGATGTCCAGGGCCGCCTCGACCCGTCCGCCGCGGCGCAACAGGTCGCCCAGCAGGCGGCACAGGTCGGCCAGGTCCCCGGCCGCCCCGGCGCGTTCCAGCAGGGACAGGGCTCTGACGTAGTGCTCCTCGGCGGCCTCCGCATCGCCGCGGTCCTCGGCGATGAGGCCGAGCAGGCGGTGCGCCCCGGCCGCGTGGACGGCGCCGCGGTCCGGGCCGATCCGGTCGAGCAGGCTGCCGAGCAGTTCCCCGGCCTCCCGGTGGGCGCCCCGGCGGCGCAGCACGTCCGCGAGTTCGACCTCCACCTGCTGGGTGAAGAGCACGGCCTGCCGGGAGGCCAGCATGGTGCGGGCGGTGCGCAGTTCGCCCTCCGCGCGCTCCAGGTCGCCGGCCTGGGCGTGGACGTAGCCGCGCATCCAGTGGCACTTGGCGAGGTCGGAGTGGAGCCGCAGCTGCTGGTAGAGCGCCTGGGCCTTGGCCAGCGAGGCGTCGGCCTCGGCGGTGCGGCCCTCGGCGATCAGCGTCCGGGCGACGCTTCGGTGCAGGCCGGCCACCAGCGCGGGGTCGGTGGCCCCGGGGGCGAGGGCGAGGGCCAGTTCGGCGGCCTGGGCGGCGCGGGCGTGCGCGCCCATGTCCATGTAGGGGCCGATCGCGGCGGAGTAGAGCAGCAGCAGCGCGTCCGGGTCGTGCAGCCCGCCCGCGTTGAGCTGGTCGATGGTGGACTCCAGCAGGTAGCAGGCGTACCGGAGTTCACCGGCGAGCAGGTGGGCGACGGCGCGTCCGCGGATCGCGGCGGCGCGGCGGGGCAGCGGTTCCCCGGCCAGCAGCCGCTCGGCCGCCTCGTAGTGGGTGCGGGCCTCGTCGAGGCGCCCGGTCTCCAGCGCGCAGTCGCCGAGGCCGAGCAGGGCGGCGGGGCGGGCGGAGGCGAGTTCGTACCGGGTGGCCCGCTCCAGGCAGGCCGCGAAGCGTTCGGCCGCGCCGTTGGTGTCGCCCGCGGCGAGCGAGCTCTGCGCCTCGGTCAGCGCGAGGTGCAGTTCGGTGGCGAGGTGGGCCGGGCGGCCGGTGGCGAGCTCGTCGGTGCTGACGCCGAGCCGTTCGGCGAAGTGGCGCAGCGCGGTTTCGGACGGGCGCACCCGGCCGGACTCCACTGTGGACACGTAGGCGGCGGTGTAGGCGGGTTCGGCGAGTCTGCGCTGCGTCAGGCCGCGCTCCCGGCGCAGCCGCTGGATCCGCCGCCCGATCGCGGTGGGCTCGTTCTGCTCGGTCATGGCCTGCTTCCTTCCGCCGTGCGCCCGGCCGCTCCCCGCCCCATTGCCCGATCCGGGAGGGTGCCCTACATTAACTCAGCAATTAAGTCTGATTAATCATCAACTTAACATCAGCCCCGAAGGGTTGCACAGTGCGCAGAGGCAGACTCACCACCCTGATCCTGGCCGGCACCACCACCCTGGCGGTGCTCGGCGCCGCGCCCGCCGCCACGGCCGCACCCGCCCCGGTCGGCGGCACGGCGCAGCCGGGCGGTCACCAGGTCGAGGTCTTCGCGGAGGACGGCGCGATCAGCCGCACCCACGTGTCCGCCACCTCAAGGGCCCCCGGCCCGCGGCTGCGCGGCGAACTCCCGGCCGGTGACGGCACGGTCACCCCGATCGTCCGCAACGGAAGCACCGCCGCCAAGCTCGACGTGGTGATCGTCGGCGACGGCTACACCGCGGCCGAACAGGACAGGTTCCACGCCGACGCCGCCACCAAGTGGCAGGAGATCACCGCCGTCGAGCCCTACGCGACCTACCGCTCGCTGTTCAACGTCTGGGCCGTGGACGCCCACTCCGCCCAGTCCGGCGTCACCGGCGACCCCGACCGGGCCACCGTCCGCGACACGGCCCTCGGATCGTCCTTCTGGTGCGAGGACATCGAACGCCTGCTCTGCGTCGACACCGACGCCGTGGACCGGTACGCCGCCAAGGCCCCGCAGGCCGACCTGGTCATCGTGGTCGCCAACAGCGCGAAGTACGGCGGCGCCGGCTACAACGACGTCGTCTCCCCGCTCGGCTACTCCGGCATCGCCACCGTGGCCGGCGGCAACGCCCGCTCCGGCCAGATAGCCGTCCACGAGACCGGCCACTCCCTGGGCAAGCTCGCCGACGAGTACTTCTACGACGGGTACGGCACCTACGACGGGGACGAGCCGGCCGAGGCCAACACCACCACGCTCACCGCGACCCAGCTGCGGCGCACCCACACCAAGTGGTACCGCTGGCTCGGCCGCACCTCGCCCGACGGCGGCACCGTCGGCGCGTACGAGGGCGGCGGCTACTACCCGCACGGGATCTACCGGCCCACCGACAACTCGATCATGCGGTCGCTGGGACGGGAGTTCAACCTGCCCGGCCGAGAGGCGATGATCGCGGGCTTCTACCGGTACGCGTCGACGCTCAGCAGCGCCACCCCCGCCGACACCCTGCTGACCCGCACCGACCGCCTCACCGTCGACCTGCCCGTCGCCGGCACCCGCCTGCGCTGGTACCTCGACGGCTGGGAGCTGCGCGCCCTGAACGGCCGCACCACGATCGACGTCTCCGCCCTCCCCCTCCTCGGCCCCCGCTGGCTGCACCACCGCCTCACCGCCGTCGCGACCGACCCGACGAGCGCCGTCATCGACCCGGACCTGCGCACCACCCTCACCGACACCCTCAGCTGGCGCGTCACCCGCTGAGCCCGGCGCCGCCCCACCGTGCCGCCCCGCCGACCCGCGCCTCCGGTCGGCGGGGCGGCGCCTCGCCACTGCCGCAGGGCGTCAGTACACCGCCAGGAAGCCCTCCCCCTCGATCTCGCCGCGCAGCAGTCCGTCGAAGGCGTCACCGAAGCGCAGCAGGACGTCCGTGTCGAGGTCGCCGCCGAACGAGGAGTCCTCGCCACCCGTCCGGAAGCCGTCGACGACGGCCGCGGGGATCGCCGGGGCCCACGCCGCGAGGCGTTCCCGGACCCGCTCCGAGAGAGCGAGGACCGCCGCGACCCGTTCGCGGTCGCCTGGAGTTGCCAGTCCTCGCCGGCCACCGCGATCCAGTCCGGCCGCTCGGCCGCGGCACCGGCCTCCTGCGCCAGGAGGTACAGCCACACCTCCGCCTGGAAGTCGCGCGCCCAGAAACCACCGTTCCGGTACCCCACGTAAGAACTTCCCATGCCGGGCAGTACATCATCCCGGGCCGGCGGGGTGCTCACGAACGGGCCGGAGTGACCGCCGGCCGCGGCGGTGCGCGCGGGGGCCGCCCGGGGGACGGCGGATCAGCGCCGGCCGGCCTGGGCGATCACGTCCTCCCAGGACCCGGCCGGGACCTCGCCCTGCGGAGTGAGCCGGTCGACCGCCTCCGGAAGGGCGACGGCGAGCTGGTCGGCGGCCTGCTCCGGGGAGAGGCCGGCCTGCCGCGCGACGAGGTCCAGCTCCTGGTAGGGCAGCGCCTGCGCGACCTCCGCTCCGGTCACGGCCTCGTTCTCGCCCGTACCGACCCAGGACCGGGCCTTCGCCCCCAGGCCGCCTTCCTGGAGCTGCTGCAGCAGACCGCTCAACGAGTCGCCGCCGCCGCTGCCGAGCGCGCCGAGCAGAGCGCCCAGGAGGTTGCCGGCACCCGCGCCGCGTCCGCCGCCGAGCAGCCCGCCCAGCAGACTTCCGAGGTCGTTTCCCGCCATGACTGTCACCCCTTCGGTTAACCGGGCCGGTGGCGGCGCAGTGCGGCCGCCACCGGCCCCTGACATGGGCCACGGTATCCACCGTGGGCGGGTTCCGCCCGCCGCTCAGGCGGTGCCCGGGCCGCCCGCGTCCCGGGCCCGGGTCTGAGCGGGATTCCCGCCGGCCTGAAGGGCCTGTTCGACCAGCCACGCGGGGGCGGCGCCCCCGTCCAGGGCGGACGGCGCCGTCGGGGCGTCGGCCGCGGGAGTGGGAGTGGGAGCGCCGGCGGCGCCCGGGGCGCGCCCGGCGTCGGCGGCGCCCCCCGTCGTGCGGGCGCCGGCCCGGACGACGGCGCGCTCGGGCGTCTCGTCGGTGACGGTGATCTGCATCTTCATCGTGTTCGGGCCCTTCCTAGTTGAGAACCGCGTAGCGGCCTTCGAAGTCCAGGGCCGCGCCGCCCAGGTTGGTGACGGTCAGCCAGTACGTGACGGTGGACTCCGAGGCCCGCTCGACCTCGACGTCCCACTCGATCTGCGGCACACCGGGCTGCGGTGTGATGGGCATGAAGGTCCACGCCACCTGCCAGTCCGCGGGCCAGCTGTGGCTGAACCACTGCCCGGTCTCGCCCGGAGCCAGCGCCGCGGTGAACTGCGTTCCTACCCGCATGGGTCGTTCCTCTCTCGCCGGCCGGGGTTCGCGGCGTTCTCACCAGCCGAGGACCGCGTAGCGGGCCTCGAAGTCGACGGGGTCGCCGACCAGGTTGGTCACGTCGATCCAGTACGTCGCGGTGGCGTCGTTCGCCCGCTCGACCCGTACGTTCCACCGCAGTTGCGGTGCGCCCGGCTGCGGCGAGGTGGGCACCACCGTCCACAGCACGTGCCAGTGCGCGGGCCAGCTGTGGGTGAACCAGCTGTCGGTGCGGCCGGCGGCGACGGTGTCGCGGAACTGCACTCCGGTCCAGCTCGCCGTGGCGAGCGCGGCGGGGATGAGCTGCCGCAGGTCCGGCCGGTTGCCGATGCGCTGGGTGGCGGGCCGGCCGGGGGCGTCCTGCTGCGGCGAACCGGTGGCCCGCAGCACCTCCCGGGCGCGGGCCGGGGACAGCAGACTGCGGCCCTGCTCGCGCAGGACGCCCTGGACGCAGGCGAGGACGCCGACGACGATCGGCGAGGCGCTCGACGTGCCGCTGAACGTGTCGGTGTACCAGAAGTCCGGGTCGGAGCCGGCCTGGAGGTCGCCGTAGCCGGTGCTGGTGACCTCCCGGCCCCAGCCCTGGGTGTCCACGCAGGAACCGTAGTTGGAGAAGTCGAGGCGCGAGCGGTCGGGTCCCCAGACGTTGCGGTCGTGGGTGCCGGGCGGCGGCGCCCCGGCGCCGACCAGCACGGCGCCGGAGTCCAGTTCGCGCCGCCGGAACGGGTTGTGCCACCACGAGGGGAAGCCCGGCTGCGGGGTGTCGTACGTCGCGTCGTCGAGGTTCTCGGCGCCGTTGCCCGCCGCCTCGACCACGATGACGCCCTTGTCCACGGCGTACCGGATGGCCTCGTAGTCGTCCGGCCACCACTCGACCGCGATGAAGCCCTGCTGGCCGCCGCCGCCGCTGTTGGGTCCCGGCCGGTGGATCTCCAGCAGGATGACGTCGCCCGCGCCGAGGCGGTCGGCGGCGGCCTGGATGGCGGTGGCGGTGGGCTGCGAGAAGGAGGACGCGCTGATCACCGCGTCGGCCGCGATGCCGGTGATGCCGGAGGCGTTGGCGTCGCCGCTGATCTCGCCCAGGACGGCGGTGCCGTGGTTGGTGTCCGACCCTCCGGCGCCGGCGACCACGCCGCCCTGGTTCTGCAGCAGGTCCTCGTGGCTGAAGCGCCAGCCCCACTCGCAGTCGACCACCCGGACGCCGGCGCCGCGGCCGCCGGGCAGGGTCCAGGCGTAGCGGGCGTCGACGCCGCCGGGCGCCGGGTCCAGGTAGGTCTGCCGGCCGGTGAAGTCGGGGGTGGCCGGCGGGGCGTCCGGCCCGGTCGGGGCCATGTCGTTGATCGGCTCGGCCACCGTGGCCGACGGGGACCGCACGGCCTCGGCGAGCTCGGCGGCCGGTTTGACGTAGGCGCTGTCGATCACGTCGAGGGTGAGCAGCTCGGCTGCGAGTTCGGCGAGCCGGTCCTCGGGCGCGTCGACGTGGTAGAAGCGGGTCAGCCGGCTCGCGGTCTCCTCGGGAGGCCGGCGGCCGAGCGCCGCCGCCGGCCCGCCGCGCATCCGGGCGAGCAGCCGGGCCTCGTCCGCGCCGAACAGCGGGGTCATCGTGATGTCCGACGCCGCCGCCAGCTCATGGAGACGGCCGACGTCGACGCCGTGGTCGGCGACCGCCCCCGAGGGGGTGATCCGGACGGCGGCGTCCGGCTTGACGATGGCGATGAGTTCCGGCCGCCCCCGCGCCTCGTCGGAGCGCCGCTGGGGCCTGCTGGTGCCGTTGTCGTTGCTGCTGGGGGACACGGGTTTCCTTCCGACGGGTCAGGGTCACGGCGTGGCTGCTGGGGGTTTGACGTAGGCCGCCCGGACGTCCGCGCGCTCGCGCAACGCCGCGGCCACCGCCTGGACGTCCCGGTCCGCCGGGACGTCGACGCGGTACCAGGTCGCCGAGGCCGGATCCGTGGCGCCGGGGTGCAGCGGTTCCAGGCGCAGCCCCGTCCGGAGGAGGTCGGCGCCGACGGCACCGGCCGGGGACGCGGGTGCGCCGGCCACTGCTCCGGGCGGTGCGACACGGAGCTGAACGATCACTTCCGACATGACCCCGCCTCTGGAAGACCCTCCCCCAGCGTGGTGCGGCCGGCCCGGAGCCGCCATCGGAAGACCGCCGAGCGGGGCACCGGGCCGCGGTGACCGGCCCGGCGCGGCACGTCCGGTGCGCGGCCTCCCGCAGCTGCCCCAACTCCTCCGGACGGCCCCGCCCTTGCCGTGCCGGGGGCCCTGCTCACCCGGTCGGGTACGGACTCCGCCGTTCCCCGGTCCCGGGTCGGTCTCCCGTCCTACCCTGGTCCCTTTCGAGGACGTCGGGGAGGGGTCAGGGGTGGATCCGGAGGACAGCGCCCGGGCCGTGCGGTCGGTGGCAAACGGGATCGAGGGCGGCACCTTCCACGGGCCGGTGGTGCAGGCGGGGACGGCGCACATCTCGATGCCGGCCCCCGCACCGCGCCGCCGCACCCGGCGGGCCGTGCTGCCGGCCACCGTGGGGGTGGTGCTGGCGGCGGTCGCGGTCGTATGGGCGCTCTCCCTGCACTTCCCGGGCGAGCCGGTCGCGATCGACGCGGTGGACGTGGTGAACCCGATGCCCGGGACGAGCTTCCGACTGCCGGCGGCACTCGACCTGTCGCCGGACGGGCTGGACGCGCTCAACCGGGGCGACTACGGCGCCGACGGCTCGTTCGCCGCCTGGTTCGCGCGCAACGACGCCGTGTGGATGGGGTACACCCAGATCCGGATCACCCTCAGCGGGGGCGGTGCGGACACCGTGCGGATCACCGGCCTGGAGGTGGAGAAGAGCGACTGCCGGACGAACGCCCCGGCGGGCACCCTGTTCTACGCCCCGACCGGCGGCAACGGCGGCGACGACACCGAGCTGATGTTCTTCCAGCTGACGGAGGGCGTCGGTCTGGCCCGCACCACCGACGGCGACAGCTACTTCGCCCGCCGGGTCATCACCCTCAAGCCGGGCGAGCAGGAGACGGTGCAGACCTTCGTGTCGGCCGCCTCGCAGGACTGCGACTTCGTCTTCCGCCTCACCGTGGCGCGCCCGGGCAAGCCACCGCTGCGGAAGGTGGTGGACGACCACGGCAGGCCGTTCCGCCTGGCCGCCAGCCCCGAGCCACAAGGGGGCGAGCGAGCGCCGTTCGAGGGCTACGGGGCCCTGTACATCGGCGGGGCGGCGTCCCGCGACGGCCGTTTCACGGCGCAGGACGCGCGGACCTTCAGTTTCTCCGGGGCCGGCTCCGCGGGACAGGGGGCCGGCTGATGGCGGCGCCCCGGGCCGCGGCGGCGGCGCTCTGCGCGGTGCTGGCGGCCACCGTGCTCGTCTCCTGTTCGCACGGCGCACCGCCCCCGGTGGACCTGCGGACGGTCGACTGGTCGGCGGCCACCCTGCCGGGTGGCTTCTGCGAGATCGGCGCACCGGTGGTGTTCCACGGGGGTGAGGCCGAGGCCGACTCCGCCCGTTGGGGCCGCGTCCACCTGGGTGTCGCCCACGACGCGTACTACGGCGACCTCGACGGCGACGGCCGCGAGGAGGCCGTCGCCGTGCTGGGCTGTGACAACGGCGGCGGGACGGCCGCGGGCCAACTCGCCTACGCCGCGGTCGTCCTCACCCCGGACCGGAGCGGTCCGAGGGTGCTGGGCACCCTCCCGCCGCAGCACCGGCCGGCGGAGGGGGTGCACACCACCCTGATCCGGGAGGTCACGGTGCTGACGGGCCGGGTGGTGGTGACCGAGCAGTGGTACGGCCCGGAGGATCCGACCTGCTGTCCCGGCGGGCGCGGCGAGACGGTCTGGACGCTGCAGGACGGGCGGCTGGCCCCGGACCCGGCGGCCACACCCGGCTGAGGGAGGGACCCCGCGCGCGGGCGTCGTCACACCAGCCGGTACCAGGGCCGCTTCACGGGGGGCAGGGTGGCCGCGAAGAAGGCCGCCAGCTCGGCCCGCTGACCCTCGTCGAAGGCGCGCTGCGGGAGGAAGCCGGAGGCCCGGTTGCTCTGCTGCAGGTACCAGAACCCGGCGCGGCCGGTGACCTGCCGGTACATGCTCCACCGCACGGTGGCGTGGCTGGCGGGCGTGGTCAGTTCGTACGCGTGGTCGGTGATCCGTACCGTCCACGGCTCGGTGAGCAGAGGTGCGGTCCTGCGGGCGCCGAGCCGGACGACGCCGAACTCGGCGAGCAGCAGGATGCCGGGGCCGATCGCCACCAGCGCCGGGCTGGGTCGGTCGGTCAGCAGGGTCAGCAGTCCGAGGGCCGTCAGAGCGAGGGTGACGACCGCGTAGGAACGCATCGCCGGGAGGTTGCGCAGCGCGCGGCGGACCTCCCGTTCGGTCGGCCGGAAGGTTGCGGTGATGTCCAAGGACACGGTGGTGATCCCCCCTGTGGGCGCGCCCGTCACCGGCGTTGGCGGTGGGCGGCCCGAGCATGATCGCCAGGGTGACGGGCGGGTGTCAACGGGATTGCGCGGAAGGGCCCGGCGGCTCCCCGGCCGCTCCCGGTGACGACGGGCCGGGACGGGCAGGACGGGCGGGACGACCGGGACGGGCGGGACACGCGGGACGGGTCGAGGTGCGCCCTCCGACCGGACCGGGCCCTACGATCATGGGGGCTCTGGCCGCCGTCCGGTGACGCACCGGGGAAAGCGCAGGTGCGGGCGTGATCGCGCTGGTCGTCACCATGGGGACGCTGTTCGTCTGGGCCCTGGTGGCCGGCCGGTTGGAGCGCTGGAGCATCGGAGCGCCGGTCGCCATGACGGTCGCGGGCGTGGCGCTGACGGTGGGCGCGCACCCGGTGGTGCAGGTCGGTCTGACCACCGCGGACGCCGAGCACGCGGTCGAGATCATCCTCGCCGTCCTGCTGTTCACCGACGCCACCCACGTGCCGGCCGGAGTGATCCGCAGCCAGCGCCGGCTGCTGACCCGGCTGCTGGTGCTGGCCCTGCCGCTGACCTTCTTCCTCGGGGTGCTGGTCGGCGGCCTGTTCTTCCCGTTCGGTCGCTGGTGGCTGGTGGCGGTGTTCGCGGCGGTGACCGTACCGGTCGATCTGGCGCCGGCCGTGGAGCTGATCCGTGACATCCGGCTGCCGTCCTGGCTGCGCGGGGTGCTCACGGTGGAGAGCGGGCTGAACGACGGCGTCATCGCCCCGGTCTTCCTGGTCTGCCTGGCGGGCGCGCAGACGTACGGGGCCCGGCCGGGCGACGCCTCCGAGGCGGTGGTGGACGCGCTCGCCGCGATGCTCTGGGCGGTGCTGGCGGGCGCGCTGGTCGGCAAGCCGGGCGGTCTGCTGCTGCGGCGGTCCTGGCAGGCGGGCTGGACCGGGCCCGCCGCCGTCCGGTTGGGGATCGTCGCGCTGCCGCTGCTCGCGTACGGGCTGGCGATCGTGCTGCACGGCAACGGCTTCGTCGCCGCGTTCGTGGCGGGTCTGTGGTTCACCCCGGACTCGCGGGCCCTGCCGCCCAAGGCGTTGCACCTGGTCGAGGACGTCGGGACGCTGCTCTCGCTGGCGCTCTGGTTCGTCTTCGGCAAGATCGTCACCCAGGCGTTCACCGGCGAGTTCGACGGCTGGGTGGTGGCGTACGCGGTGCTGACCCTGACCGTGGTGCGGATCGCGCCCGTCCTGCTCTGCCTGGTGGGGAGCGGTGTGGGCCGGGCCGACCGGTGGCTGCTGGCGTGGCTCGGGCCGCGCGGGCTGGCGTCGATCGTCTTCGGCCTGCTCGCCTTCATCGGCCTCGCCCCCGTCGACCCGCACGGCGCCGACCTGGTCGGGCAGGTGATGACGATGACGGTGCTGATGAGCCTGGCGCTGCACGGACTGACGTACGGTCCGCTGGCCGCCCGCTACGCCAGGGCGCGCGAGCGGGTCGGCGACGCCCCGGGGCCCGGGCCGGGTGAGGGGCCGGACCCCGCCACCGAGGGCCCGGACTCGTCCTGACCGGGTGTCAGTCCGCCTGCACCGTGACGGCCAGCTTGCCCCGGACGGTGCCCTCCCGCAGGTGGGCCAGCGCCTGCGGCACCTCGGCCAGCGGGTAGCAGCGCTCGACCACCGGGGTCACCCGGCCCGCCTCGATGTGCTCGGCCAGCACCCGCAGGTCCTGGTGGCGCGGCTTGCCCGCGAGCAGCGGGAACCGGTGGCCGGTGAACGGGGCCAGCAGGGCCGCCCGCATCGGCCGGTCGAAACCGCCGATCCACCGGCCGCCGCCCTCGCCGCCGACGATGACCAGGGTGCCGCGCGGGGTGAGGGCGCGGCGCAGCGTCCGCAGCGGTCGGTTGCCGCCGGTGTCGATCACCAGGTCGTAGCGCCGCGCACCGGAGGCCGGGTCCTCCCGGGTGTGGTCGATGACCTCGTCGGCGCCGATCGAGCGGACCAGCTCCGTCTTGGCGGTGCTGCACACACCGGTGACCCGGGCGGCGCCCAGCGCCTTGGCGAGCTGGACGGCGTACGTGCCGACGCCGCCGCCCGCGCCGAGGACGAGCACGGTCTGCCCCTCCCGCAGCCGTCCGGCGTCGCGCAGGCCCTGGAGGGCGGTGCAGGCGGAGACCGGGACGGCGGCCGCCCGGGGGAAGTCGAGGTTGGCCGGCTTCAGCGCGAGCCGGTCCTCGGTGGTGCACGCGTACTCGGCGAAGGAGCCGTCGCAGGTGCCGTACACCTCGTCCCCCACCTGGAAGCGGGTGACGTCACGGCCGACCGCCTCCACCCGGCCGGCCAGGTCCAGGCCGCGGATGCGGACCTTGGGTGCCCGCAGGCCGAAGCCCAGCGTCCGCACCAGGTACGGCATGCCGGCGGTGAGGTGCCAGACGCCCTGGTCGAGGCCGGCCCCCAGGATCCGGACGAGCACCTCGCCCGGGCCGGGCGCCGGGCGCTCGACCTCGTCGAGGCGGAGGACCGAGGGCGGTCCGTAGACGTCGTGGACGATGGCCTTCACGGGGTTTCTCCTTCGGGGGCGGGGTACTGGAACACGTCGTCGAGCGGTACGGCGAAGACGTGGGCGATCTGGAAGGCCATCTCCAGGGAGGGCGAGTAGCGGCCCTGCTCGATGGCGATGACGGTCTGGCGGGTCACGCCGATCCGGCGGGCGAGCTCGGCCTGGGTCATCTCCCCGTGGGCGAAGCGCAGCGCACGGATGGTGTTGGTGACCTTGGTCGGCTTCACCACGGGTGGAACCCGACGCGGTAGGCGCCGATCTTCGCGGCCGAGCCGAGGACCGCCGAGAGGGTGAAGCCCAGGTAGATCGCGTTGGCGATCCAGAACTGGTCGGCGTCGGCCATCGCCAGCAGCAGGGCGGTCACGCTGCCGATGACGAGGAACGACTGCCCGATGTACTCGCCGGAGCGGTGGATCTCGCGGTCCCGCTGGTCCTTGGTGTGGGCCTCCTTCGGCCCGAGGACCGCCACCAGGATGTTGAGGACGATCGACGCGACGATCGCGGCGACGACCGATCCGACCAGGGCCGTCACGTACGGCGCCTCGGCGAGCGGCGCACCGCCGGTGCCACCGAGCACGGCGGCCAGGTAGCCGCCGTAGGCGGCGACGGCGACCACCATCATGATCCACGCGCGTTTCTCTTCGACGGCCACGGCCATCCTTCCCATGTAAAGAAAACCTGACATGGATGAGTGTTAAGCAACGTCGACACGATGTCAAGATTTCTTTACTCCGGGGCGACCGGAGGAGGCGAGGCCGGGCTCGGGCACGGCTGCGGGCCTCCGGTGCGGGCTCGGGCCCGGCCTCCGGGTGCCGGCCTCGGGTGCGGCGCGGCTCCGGTTGCCGTGGCGCCGCCGCGCCGCTATCACCGGTGACATGACTCTCGACTGGAAACTCGTCATCGACTCCGCCGATCCGCACGCCCAGGCCGCGTTCTGGGCGGCAGCCCTGGGCTACGCGGTGGAGGAACACGTCGACCTGATCGAGCACCTGCTCGGCGCCGGTGCGATCACCCAGGACGCGCTGACCCTGGTCGACGGGCGGAAGGCCTGGAAGGACCTGGCCGCGATCAGGCACCCGGCGGACCGGGTGGACGAGGCGAGCGGCATGGGACTCGGCCGGCGGATCCTGTTCCAGGCCGCCCCCGAGGCCAAGCAGGTCAAGAACCGGCTCCACCTCGACCTGCACGCCGGCCCCGAGCGCCGGGACGCCGAGGTCTCCCGCCTCGAAGCCCTGGGCGCCACGGTGCTGCGGCAGGTCAGGGAGCCGTCCGGGCAGTGGGTCACCATGGCCGACCCGGAGGGCAACGAGTTCGACGTGCAGTAGCACCCACCGGTACGGGAACAGGCGTCCGAGCCGTGGGGGATCCGCCGTCGTACGCTGGAAAGTCACCGCCGTCGGCGCACCGCGCGCCGCTCACCACCCGTACGGCGGCGCGCCCCCTCCCCCCACACCCCCCAGGCTGTTCGATGCGCAGATCCCCCAGGGTTGCCACCGCCCTCGCCGCGGCGTCCGCCGCCGCCGTCCTCGCCGCACTCGCGGGCTGCTCCGCCTCCTCGGACGGCAGCCGGGCGGCGGGGGCCCCCTCCTCGGCCGCGGCCGGCAGCGGGTCCTCCGCCCCCACAGCGGCTCCGGCCACCACCTCCCCGGGCACCCCGTCGCCGGGCCCTGCTTCGCCGGGCACCCCCTCACCGACCGCGACGACGCCGGCCACGCCGGTCCCGGGCCCCGGCCGGATCAGCCCCAGGACCGAGACCGCCTCGCTGGCGATACCCGCGATCGGCCTGAAGGACCTGCCGGTCGTGCCGTACGCCGGGACCACCGACGACCGGCCGGGCACCGAGATCCAGAACCGCGGAGTGGCCGCCAGCCCGTACGGCGACCGGGGCGGAGTCGGCCCCGGCGAGGTCGGCAACTACCTCGTCACGGCGCACCGGCTCTCCGCGGGCGGCCCGCTGCACGACCTGCCGTCGCTGCGGGTCGGTGACGTGGTCCGGGTGACGTCGGGCGGCCTGGTCTACGAGTACGAGATCACCGGGACCAGGACGACCTCCTTCCGGTCCGAGCAGTCGCTCGCCGAACAGCGCGCCGCCGTCCCCGGCACGCCGGGCGCGCAGCCCACCCAGGCGATGATCACGATATCCACCTGCGCCACCCCGGAGGACAACGCGGCCGGCAACACCTGGCGCGACGGCAACGGCAACCCGGAACACCGCATCGACAAGATAGGCGTCCTGCGCGGACGGCCGAGCCCCGCCACCACGGCCGGCCCGTCCTGATCGACCCCCGTCTCCGCGTCAGTCGACGGCCTCCAGGCGCCCCACCACCGCACCGAGGTCGAGTTCGGTACGGCCCCGGGTCTGCAGACCCCGCTCGAACAGCTCCGCCGTGCGTCGCCGCATCGGCTCGCCCCGGACGAACTGCTGGAACAGCGCGGCGTCCGCCCGCACCTCGGCCGACGACGGCAGGCTGACGGCGTTGACGGCCGCCTTGGCCGCGACCAGCGCATCGCGGGGGAACTCCCCCATCCGCGCGGCGAGGCCGGCCACGAAGCCGTCGAGCTCGGCGTCGGGCACCGCGCGGTTGACCCATCCGTAGCGCTCGGCGAGTTCGGCGTCGAAGTCGGCCGAGGTCAGCACGGCTTCGAGGGCCCGACCCCGGCCGAGCAGACGGGTGAGGTGCTGGATCGCACCCGCACCGGGCGGGGCACCGATGGCGACCTCGGGCTGGCCCAGGACGGCGCTCTCGCGGGCGGCGAAGCGCATGTCGCACGCGAGGAGGAACTCGCTGCCCGCCCCCCGCGCGCGGCCGCGCAGCTTGGCCACCGTGACGGCCGGGCTCTCGCTCAGCCTGCGGAACACCATGCCCAGCGAGGCGTCCCCCGGGCCGGCGCCCTTCGCGGCCTCGGCGGTGTACTCGGCCACCTTGGTCAGGTCCACGTGCGGGAGGAAGAAGTCGGGATCCGCGCTGTCGAAGACCACCACCCGCGCGGCGCCCGGACGGGAGAGCTCGTCGAGCAGGCCGACCAGGTCGCGGACGACCTCGGGGCCGATGAGGTTGATCGGCGGGGCGTCGAAGGTGGCGGACAGGACGTTGCCGTCCAGCCTGGTGCGGATGGTCTCGTACGCGGCGGTCATGGGTTCTTCCTCTCCGCACTCGTCACGGGCCCGGCCCACCGCCCGGTCGGGGGCGGACCGGGGCGGGACGGGGGCCGCCCCCTTCGGTCCCCGTCCGGCCACCCGCTCGCGCTGACATGTTCGCGGCCGCAGAAACCGCAGGTCAAAGGGCTTCCCCTCGGGCTGGGCCGGGTCTAGCATCCCTGATCACGACAGCTCCGCCACCCCCCGATGACGGGCTGTCGAGCAGGTCGGCCGTGCGCGCGCACGGCCGGCACCCTCCCCCAGGGGCCGGGGCGCCTCCCACACCGGCGCCCCGGCCACCGAAGCCGCACCGAAGCCGCACCGAACCCGCCCGCACGGTGGCCGCACGGTGCCGGGCACCGGGCGCCGGATGCCGGATCAGCCCGCCACGCGGACCACCGGGCCGGCCGGGCTCTCCCGCCCGACGCGGTCCACGGCCGTGACCGCGTAGCGCCAGGCGTCGCCGACGTCCGCGACGGTGAACCGGCCCACCGGGCCGGGCACGACGGCGACCGGGCCGACCGCGCCCCCCGCCGCGAACGCGCCCGTCGAGGGGTCCGGTACCGCCCGGGCGTACACGGCGTACCGGAACGGCGTGCTGCCCGCCGCGCCACGGAAGGCGAGGTGGAGCCCGTCCGGGCCGCTGCCCGTGACGCTCACCACCGGGGCCGGCGGCGCCGCGGCAGCACCGCCGAGACGCGGCGGCACGGGCGTCAGCGCGGGACGGGCCCAGTGCTCGGCCGCCAGCAGGCTGATCGCGCCGAGCGGGTCGGCCAGCACGTGCCGGGCGCTGAACATGATGGTGCCGCCGATCTGCGGCAGTCCGGCGTCGAGCGCCAGGTGGCGCGACAGTTCCGCCGGGTCCTGCCAGCCCGGGGGCGTGGGCGCGCCGACCCGGTACGCGGCCTGGCCGGTCCACAGCAGGGTGTCGGTACCTTCCGTCCGGGCCGCCCACCAGGGCGCCAGGGTGGCGTAGTCCGCGGCGGCGAAGCCGATCGGCCAGTACAACTGCGGGGCCACGTAGTCGAGCCAGCCGCTGCGGATCCAGTGCAGGGTGTCCGCGTGCAGCGCGTCGAAGGACTGGAGGGCGGCGGTGTCGGAGCCCTCCGGGTCGGTGCGCGCGTTGCGCCACACGCCGAACGGGCTGACCCCGAAGGCGGCTTCGGGGCGGGCCGCGAGCACCTGTTCGCGCATCTCGGAGACCAGCAGGTCCACGTTGTTGCGGCGCCAGGCCGCCCGGTCCGGGAAGCCGGCGCCGTGCGCGGCGTACGCGGCGTCGTCCGGGAAGTCCTCGCCGGCCACCGGGTAGGGGTAGAAGTAGTCGTCGAAGTGGACGCCGTCGAGCTCGTACCGGGTGACGGCGTCCAGCATCGCCCGCTGCACGAACCGGCGGACCTCCGGCAGGCCCGGGTCGTAGTAGAGCCGGCCGCCGTAGGGCACCACCCAGTGCGGGTTCAGCCGGGCCGGATGGTCGGCGGCCAGCCGGGCGGGATCGGCCTGCGTCGAGACCCGGTACGGGTTGAACCAGGCGTGGAACGCCAGACCGCGCCGGTGGGCGGCCTCCACCATGAAGTCCAGCGGGTCCCAACCGGGGTCGACGCCCTGAACGCCCGTCAGCCACTGGGACCACGGCTCGAACGGGGACGGCCAGAACGCGTCGGCCGCGGGCCGGATCTGCACGAACACGGCGTTCAGGCCGATCGACCCGGCCCGGTCGAGGAGGTCGGCGAAGTCCGCGCGCAGCCGGTCGGCGGACAGCCCGGACGCGGCGGGCCAGTCGAGGTTCTCCACCGAGGCGATCCACATCCCGCGCATCTCGCGCAGCGCGGATCCGACCTGCTCGGAACCCACCTGTTCGGATCCGGCCTGCTCGGATCCGGCCTGCTCCCCGGCGTCTTCGGCCGGCGCGGGGGCGGTCGGTGACGGCCCGCGTGCCGCGGCCGGTCCCCCCGCCCTGACCGCGCCGACGGCCGTGGCGGCCAGGAGACACAGCCCTGACAGGACGTCACGCCGCCCCGGGCGGAGGCCGGTCATCGCACCGACTGAACGCAACGGACATAAGTACGCATACCGCCCACAATGCCGGGCTCGGAACCGGGCGGCACCCGACACGCCGAACGGCGGCGCGGCGGGGCACCGGGCGCGGCGGACCCGACCGGGCCGGCCGGCGCCCCGCAGGTCATTCCGGGTCGTCACCGAACGGCTCGTCGCTCCACCGGAACCAGGCGCGGTCGCCCTCGATGTGCAGCAGGAACTCGGGCACCGGCCCGGCCGGTGAACCGAGCGACACGGCGGCCCGGATCCGCCGGTAGACCTCGTCGAACGCCTCCCAGTCCTCCGCCTCGGACAGCGCGGCCGACCGGACGAACAGCGGCTCGACCGCCGGGTACGCGGGACCCGGCACGAACCGGCCGTGCAGCCACGGGAAGTCGGTATCGTCGATCACGATCTCGCCCACCGGCTCCGACCCCTGCGCGGAACCCGGTTCGGATCCCGGCTCGCCGGGCCCCGGCTCCCGGAGCCGGACCAGCCGCCAGACCTCACCGACGAACCCCATCGCGCACCCCTCTTCCCGTTGCCCTCGCCGACCAGCATCCCCCGCACCACCGACAGCGGCGCCGGCCGGCACGGAGTGCGCCGTTCAGTGGGATTCGGTGAGCTCCTGCCGCAGCCGTTCCCTGGCCCGGTAGCCGAGCGTCTTGATCGCCCCCACGCCCTTGCCCGTGCGCTGGGAGATCTGACGCGCGGTGAGGCCGTCCCAGTACCGCATCCTGATCGCCTCCCGCTGCGCCCGGGTGAGCTTTGTCATGGCGAATTCGAGCCGGGCCGCGCTCTCGGCGGATTCGAACGCAGAGATGACGAGACCTTCGACGCTCACGCCGGAATCCCGCTCGGGGATCTCGAATACCGGAATCTCGGTGTTCATGGCTCGCCTGGAGTGATCGTTGAGAAGATTTCGAGCAATAGTGATCAGCCATGCAGAGAAATCGGTCCCGGTCCATCGATAACCGCGAATGGCGCGCATCGCGCGGACGAACGTCTCCTGGGTCAGATCCTCGGCCAGCGCGCGGTCGCCTCTCGTGCGCCGCAGAAGGTAGGTCACCAGCGGGCCGCGGTACCGGAGGTAGAACTCGCTCCAGGCCACCGGGTCGCCCGCCCGGGCGTGATCGATCAGGGTCGACATCAGATCGTCGACTTCACAGGATGTCAGGACTGCCTCCCTCGTACGGCGTGAAGCCCTCGTCAGGGTGATCGGAGACGCTAACAGCAGCACTTGCATGCATGCAAGGTATTCCGGTCCGATATTGCGTCAAATCATCCTGTATATACCGGCGATCATCATCATGCAGGCGTGCACGCCTGCATGTCCTGAACATGCAGCGCGGTAGCCTTCCCCCATGGCATCCAGCATGGGCAAGGACCCGGAGCAGACCTCGACCGCCCTCCGGTTCGGCGACGCGGTGCACGCGGCCGCGGAGCGGGCGGGCTACGACCTGCGGCCGGGGGCCGGGGGGCGGAAGGCCCTGGCCGAGGACGTGGGCATGAGCCAGTCGGCGGTGGGCCGCATGCTCAAGGGCGAGACGCTTCCCCATCCGACCCAGTTCGAACGCATCGCCGATGCCGTCAGGGTCGAGCTTCGCGACCTTCTGGTGCGCGGGGGCGTTATCTCTGCAGAATCCGCCAACAATCTTCCCGTGCGAGTACGCTCACACCCCATCAGCCCCGAGGAAGCAGCCGACGCCTGGGGTATCACCGACCCCGTCATCCGCCGGTTCCTCCTCGCCACCATCGCGCAAGCGATCAGCCTGCAGCAGGAGAGCCGGAAAGAGGCGGCGGGATGACAGCGTGCCGTTCTGGAGGTGAAAAGTCAGCGTGGCAAAGTTCGCAGCTCCGATCACTAGGCTTTCCGTTCCCTTTGCCGGCCTTGCGCTCTGCATCGTCGGCGGCTGGTGCCGGCCCTGGGTGCCGGCCCTGGCGGGGTGCCTGCTCGCAGGCGTGATCGTCACGGAGATAGCCCTGGTCCGGGTCAACCGCTGGATCAGTACGACGAGCGACCGGCTCTCCGGGCACCTCGCCGTGGTGGCCTCGGAACAGCGCGAGGTGACGATCCAGCGCGAGGCCCTGGCCGGCCAACTCGCCTTCCTGGACCGGCGCGTGCGCGAGCAGGAAGCGCTCGAACTGCGCGTCCACTCCCTCATCGGTCTGCTCTCGCAGACCCGCAGCGACCTCTCCCAGGCCGAACTGGTCATCGCGGAGATGTCCGCCGAGTACACCGACCTCGCCGAGGACTGGAACGGCCTGGTCCGCGACGTCATGAGCATGCGGGCGGCCTCCGAACCGGCCCCCGCCCCGGAGGCCGTCCTGCCGTCGCCGCGTTCCGAGGACCCGCCGGGTGGCCGGGACAGACGTGGGCGTGGGCGCGCGCGGGACAGGCGCGGACGGGACGGGCGTGGCCCCGGGCGGGACGAGTGAAGAAACGATCCTGCGAGCACGGGTACCGATCGGTCGAGCACCGACGACTCTCCCGCCGCCCCCACCGACGGGCCCGACGCCGAACCGCCCCGAAGCCCCGCAGTCAGCCGGAATCGCACCCAGAGGAGAGAGATGGACACCCACGATCCTGCTCCCACCTGCCCCGGCGCCACCACCTGCACGAGCGAGCCGATCTACCACGCGCTCCTCGACCGCTGGCGCCACCGGGGGTTGACGCTCCCCGGCACCACGCCCCCCGTCCTGGGGCTGATGACGTACGGCGACGGCGCCGCCCCGGGCCTGGTCGCCGTCCACGGACCCGACCGGCCCGAGGGCACCGCGGGCACCGAGGACACCGAGGACACCGAGGACACCGAAGCCGCCGACGGGCCACCCGGCACGGGTCCGCAGCCCGTCGCCGCCGACCCGGCGGACGGCGGTCCACACGGCACGGCGTGAGAGCCGACGGGAGATCGCGGCCTCCGGGCAGTGACTGCGCGTCCGCTCGGCCGGGCCGCCCCGGCACCGGCCGGAAAGGTGAGTAGCGGCTACTCATGGCGCGGCTCCCGGCGGTACCGAGGATTCAGGCATGACGGTACCCAACCCCCGAACATCCTCCTCCCCGGAATCGTCCGCGCCGGCTGCCGGCCCGGCGGCCCTGTCCGGAGAGGAGCTGCTGCAAGCCGTGGTCGACGGCCGGATCGCGCCGCCCGCGATCTCCACCACGCTCGGATTCTCGCTGACCGCCGTCCGGCCGGGTCATGCCACGGCGGCCGGTGAGACCGACCCGGGTCTCGGCAACATCAACGGGACGGTCCACGGCGGCTACCTCGCCACGCTGCTGGACTCCGTGCTCGGCGCGTCGGTGCTCACGCTGCTCCCGCCGGGTGCCGGCATCTCGACGGTGCAGCTGAACGTGAACTTCGTCCGGCCCGTGCCGGTCGGCCTCGGCATGCTGCACTGCAGCGCGCAGGTCGTGCACCTGGGGCGGACGCTGGCGACCGCGCAGGCCCAGCTGGTGGGCATGGACGGCGGGCGGCTGTACGCGCACGCCACGGCCGGCATCGCCGTCATCCCGGCCGGACCCGATCTCCCCACCGGGCGTTGACCGTTGGCCCCTCCCGCCCTTGCGGCGCCGCCGCTGCTCCTGGCGGCCGTCGGGCCGGGACCGCTGACACCTCCCGGGCCGGCGACCGCTTCGCCGTTCTCGACGACCACCGGTACGAACCGACCACCCAGGAAGACCTACGATGACTCTCCACCGCACGGGCTCCGGAGCCGCCGTGGCCGCGACGGCGGCCGCGGCCGTCGTCCTCGCCCAGGCCGCACTCTGCGGCGCCACGGCGCAGGCCGCCGTCACGGACCCCGCAACGACAGCTCCGACGGCACCCGCGACGGCACCTCCGGTCGGCGACCCGGTGCTCGCCTCCGCGTTCGTGGAGGTGGACCCCGACGGGGTGCTCTCCTTCACGGCCGGGCCGGGCCGGAACGACGACGTCCAGGTGTTCGACCACACGTCGTGGGGGTTCGGCCCCCCGGGCACCGTGACCATCCGTACCAGCGGATCGGGTCTCGTCCGCACCGGGCACGGCTGCCTCCCGCCGATCGGTCCGGTCGTCAGGTGCTACAACCCCGACCATCGGGTGCAGGGCATCCGGATCGACACCCGGGACGGTGACGACACCGTCCTGATCGACCGGCCCGATGGGACCCCGGGCGGCAGCTCGCTGCACTGGATCACCGTGATCGGCGGTACCGGATCGGACCGGATCTCCAACGCCACCGCCCTCCGGAGCAACCTGTTCGGCGACGCCGGCGACGACGTCCTCCAGGGTGGCCGGGACGCGGACGTGATCGTCGGCGGTGCGGGCGACGACGTCCTGCGCGGCGGGCCCGGGGACGACACCCTCCTGGGCGGCAGCGGCCGGGACACCCTCCTCGGCGAGGACGGCCGTGACCAGCTGTACGGGGCCGCCGTCGAGGGCGACGTCCTGAACGGCGGGCCGGGCGCGGACACCTGCACCGTCGCCCATCCGGGCGGTCCTCGGACGGGTTGCGCGGACGGCGGCGACGACTGACGGTCAGCCGGTGTCCGCCCGGCAGGCCCGGTAGAGCGCCGGCCGGCGGTCCCGGTGCACGTCGTTGCGCGGGCCGAGGGCCTTGGAACGGGACTGCCCCAGCGCGCAGTCCGCCAGCAGCAGTGCCGGGCCGCCGTCGTACGGCGGCCCGGCCACCGGCATGCCGTCCGGGTCCACGACGACCGAGCCGCCGACCCACTCCGTGCCCCGCTCGCTCCCCGTCCGGTCGCAGGCGGCCACGAAGATCCGGTTGGCGGCCGCCGCCGCACGCACCCGGACCACCTCCATCGGCGTCCCCTCGGCGACGGGCGACAGCACCGGCCAGTTCACCGGCGCGCAGAGCAGGTCCGCGCCGTTCAGGGCGGGGATCCGGACCCACTCCGGGAATTCGAGGTCGTAGCAGACCATCAGCGCGATCCGTCCGTGCACCGTCTCCACGACGGGCGGGGCCTCGTCGCCGGGCACGAAGATCGTGCTCTCCAGGTCCCACAGGTGGGCCTTGCGGTAGACCGCGAGCAGGCCCGTGGCGTCCACCGCCACCGCGGAGTTGCGCAGCTGCCCGGCCGGGTCGCGTTCGCACAGGCCGCCGACGACCAGCAGGCCGTGGCGTGCGGCCAGGTGCCGCCACTGCGTGACGGTCGGGCCGTCCAGCGGTTCGGCCAGCGCGGCGGCCTCGGCGGGCCCGGCCAGCCGGTAGCCGCTGTTGGTGAGCTCCGGCAGGACGACGATCCGGGCGCCCAGCCGGGCCGCGGCCGTGATCGCGCGGGCCGCGCGGGCGCGGTTGGCGTCAGGCGAGCCCACCGCGAGGGGGATCTGCAGGCAGGCGATCCGGGTGGTCGCGGTGGGGGCGTGGGTCATCGGCGGGTACCTCGCTGGGCGCAGTGGGCTCGGACAGGGGTCGGTGTCGGGAGTCTGCCGCGCGGCGGTGCCCGCGGGGATGAGTAGCGGCTACTCACGACCGGGCCCGGGCGATCTTGATCTGCTGTGACCGGCGCGCGGCACCCGGCCCGCGCCGCACCCGCACACCCCACAGGAGAACCGATGAAGAACCGACGATGGACGGGACACCTCGGCGCCGTGGCCGCCGTCGTGGCGCTGGGACAGCCGGCCCTGGCCCCGTCCGCGCACGCACGGACCGACCCGCCGGCCAACGGAGGGTTCGAGCTGGGCGCCACCGGATGGCACCAGACCTCGACCACCCCCGGCTACCGGCCGATCGGCGATGGGCCGTCGGCCCCGGCGCACTCCGGCACCTGGAAGGCCGCGCTGGGCGGGCACGGCGTCGGCGCCGACACGGTGTCCAGGACGTTCACGGTGCCCGCCTTCACGTCCGTCCGCGTCTCGTACTGGCTGCGCGTCGAGGACGCCCGGGCGGCCGACCGGGGCTTCCGCGAGCTGCTGGTGTCCCTCACCTCCGAGGACGGGGTCACGTACGCGTCGGACTCCTTCACCAACAAGGACTGGAGCGACGACTACGTGCGCCGGGAGCTGACCGTGGCGAACGGACCGGTCTCCGCCGGGCCGCAGACACTGACGCTGACCTTCCTCGCCGCCGAGGGTGCCGGCAACCGTCACCCGTTCCTGGTCGACGACGTCGAGATCACCACCGGCACCGTGCGCCTGCAGCTGTGACGCCGTACCGCGCGGCGGCCACCGCGGCGACGAGCACCACGAACACGAAGACGAACACGAAGACGAAGACGAAGAACGGACGACAGAGGCGATGAGCGGGAACGCGCACTGGGAGGTGCCCGGTTACACGACCCGGCGGGAGCTGGGACGGGGAGCGTGCGGGCGGGTGGTGGAGGCGGCACACGACGCCTCCGGCGGCCTGGTCGCGATCAAGTACCTGACGAACGGCGCGCCGGACGCGTTCCGGGCCGAGGCCGCGCTGCTGACGGGCATCAGGTCGCCGCACGTGACGCGGCTGTACGACTACGTCGAGCAGGACGAACGGGCCGCCATCGTCATGGAGTTGGTGGACGGCGTCGCCCTGCGCGCGCTGCTCCACCAGGAGGGCCCGACCGGCGCCGAGGCGGCACTCACCGTGCTCAAGGGCTCGCTGCTGGGCCTGGCCGCCGCACACGCCGCCGGTGTGGTCCACCGGGACTACAAGCCCGAGAACGTGCTGGTGGGTGTCGACGGCGCCTCCAAGCTGGTGGACTTCGGCATCGCGGTGGCCAGCGGTTCGGCGGGCGCGGTGACGGGCACGCCGCCGTACATGGCCCCCGAGCAGTGGGCCGGGCAGCCGGTGACCCCGCTGACCGACGTGTACGCGGCGACCGCCGTCTTCTTCGAGTGCCTGACCGGCGCCAAGCCCTACACCGGCACGACCGCCCTGGAGTTGGCGGTCCAGCACGTCGAGGCGCCGATCCCGGACGACCGGGCACCGGAGGCGCTGCGCCCGCTGATCCGCCGTGGCCTGGCCAAGCGTCCGGCCGAACGGCCGCGCGGCGCGGCCGCGTTCGCGGCGGAGCTGGAGGCGGCCGCGACCGCCGCGTACGGCGAGGACTGGGAGGTGCGCGGGCACCGGCGGATGGCCGCGTTGCTCACCGCGCTCCCGCTGCTGCTGGGCTCCTCCGGGACGGGCGGGGCGTCCGGCTCGACCGCGCTCGCCTCCACCACCCTGACCGCGCCCTCCGACGGTCGGCCCTCCGACGGTCCGCGGGGCGACCACCCGGGCGGCCGGGGCCGGGGCCTCCGGCGCGGGCCGGTGGCGCTGGCCGCCGCGACGCTGCTGGTGGCGGGGGCGCTGACGGTGTCCGCGCTCGCCTCCGAACGCTCCGGGCCGGCCGCCGAGGCCGGCAACGAGCCGTCCCGGGCGGCCCCGCAGTCCGGCACGCCGGACGCGCAGCCCACCGATCAGCCGGCGGCCGACCCGCAGCCCGGGGAGCAGCCGCCGGGCACCGCGGGGCCCGCCGACGCCCCGGCCCCGGGCGCGGAGCCGGGAGCCCCGGTCGGTGCCGGTGGCCCGTCCGCTCCCGGCGGGGCTCCGGGTGCGGGTGGGGCGGCCGTCCCCGGGGCCCCGGTGCCCGGTCCCGCGGCACCCGGCGGCGGCGCCCCTCCGGGCCCCGCGGTGCCGACGGCGGCGGCCACGCCGGTGGCGCCGCCCCCCACCGCGGGGCCGTCCGCCCCGGTGACCACGCCGACCGCTCCGGCGCCCGCCGCGCTGCGGGTGCTCGCGCTGTCGGTGTCCCAGTTCGGCTGCTCCGGCCGGTACGGCGCCCAGGGCGTGGTGAGCGTGAAGTCCGACGGCGCGGCCGCCGGGACGCTGGTCCTCACCTGGTTCCACGGCAGCAGCCCGGGCCCGGGCACCACCGTGGCCACGGACCGGATCACGCTGCCCCAGGGGCGGACGGCGTTCAGCGGCACCTACAGCCACGCCTTCGGCTCGGCCGACACCTCCCTCTACTGGGGGGTCCAGGTGACGACCGTCCCGGCGTCGGCCGCCGGCAACGGGACGTACAAGGTGCTGCGTTCCGACGACTGCAGCCCCGTTCTCTAGACCTCGCCGCCCCTGGGGGGAGCCATGTCCGCACGACCCGACCCGCGCCAGGCCCACGGACGCTCCGAGGAGCCGACCGTCCGGATCGACCGCCTCCACGAAGAAGTGACGATCCGTCAGTTCCGGGGCGACCGGGAGCCCGTCGAGGAGGCCACCAGTGCCACCCTGCTCGACGACGCGGTCTGGGGCGCACCGGGTGCCGGCCGCGGCGCACCGGTGCCCGCGCCGCGCGGGCGCGGGGCCCGCCGGCGGCTGCGCCCTGCCGCCCTGGCCGCCGCCCTGGCCGCCGCCGTTCTCGGCGGCCTGCTCTGGCAGCGCACCCACCCGCCGCTCGCGGTGACCGGTGTCGCCGTCCGCTCCGACGCCGGCGGGCCGGGCTGCGACCGCACCGTCACGGTGTCGGCGACCCTGCTGACGGACGGCGGCGCCGGCACCGTCGAGTACCGCTGGCTGCGCAGCGACGGCGGGGTCTCCGGCCCGCTGCGGCAGACGGTCGAGCGGGGGGTGCGGCAGACCGAGGTCACCCTGCGCTGGTCGTTCGACGGGCCCGGGACGGTGACCGCCACCGCCGAGTTGGAGGTCCTGTCGCCGGGCCGGGTGCGCTCCGCCACCACGTTCACGTACGCCTGCCGGTGACCGGCCGGCGTCCCCCTTACCCACACCTGAGGATGTCCTGTGCACCACCCACCCGCCGCCCGCCACGGCCGCGCGACCCCGTCCGTGCTCGAAACCCGTTCCATCGACTTCGTCCCGCCCGAGGAGCGCCGCGGCCGGGTCTGGCACCAGGGGCCGTTCTGGTTCTCCGGGAACTTCGTGCTGACCACGCTGGTCATCGGCTTCATCGGTCCGTCGCTCGGCCTGGGGGTGGGCCGGTCGGTGGCGGCCGTCGTCCTGGGCGGTTGCTTCGGCACGGTGTTCATGGCGGTGCACGCCAATCAGGGGCCCCGGCTGGGGCTGCCGCAGATGATCCAGTCCCGGGCGCAGTTCGGGGTGCGCGGCGCCGTGCTGCCGTTCGCCGCGGTGGTCTTCGTCTACCTGGGGTTCAACGTCTTCAACGTCGTGCTGGCCGCCCAGGGGCTCGGCCAGGTCGCCGGTGGCGGTCCGGCGCTCTGGTACCCCGTGCTGTCCGTGGTCGCGGTGGTGCTGGCCCTGGTCGGGCACGATCTGCTGCACGCCGTGCAGCGGGCGTTGAGCTGGATCCTGATCGCGGTGTTCGGGGTGCTGACGGTGGGCGCCGTCGTCCACTGGTGGGACGCGCCGGTCGACGTGGCGCCGGCCGGCAGTCAGTGGACGGCGTTCCTGGCCACCTTCGCGGCCGCGGCCGGCTACCAGATCAGCTACGCCGTCTACGTGTCGGACTACTCGCGCTACCTGCCCGCGGACGCCGACGCCCGCCGGGTGATCGGGTGGACGTACGCGGGCGCCGCCTCCTCCGCGGTCTGGCTGATGTCGCTGGGTGCCTTCCTCGGCAGCCGGCTGCCGGGCACCGACGCCGTCACCGCGCTGCTCCGGGCGGGCGACGGCATGCTGCCCGGGTTCGGCACGGCGGCCGTCCTGGTGTCCTCGCTGGCCCTGGTCGGGGTGATGGGCGTGAACACGTACGGGGCGATGCTGACGGCGGTGAGCGGCGTGGACGCGTTCCGGCGCCGGCGGCCGACGGCCGTGCTGCGGGCGGGCGCCGTGCTCGCGGTCGGTGCGGTGGTGCTCGGGATGGCGCTCGTCCTGCCCGAGGACTACCTCGGCAGCTTCAACACCTTCATCCTGCTGATGCTGTACGTGCTGGTCCCATGGACGGCGATCAACCTGGTCGACTACTACGCCGTCCGCCGGGGCCGGTACTCGATCGAGGACATCTTCGACGACCGCGGCAGCTACGGCCGCTGGGCCTGGCGCGGGCTGTCCTGCTACCTGGTCGGGCTGGCGGCGATGCTCCCGTTCCTGTCGACCACGCTCTACACCGGGCCGGTGGCGCGGGCCATGGACGGGGCCGACGTCTCGTTCGCGGTGGGGCTGGTGGTGTCCGGCGGCCTGTACGGGCTGCTCGCCCTGCGCCCGGCCGCCGCAACGGGCGACCCGGGCGAGCCGGGCGGGTCGGACACGACCGGCGCCCCGGGCGCAGCCCGGTCCGGTCTCAGCCGAAGCGGCCGGTGAGCTCCCGGCGCGTGGTGACGCCGAGTTTGGCGTAGATGCGCTGCAGGTGGTTGTCGACCGTCCGGACGGAGATGGTCAGCCGGGCGGCGATGTCCTTGCTGAGCATGCCCCGGGAGGCGAGCAGGGCGATCTCCTGCTCCCTCCCGGTCAGCCGGGCGGCCTCCTCGCCGAGCCGCAGGGCCGGCGTCCTGGCCCCCTCGCAGCGCGCCGCCAGCTCCTCGGCACGGACCGCCGCGGCCGTGGCCCGGCGGGCCTGTCCGTCCTCCCGCAGCAGGACGGCGGCGGCCGTGGCGGCCTCGGCCGCGGGCAGGTCCGCGCCGATCGCCGCCAGGTCCGCCGAGACGGCGAGCAGCCGGTCCGGGTCCTGCGCGGCCAGCGCACCGGCCAGTTCGGCGCGCGCCGCGTTGAACGGCCCGTTGCACCCGGCCGCGATCTCCGCCAGCCGGTCGGCGACCTCCCGGGCCTGCCCGAGCCGGGCCAGGTCGGTCAGCAGGACGGCCTCGAAGGAGACCTGCCCGCGCGTGCGGGCCTCCTCGGCGGCCTCGGCGAGCAGCGCGCGGGCGCGGGTCAACTCTCCCCGGGCGACGTGCAGCCAGGCCTCGCCGAGCTGCTCCTCGGGCATGACCGTCGCGCCCGGCAGGTCCGCGCGTTCCGCGAGCGCCGCCTCGGCGGCCGCCAGGTCGCCCTGGAGCGCGGCGCAGCCGGCGATCCCGGCCAGGGCCATCGGCAGGGCGACCGCGGTGTGCGGGCGCGACGCCCGGGCGACCTCCGCGAACCAGCGGCGGGCCCGGGCGGGGTGCCCGGCCAGCCAGGCGCCGCGGCCCAGGTGGAAGGCGAGCAGCCGGCGTTCGGTGTACACCCCGGCGTCGGCGAGGCCCGCGTACGCCCGTTCGCCCACCGCACGGGCCTCGGCGAGTTGCCCGCACTCGGTCAGTGCGAGGGCCAGGACGGACAGGTGGGCCGCCTCGTGCGTGGCCACGGCGTACGCCTCGGTGTCGGTGCCGGCGGCCGGGTGGGCGGCGAGCACCCGGCGGGCCCAGTCCACGGCCTCCTCGCCGCGGCCCAGGAACGCGAGCGCCGCGGACCGGGCCGTCGCCGCCATCAGCCACAGCCGGTCGTCCGGCGCCTGCGCCGGCCCGGGTTCGAGGTCGGCGCAGAGGGAGAGGCTGCGCGCGAACTCCCCCGCCGCGAAGGCGGTACCGGCCTCGTTGACGACCAGGGCCCGCACGCCGAAGGGGCTGCGGACCCGGTCGCGGGCCGCGTCGATGACCGCCAGGACCCTCGCGTACGGCGCGCCGAGCCCCCAGACGAGGTTCTGGGTGCGGATCAGGACGGCGGTCAGCACGTCCTGCTCGTCGGCGGCGAGCGCGTCGGCGGCGGCCAGTTCCGCCTCCGCCTCCTCGAAGTCCCCCGCCTCGTACAGGGTCCGCCCGAGCAGCAGCCGGATCGCGAAACCGTGCTGCTCCCTCGGCACCGCCCGCAGCAGGCCCAGCGCGCGCGGGTACTCCCGGGCGTGCGCGGCCAGCACGGCGGCGTGCACGAGCAGCGCGGGGTCCGCGGTGCCGGTGGCGGCCAGCTGGTGGGTGGCCAGGTGGAGGGCGTCCTCGCGGCGGCGGGCGCCGCTGCGCTCGGTGAGGGCGACGTGCCGCAGGAGGGTCTCGCGGCGGCGCAGCGCGGTCATCTCGGCGCGCAGCACCTCGCCGTAGAGGGGGTGGGCGAGCCGTACGGCGGTGCGGCGGCGTTCCTGGGTGACGACGAGCAGCCCGGAGCGTTCCAGCCCGTCGAGGGTCTCCTCGCCGGCCTCCGCGGTGAGCCTGGCCAGCGAGAGCGGCTCGCACAGGGCGAGGACGTCGAGGACGCACCGGCCGGCCGGCGGGGCGACCGCGAGGCGGGCCCGGATCAGGTCGGTCAGCCGGCGGGTGCCGGGCAGGCGGCCCGCGGCGAGCTCCCAGATCTCGCCGTCGCTGGTGAGCGCCCCGGTGGTGACCGCACCGACCACCAACTCCCGCAGGTAGAGCGGGTTCCCGCCGCTCGCGGCGAACAGCTGGCCGGCGGAGTTGCGTCCGACGGCGCCCCGCAGCACCTGCTCCAGCAGGGTTTCGACCTCCCGGAGTCCGAAGGCGGCCAGGTCCGTCTGGTGGACGGCGTCGCCGTGTCCGAGCGCGGCGACGGCCTCACCGCCGGCCTCGCCCGCGCGGACGGAGCCGAGCAGCAGGACCACCCCGGCGTCCATCAGCTGGCGCAGCAGCACGGCCGAGGTGGCGTCGAGCAGGTGGACGTCGTCGACCAGCAGCACCGTCCGGCGCGGTGGGGTGCCCGGCGGGCGGGCGGACAGCAGCCGGGCGACCTCGGCGAATCCGGCGACCGGGTCCGAGAGGTCGGCGCCGGCGGGGAGCAGGTGGGCGATGGCGCCCAGCGGCACCGAGGCCGCCGCGGCGGTGGCCAGGGCCCGTCCGACGGGGTGCCCGGCCGCGGCCGCCAGGTCGGCGCACTCCTCCGCCAGCCGGGACTTGCCGACGCCGGCCGGCCCGAAGACCAGGAACCCCGCCCGGCGCGGGTCCCGCAGGACCGCCTCGAACTCTCCCAGTTGGGCCTCGCGCCCGACCAGCGGCCACCGCCGCAGCACGTTCCTCGGATCCATCCCCGTCTTCCTTCCACGATCCCCGGGGCGGCGGACGACACGGATCTTCGCCCGGCCCCGAATCTGCGGAGTATGCCAGAGGCGTCGGACAGCGGTCGTACGGATTTCGCGGATGCCGGCGGCCGGCGGTCCCGGGCCGGGGTCGTCGGGGTGCTCCCGCCGCCGGCCCCGACGGCCGGCCCGAGGGGGGTCGAGGGTGTGGAGGTGGTCGACACGGCCTGATGAGCGTGCGTGCGCCACGACGACACGACAGCATGAGAGGAGTAACCGAACCGTCACTCCGGGCAACCGGGGGGACGGGGTCGCGCCGGTGGCCGAGCGAACGTGGCGGACGTCCGGCGCGCAGGCGGCCGCCGCTCCACGACGGCCGCCATCGACGCGGGCACCCCGAGCACGCCGGGCCGAAGGACGGCGCCTCGCGCGGTGCCCTTCCTTCCGGAGAGGCGCTTCGATGACCACAGATGCCCACCGTCGACGACCGGCTTCGCGGCCGGCCCGGCCACACCGCCCGGGCCCGGCCGCGCACCGTCCCGTCGCACCGCGAGGGGGCCGCCATGCGCGCTGACCGGAAGTCGTCCCCGCCCGCCGCCCCGGCGTCGACCCGGGCGCAGCCGGCCAACCGCGCGGAGGCGCTCGCGGACTGGACGGACGGGCGCCTGGGCATCTACGGGCTGGCCAAGGCGAACCTGCGCAAGGTCTTTCCGGACCACTGGTCGTTCATGCTCGGCGAGATCGCGCTCTACACCTTCGTCATCATCCTGCTGACGGGCGTGTGGCTGACGTTCTTCTTCAAGCCCAGCATGAGCGAGGTCGTCTACGAGGGCGCCTACGGGCCGCTGAACGGCGTCCGGATGTCGGACGCCTACGCCTCCACCGTGAACATCAGCTTCGACATCCGCGGCGGGCTGCTGATCCGGCAGATCCACCACTGGGCGGCGATCGTCTTCGTGGCGTCGATGCTCGTGCACATGATGCGGGTCTTCTTCACGGGTGCCTTCCGCAAGCCGCGTGAACTGAACTGGATCTTCGGTGCGCTGCTGCTGATCCTCGGCATGTTCGACGGCTTCATGGGCTACTCGCTCCCCGACGACCTGCTGTCGGGCACCGGCATCCGGTTCATGGAGGGCGCGGTGCTGTCCGTGCCGGTCGTGGGCACGTACCTGCAGATGTTCATCTTCGGCGGGCAGTTCCCCGGGACGGTGATCATCCCCCGGCTGTTCACGGTACACATCCTGCTGATCCCGGGCATCATGGTCGGACTGCTCACCGCGCACCTGATCCTGGTCTTCTACCACAAGCACACGCAGTTCGCGGGGGCCGGACGGACGCAGAAGAACGTCATCGGCATGCCGCTGATGCCGATCTACATGGCCAAGGCGGGCGGCTTCTTCTTCCTGGTCTTCGGGATCGTCGCGGTGATGTCCGCGATCGCCACCGTCAACCCGATCTGGGCGTACGGGCCGTACCGGCCGGACCAGGTGTCCACCGACGCCCAGCCCGACTGGTACATGGGCTACTCCGAGGGCCTGGTGCGGGTGATGCCCGGCTGGGAGATCTCGGTGTGGGGCGGCCACACCCTCAACCTCGGGGTGTTCGTCCCGCTGATGGTCTTCCCGCTGGTCCTGGTCGCCATCTGGACGTACCCGTTCTTCGAGGCCTGGGTCACCGGCGACAAGCGCGAGCACCACATCGCGGACCGGCCGCGCAACGCGCCGGTGCGCACCGCGTTCGGCGCGGCGTGGGTCTCGGAGTACGTGGTCCTGCTGATCGGCGGTGGCAACGACCTGATCGCCACCCACTTCCACCTGTCGATCAACTCGATCACCAACGCCGTGCGGGTCGGCTTCTTCATCGTCCCGGTGATCGTGTTCTTCGTGGCCAAGCGCTGGTGCCTCGGCCTCCAGCGCCGGGACCGGGAGAAGGTCCTGCACGGCCGGGAGAGCGGCGTCATCAAGCGGCTTCCGCACGGCGAGTTCATCGAGGTGCACGCCCCGCTGGCGCAGGACCAGATGCACCGGCTCACCGCGCACGACCAGCCGGCACCCGCGCCGGTGCCGGAGCCGACCGGCCCCAACGGGAAGCCGAACCGGCTCGCCTGGGTCAGGCACCGCCTGTCGGTGGGCTACTTCGGCTCGTCCGGGCAGATCGCCAAGCCGACCGCGGAGGAGGCCCGCAAGATCGGCAGCGGCCACCACTAGGTCCGGTCCTGTACGGTCCGGCGCCGCCCCCTCCGCGGGGGTCGGCGCCGGACCGCGTCATCCGCGCAGCAGCACCGGGAGCGCCGCCAGCAGGGCCGTGCCGGCCATCACCGCGACGCAGGCCCCGGCCCAGCGGGTACAGATCGTCAGACAGCGCCGCCGGTAGAACTCCGCCACCCCGCGGGAGCGCTTCGCGGCCCGCTCGAAGACACCCTCCGCGAAGCCGAGCCGCTCGGCCTCGTAGGCCTCCCGGACCGCCTCGCGCTGGCCGGTGGACAGCCACGGGAAGCGCTCGACGAAGCCGGCCGCCTCGCGCCGGGCGGCGGCGACCTCCGCCTCCCAGGCCAGGTAGCCCTCCAGACGGAACATCCCGGACCGGCACTCCCGCGCCCCGGCGCCCGTACGTCGTCCGCCACCCATGATCCGCTCCTGCCCGCTCGACCCGCCGCCCGGGCGGAGCGCCCCGGCACCGCCGTACGGCCGCACCCGGAACCCACCGCCTGCGGACAACTACTACCAGTGACGATCCGGCCGGGGTCGGCCGACGCGCGGGCGGTGCCCGGGATGGCGGGGCGCCTGCGGGACGACGGGGCGTCAGGACGGCTGCGCGGGCAGCCGCGCGCCGCCGCCCCGCGGTCGGTCCGGTCGAGGGCTTCGTCCGGGCCGGTGCGGCGGGCCCGCCGCACGCCGACCGCGGGCCGGCCGCCTGCCGAACGGCCCGTCAGGCGGCCAGGTTGAGCGCGGCGGCGAAGGCCGAGAACGTGGGCGCGACCGTGCGCCACTCGTACAGCTGCGGGTCGGTCCAGATGTCGGTCCCCACCACGCGCGGGTCGACGGCGTCGGTGCGGTAGTCCAGGGCGAGGGCCACGTCGTCGCCGGCGAAGCGGCAGACCGCGATGAGCACGGCCTGCTCGACGTCCAGCCAGGGCAGTTCGACGGGGGTGTCCCGGGTGGTTCCCCGCACCTCGCGGAACAGCTGGGCCGGTTCGTGGTCGGCGATCCGGTCCAGCGCGACCGACTCCCGCTCGATCCGCTCCAGGCTGGTCAGGAAGTCGAGCGGGTCCTCGAACCAGGGGATCAGCCGGGACATCGTGTCGTCGCCGGGGTGGCGCCACCGGCCCTGGGCGATCAGGGTGCTCAACAGGCTCGGGATCCGCAGTCCACGGACGGTCACGTCGGGGCCCGGGATGTGATTCGACCGATTCATGGTACAGAGCCTGCCACGTCGCCGGTGCCCCGGACGGTGCGCTCCAGCGGCCCCCGAGCCGGGGTCGAGTCCCGCTCCAGCAACGGGCCGGACGGCTCCCCGCCGCGGGGGCGCGGTCAGCGGGCCGGACGCCACATGGTCGTCACGGCGTGGCCGGAGGCGAGGGCGACCCGGCCGTGCGGGACGAAGCCGTGCCGGCCGTAGCGGACGTCGTTCGCGGGGTTGGACGACTCCAGGTAGCACGGGGCGCCGAGGGCGTCGACCCTGGTGAGCGCCTCCGCCAGCAGGCCCATGCCGAGGCCCTTGCCGCGGTGGTCCCGGTGGGTTCCGAGCAGGGTGAGGTAGAAGTGCGGCCCGGTCGGCCGCGCGGCTTCGAGCTGCTCGCAGACGACCCCGATCGCCCGGGCCACCTCCGGACCGGCGACCTCCGTCAGGAGCGGCTCCAGCGCCTCCTCGTCCTCGGGCGCCAGCTCGGTGCCGCCCGGCGGGATCAGCACGGCGACGGACTCCACGGCGGGCGTCACCAGCGTCCACGGGTACCGGAGCGCCGAGGTCACGTACAGCCGCCACATCGCCGCCGCCTGCACCGCGCGCCGTCCGGCGTCCGGGAAGGCCGGCCCCCACAGCGGGTCGTCGAAGAACGCGGTCGTCAGGGCGTCCACCATGGCGTCGACGTCCTCCGGCGCGGCCTGCCGGGCGGGGACGGGGCGGTATCCGGTTCTCATCACCCCACCCTAGGTCCGGACCGGTCGCTGCGGTCGGACCGGCCCGCGGCGACGGGCGTCGTCAGGCCGGGTCCGGGGCCGGGTCCAGGAGGTGCGGGCCGTTGTTGGCCACGTTGTTGACGGCGGTGGTGACGGCGGTGGCGGTGAGCTCGCCGCCGGCCGGGGTGTGGAGCAGCGCGCGCAGCCCGGCGGGGTCGGTGTGCGCGGGGTCGAGCCAGGCGTCGATGTCGCCGGGGTCGATGGCGAGCGGCATCCGGGGGTGGACGCGGCCGGCCGCGTCGGTGGCGTCGGTGGTGATGACGGTGCAGGTCGTCCACCAGGCCTGCGGGTCGCCGTCGGGCCGGGAGTCGTCGCGCCAGAACTCGTACAGGCCGGCCATCGCCATCAGGGAGCCGTCGGCGGGGGCGATGAAGTACGGCTGCTTGCGGGCCTTACCGCCGGGTGGAGCGGGGACGGCGGCCCACTCGTAGAAGCCGTCGGCGGGCAGCAGGCAGCGGCGGGCGCCGAAGGCCTTGCGGAACGACGGCTTGTCGGCGACGGTCTCCGCCCGTGCGTTGATCAGCCGGGACCCGACGTCCGGGGACTTCGCCCAGGACGGCACCAGGCCCCAGCGCAGCGCCCGCAGCTGCCGGTGGACGGTGCCGGTCTCCCGGTCCGACCGTTCCAGGACCGCCCAGACGTCCTTCGTGGGGGCGACGTTGTAGTCGGGTTCCAGGACCTCGGTCGGATCCCACCGGGTCACCCCGAAGAGCTCGACCAGGTCCTGCGGACCGGTGGTGGAGACGTATCGACCGCACATGACTCCACGGTCCCACCGCCGTGGCCCGCCGCGCGGGCACGACCCGCCCGCGGGCCCGCGCCGTCCGGCCGGGGCGGGGCGGCGCGGGCAGCGCGGACGGCGCGGACGGCGCGGACGGGCAGGAGCAGCGCGGGCGGCGCTTTCACGCCTCCCAGGTGGCCCGCACCACGCCCCGTTCGGCGCTGGTGAGGTGGACGGCCGCCGCGAGCCAGGCGGAGGCGTACCGGTCCGCGCCGGGGTCGCCGAGCCGGCCGAACACGTCGCGGTGGCGGCGGTCCGCCTCGCCGGCCAGGGCGGTGGCCAGGTCGGCCGCGCCGTGGAAGCCGGTGCGGCGCAGCGCGGCGGCGTCGGTGCGGGGATCCCCGCTGCGGGCGGCCTCGGCGGCGGCCCGGCGGCCTCCGGTGACGGCCAGCTCCACCAGGCGGCGCACCCGCCACAGCGGGGAGTCGGCGAGCGGGTCGGCCGCGGCTCCGTACGGCGGGGCGACAGTTTCGCCGGCATCGGCCGGGGGGAAGTGGGCGCCCTGGAGGGTGTCGTAGCCGAGGTCGGCGTGGCCCCGCCACTCGGCGGGCAGGCGCAGGGTCCGCTCGGCGCCGGGGACGGGCCCGACCGCGAGCGGGTACAGGGTGGCGGCGCGGTCCGGGTCGATCCGGGCCAGCACCCGGATCCGGACGCCGGGGTGGGCCGCGAGCTGCCGGAGGTTGCCGGTGTGCGCCAAGTCCGGGTGCCCGTTGGCCGCCGCGAGGCGGATCAGCGGCCCGTGGGGCGTGGAGGTGGCGGGGTCCACCTCGCGGGCGAGCACGCAGTCGGCGGCGACGCCGAGGACGACGAGGTCGCAGCCGAGCGGGCGCCGGACGCGGCCGGTCTGCTCGGGGTCGGCGGCCGGCCCGTCGGCGAGCCGGTCGGCGGCGGCCCGCGCCAGGGGGACGGCGAACAGCGCGGCCAGCGGCCCGGACGTCCAGTCCAGCCCCTTGGCGACGCTCGCCCGGACGCCCTTGCCGGAGCCCAGGCGGCCGTCCTCGGAGACGGTGGCACCGGCGATCAGCAGCCCGGCGCGGGAGAGTTCTGCGTGGTTGAGCACGGCGGCGCCCACGGTGACGGTCGCCGTGCCGGCACCCCGGGCCCGGGCCGGACCGCCGGGCTTGACGTCGGCGACGGAGTACCAGCTCCCCTCCTCGGTGATCAGGTGGGTGACCACGCCGCCGTACCCGGTCGCGCTGATCACCGGCTCCCGGAAGACACCGTGGACGCGGAGCGAGCCGCCGCTCCGGTAGGCCCGCCGGGCCGTCCCGAGCAGGCCGGGGTCGGAGGGTGCGGAGCCCGCCTCGGTGGCCGTCAGCAGCCCCGTGGTGAGCAGGAGTTCGCGCAGCGCCGCGACCAGGTCGGCCGACCGGTGGCCGTCGTGGCGGGCGCGCGCCCCGCGCAGGCCGCGGACCACCCGCAGGGCGGCCGCCTCGGCCCGGTGCAGGTCGGCGAGGCGTGCGGTGTGGGCGGCCCGCAGCAGCTCGGCCTGCGGGACGGCGCCGGCGGCCGGGACGCCGGCGGCGAGCACGGCGGCGGTGGCCGACCAGAGTCCGGCCGCGGCGCGGACCTGGGCCGCGGTGAGCGGCCGGGCCGCCTCGGCGGGGGTCTCGGCCGCCGGCTCGGCGGCGGCCGTACCCGGGTCGGTGCCCCGGTCCGTACCGGTGTCGGTGGCGGCGGGCGCGTCGGTGCCGCTGCCGGTGTCCGGGGCGGCCGCCGGGTCGGCGACCGGGCAGGCGCTCAGCACGGCGGCCCGGTGCAGGCAGCGCGGTGCCAACAGGCAGCTGCACTGTGCCTGTTCGTGGTCGGTGACGGCGCCGGACGGCCCGGGGGTGAGGGTGACCACGGCGTCCTCGCCGCAGGCGACGGTGACCGTCGTGCCGTCACCGGCGGCGGTGACGGGCAGCGCCGCGTACTGCTCGACGGCGGCGTCCAGCTTCTTGCGCAGCCGGGAGGTGAGGCCCTCGACGGCGGCCGCGACGGTGTCCGGCGCCGCGGGGGGCAGGCGGGTGGTGGGTGGTGTCATCGGGTTTCTCCGCGGAGGCGGTCGCCGACCCAGCGGGCGAGGGCGAGGGGGCTGAGGGCGGCGACGGGCATGCCGGCCGCGACGAGCTGCTGCGCGACGGGCACCGAGTAGCGGGGCGCCCCGGTGTCGTCCAGGGCCGCGCAGCCCATCAGGTGCACGCCGGAGGCGGCCAGCGAGCGCACCTCGGAGAGCAGGCCGCCCAGCGGGTAGCCCTCCTCGAAGTCGCTGACGACCACGACGAGGGTGCGGCTCGGCACCGTCACCAGCGAGCGTGCCCGGGCGAGGCCGGCGGCGATGTGGGTGCCGCCCCCGACCTTGACCTCCAGCAGCAGGGAGAGCGGGTCGGGCACCCGGTCGGTCAGGTCGATGACCTGGGTGGAGAACGCCAGGAAGTGGGTGGACAGGGTCGGCACGCCGCCGAGGACCGCCGCGGTGAGGGCGGACCAGATGACGGAGGCCTCCATCGAGCCCGAGACGTCCACGACCAGGATCAGCCGCCAGTCGGCCTCCTTCCGGGAGCGGGTGCTGAACACCGGCTGCTCCGGGACGACGACCGTCCGGCCGTCGGGCAGCTGCCGGGTGTGGGCGAGGTTGGCACGCAGGGTGCGCGGCAGGTCGAGCCGGCCGCCGGGCCTGCGGGTGGGTCGCGGACTGGCGAGGCCGGTCAGGGCGGGGCGCAGCCGGGTCGCGAGCTCGCGGGAGAGTTCCTCGACGAGGCGGCGCACCAGGGGGCGCAGCCGGGCCAGGCGCTGTTCGGGCATGCCTCCGGCGAGGTTGAGCACCGAGGTCAGCAGGTCGACGGAGGGGCGCACGGAGTCGGGGTCGAGTTCGGTGAGGACGTCGGTGCGGCCGGCGTCGACGGCCCGGCCGAGCACCTCCTCGCGGACGTCCGCGCCGAACAGGGCGTCGAGTTCGTCGGCCCATTCGCGGGCGCTGGGGAAGGAGGCGCCCTGGCCGCCGGTGTCGCCGCCGGTGGCGCCGGCGAGGTCGTTGGCGCCTTCGCCGCGGCCGGCGCCGTAGAGCTCGTCGAGGGCGTGGGCGTAGCGGCGGGCGTCGGCGGGGAGCCGTTCGGGTTCCCGGCCGAGGAGCAGGCGCCAGCGGTCGGCGGGGGCGAGGCGGTGCGCGGGCCGCGGTGCGGGGACGGTGGGTCCGGAGTCGGCCGCCGCCGCCGGTGCAGGGGCGGGAGCGGGCTCCGGCCCGGTGGGCGCCGCGGCGGTGAGGCCGGGCAGCCGCAGGGCCGCCAGGGCCGCCGTGGCGGCCGCGTCGGCCGCCGTCCAGAGCGCGATCAGCTCGGGTGGCGCGGCCAGGGTGAGGTCGAGCCGGTCGCCGAGGCGGTCGGTGACGGTCCGCAGGAGGCGGTCCCGCCCGGCGGGTGCGAGGGCGTCGAAGCCGCCGCGCAACGCCGGGAGGCGGTCCAGGAACTCCCGGTCGGGGAGGGTGTCGACGCGGTCGAGCAGCGGGCCGAGGGCGTCGGGGGCGGACTGCAGCAGCGGACCGCCCGCCGTGAGCAGGCCGGTCAGCAGCCGGCCGAGCCGGTGCCGGGCCTCGGGGTGGGTGGCCGTGTCGACCCAGCCGGCGACCCGGGCTCCGAGGGTGTCGGCACCGTCGAGGTCGAGCAGGACGCGGGCCGCCAGCGCGGCGCCCTGGACGAGCGGGGAGCCGGTGCGGGCGAGGGTGCCGAGGGCGTCGTCCATCCGCAGGCCGAGGCGGTGCTCGCCGGCGCGGGTGGCGAGGGCGACCAGGGCCGCGGCGTCCTGCGGGTCGTCACTGCCGGCGAGGCCGGGCAGCGCGCGGACGGCGGCTTCGAGCAGGGTGACGGCCAGTTCGGCGGCCTGTTCGCGGCCGGCGGGGGTGGTGCCGGGCAGGTGGGAGCGGCGCAGGGCCTCCATCAGGTCGAGGGCGGTGAGCAGTTCGGGGAGGGTGGCGCTGGACGGCAGGACGGTCTCCGCCTCGGCGAGCCGGTCGGCCACCAGGTCGGGCAGGTCGCAGCGGGCGGCGGCGCGCAGGCCGTCGAGGAGCTGGCTGCTGGTGGGGCCGCCGTCCGCGCGCTCGCGGCGGGCGGTCTCCCGCAGGGTGCCGGCGGCGGCGAGCGCCGCGGTGACCCCGCGGACCCCGGCCAGGTCGAGGCGGGCCGCGACCGACGGGGTCCAGGCCAGGCGCCAGCGGGTGGTGAGCGCGGTCGCGTCGCCGGCGGCGGTGACCTCGACGGCTTCGCCGTAGCCGATGCCGCAGACCTGGAGGCGTTGCAGCAGGGTCTCGCGGCGGGCGTCGAGGGCGGAACGCAGCGGGTCGAGGCGCAGTTCCCTGGAGTCGGGTTCGTCCGGGCAGGGCAGGCGCAGCGCGGTGAGTTCGGCCTCGACGCCGGGGCCGAGGCCCGAGCGGGGGGTGCCGGGGGCGGTGCGGCCGCGGTCGGTGCCGACCAGCACGGTTTCGAGGGCCTGGGCGAGGGCCCGGCCGCGGCCGAGCGGTTCGCCCTGTCCGAGCACGGTGGTGACCGCTTCGAGCACCTCGCCGCGGCCGGGCGCCGGGAGGTCGCGCAGCCGGGCGAGGTCGCAGGCCAGGCGGAGGGTCTCGGTGGCCTCGCCGGTGCCCGCGGTGTGTCCGGCGGCACGCATCTCCCGGCACAGGTCGGTGACGGCCCGGGCGGCCGCCGCGCGGACCTGCTCGGGGTCGCCGCCGGCGGTGAGGACGGCCTGCTGCCACTTCGGGTCGCGGATCCCGGCCGGGTAACCGGACCGGGAGTCGAGCAGGCCGAAGGTGTACGGGACGAGCGAGGTGGCGATCGCCGTCCCGGCGGTCCCGGCCGGTTCGACGGTGGCGGCGGCGACGGTCTGCGGTGCCCCTGCCGCCTCGGCTGCCTCGGTGAGCAGGGCGGACGCGTGGAAGGACCCGACGACGGCGGCGACCCGGGAGCCGTCGGCGCCGGCCTCGGCGATCACCGCGCGCATGTGCGCCTCGCGGGCGAGGTCGGTGGCGGGGACGCCACCGCGCCCGGCCGCGTCGCGGCGCAGCGCCCAGCCGACGCCGAGGGCGGCCCGCCGGACGGCCTCCGGCGGGCAGCCGGGGGCGCGCACCTCGACGGAGCGGTCCCACAGGTCGTCGCCGTCGCGGCCGGTCCCGGCGGCGGCCAGGGCGTCGGCGAAGGCGGTTCCGGCACGCCCGTCGGCGGGCGTGCCGGGCCTGCCGGACTCGTCGGCGGGCGCGGCGGGCGCGGTGTCGGGGCCGGTGGCGGACCAGCGCGGGTCGGCCATCGGCAGGTCGCAGCAGACCACCCGGGCGCCGTGCTCGCGCGCCCAGCGGACGGCGGCGAGCTCGGGCGAGAAGTCGGCGAACGGGTAGAAGCCGAGCCGCCCGTCCTCGCCGGCCCCGGCGAGGGCCACCGGGGCGAGGGTCTGCGGGTCGGCCAGGTGCGGGAGCCAGTGCTGGAAGTCGGTCGGCAGCTCGACGCAGACCACCTGGGCGCCGGCGGCGTCCAGCAGCGCGGGCACGGCGGCGGCCAGGGCGGGGCTGTGGTGCCGCACGCCGATCAGGTAGGGGCGTGCCGAACCGGCGAGCGCCTCCAGCACGGCACGCGGGTCGTCGGGCGCGGGGTCAGTGGGTGCGGGGTCGGTGGTCACGGCGTCGGTGGGTGCGGGGTCGGTGGGTGCGGCGTCGTCGGGTGCGGGGTCGGTGGGTGCGGCGGTGCCCGCCGTCGTCGGGGTGTCGGTCACCGCAGGTTCTCCCGCAGGTCCCAGAGGCGGCGCCACATGGCGGAGCCGTCCTCGGCGCGGCGGCGGACCGGGCCGTCCCAGTAGCCGAGCAGGCGGGCGTGGTCGGCCGGGTCGTCCTTGCGCACGGCGCCGAGCAGGTGCCCGGGGACGAGGTCGAGCACGTCACCGCCGGCGAGGTAGGCGGAGGCGAGGCCGAGCGAGGAGGCCACGTGGACGGCCTCGGCGGTGGACATCACGGTGCCCGGGCGTTCGAGGTCCCAGCCCTCGGCGGAGCGGCCGGTGCGCAGGTCCCGGAAGACGGTGACCAGGACGTCGAGGACGGCGTCGTCGACGGCGAAGGCGGCACCGGCGCGCTGGACGGCGGCGGTGGCCTGGCCGCGGACCAGCGTCATCTCGGCCTCGGCGTCGGCGATCGGGTGAACGGTCTCGAAGTTGAAGCGGCGCTTGAGGGCGGCGGACATCTCCGAGACGCCGCGGTCGCGGAGGTTGGCGGTGGCGAGGACGGTGAAGCCCGGGGCCGCGGCGACCGAGGCGTCCGGGGTGCCGGCGAGTTCGGGGACGTTCACCCTGCGGTCGGACAGGATGGAGACCAGGGCGTCCTGCACCTCGGGCAGGCAGCGGGTGATCTCCTCGATCCGGGCGACCCGGCCGGTACGCATGGCGGTGAGCACCGGGGAGGCGACCAGGGCCTGCGGGGTCGGGCCCTGGGCCAGCAGCAGGGCGTAGTTCCAGCCGTAGCGGAAGGCGTCCTCGGTGGTACCGGCGGTGCCCTGCACGGTGAGGTCGCTGGTGCCGCTGACGGCGGCGGACAGCAGCTCGGAGAGCATCGACTTGGCGGTGCCGGGCTCGCCGACGAGCAGCAGGCCGCGCTCGCCCGCGAGGGTGACGACGCAGCGTTCGACCAGGGCGCGTTCGCCGACGAACTTCGGGGCGATCACCAGCTTCGCGGGCAGCTTGCCGGCGGCCCGCCGGCGGGCCGGGAGGGCGAGGCTCTCGCCGCCGCTGCCGCAGACGAAGGTGACCACGGCGCTCGGGGTGAGCGCCCAGCCGGGCGGGCGGGGGCCGTCGTCGAGGGCGGCGAGGAAGGCGAGCTCCTCGGCGTGGCGCTCCTCGGCGGGCAGGATCTGCCGGGCCGGCGGGGCCTGGGGGGCCGTGGTCTGGTCGGTGGTCGGGGTCATCCGGGGGTTCCTCCGATGGGGGTCGGCCTGGGCCGACCGTGGGTGGTCTCGACGAGAACGCGAGCGACTGCGGGCGTACGAGGTACGGCGGGCGCGCGGTGCGGCGGGCGCGCGGTGCGGCGGGCGTACGAGGTGCGGCGGGCGCGCGGTGCGGCGGGCCGGGTGCGCGGCGGCACCCGGCCCGGCCGCGGGGTCAGCGGCGCCGGCCGCGCCGCGTCCTCAACTCCTGGAAGCGGGGGAGGTCGCCTTCGCCGAGCCGTGCCCACGCCCTGCGGTAGAGCGCGGCGGCGGGTTCGATCGGGACGGCCACGCCGAGCAGCGTGTTCTGGCCGCTGAGCAGGTCGAACAGCGGGAGCTTCCAGGTCTCCAGGGGCAGGTGCGGGGTCCTGAGCTCCGTCCAGCCGCCCGGCAGGAAGAGCGAGCGGCCGGCGCGGCTGCGGGTGGCCTCGACGACCAGGTCGGTGGCCGCGAGTTCGGCCCGGGCGGCCTTGAGCCGGGCCGGGCGCCAGCCGGTCCACCGTGCGGTGTTGCGGTCGGTCGGGTCGGGCATCGCCAGCAGCATCAGGTAGACGGTGGCGGCGTCGGCACCGAGGCCGTGCTGCTCGGACACGGCCCGGACGAGGTCGGGCGCGGACCGGGACGGGTCCTGCGGCCACCAGGTGCCGTCCTTGCCGCGCTCCCCGGCCACCGGGTCGCCGGGGTCGGCGAGCGCGGCCGCCAGGCGCGGGTCCCGGGCTGCCGTCAGCGCCGTCTCCGCCGGGAACGGCTCCTGGTCGTCGAGCCGCAGTGCCGGCAGGTACGGGTCCTGTCCGGCGCTGTCGAGCAGCGCGGTGCGGATGCCGGGGGCGGGCTGGTCGTCGTGGGTGGCCATGATGACCGCGCCGTACCGCTCGTAGCCCTCGCCGAGCTCGGTCGGGGCACCGGCGACCTTGCGGAACTCCGGCAGGTTGACGTACCGGCCGAGGTCGAGCATCAGCGCGGGGTTGGCCAGGCGGTCGTGGACGGCGGCCAGGGCGGACGGCAGGGCGGCGCGCATCGGGTCGCCGGCGGGGAGCCGGTGGGCGAGCCAGGCGGTGAGGGCGACGGCGCCGACCAGGGTCCTGGCGGTGAAACCGGTGACCCCCTGCTCCTCGGGCACCACCCGGTCGCCCTTGACCTGCCAGGCGAGGTCACGGGTCAGTTCCGGGGTGCCGGCCGGGTCGAGGACGGCAGCCAGCGAGACGGCCGGCGCCCAGTCGGTGCGCACCGCGCGGACGGCCTCGGCGAGCAGCGCCTCGGGGACGGCCACCCGCCGGCCGACCTTGGCGATCCACACCTCGGCGGCGGCCGCCACGTCGGGGCCCTCGGTCCAGAGCCGGTCCGGCTCGGCGGGCAGCAGGGCCGCGACGACGGCGCGCCGGGTGTCGGCCGCGAGGCCGCGCAGTTCCTCCTTGGCGACGGCGGCGTCCGCGACCTTGACGCCGAGCAGGGTGCGCACCTCGGGGGCCAGGAAGTTGCGCTCGTAGGAGTCGACCGCCGGAAGGCCGGCGACGACGAGGCGGGCCATGGTCTCGGTGACGCCGGTGAGCCGGGCGAACTCCTCGGCGGCGGCCGGGAACCAGGGTGCGGGCCCGTGGTCGGCCAGCCGGGCGAGCACGGCGGGCAGCAGGTCGTGGGTCGGGCCGGCGGGGATCGGGCCGGTGGACCGCAGGGCGTACGGGGCCGGGACCACGAAGCGGCCGGACGGGTCGTGGTGCAGGACCGTGCACTCGGCGTCCCCGTTGTCGGCGGTGTCGACGGCCACGACGGCCACGAACGCGCCGTCGCCCTGCGGGAGCAGCGCGTCGACGTAGGCGCTGCGCCGGCTGCCGTCGGTGTCGAGCAGGTGGCTGCCGTCCAGGTGGACACGTGACTGCCGCCAGTGGGCGCTGCCGGTGGCGGTGGCCAGGCCGAGGGCGTCGAGTTCCAGGGCGAGGGCGTGCAGGGCCCCGCGCTCCTCGGGAGCGGTGGTGGCGACCGCGACGCGGAAGGCGGTGGCGGGGGCGAGCGACCCGAGGTCGATCCAGTTCAGCCGCTCGCCGGGCAGGGCCGGCGCGTCCACGTGCACGGTGCCCGCGGGGGTCGGCTCGACCTCGCCGCGGACGGCCCGGGCGAGGGCACGGGTCTGGCGCAGGACGTCGTGGCTGTGCTCGGCGCCGTACCAGCCGCGGTGGTAGCCGAGGCCGTTCAGGGCGTCCCGGATCTGCTGGTCGGTGGGGCCCTCCGGCTCCTCCTCCGGCTCCGTTCCGGTGCCGGAGAGCTGCTTCTCCAACCGCTCGGCGACGGCGTCCAGCGCCAGCTGCTGGGCGGTGGCGAAGCGGACGATGCCGGCGATGCCGGCGACCAGCGCGTCGTGGCCGACCTCGGGGAGCAGGGCGCGGACGGCGTCCAGCAGTTCCTGGGGCTTCTTGGCGTCGGCTGCGGCGGCGGCCTTGATCAGGGCGGCCGTGGTGTCCCGGTCGATCCGGCGCAGCGCCCGGGAGCCCTGCGGGTCGCGGGGCTGCAGGAGGTGCCAGTAGCGCAGCGGCGGCAGGGCGAGGCTGCCCTCGGCGAAGGTGCCCGGGGCGTGGTCGGTGCGGGCGGTGGCGGTGACGACGTGGTCCTCGTCGTACAGGCTGATGCGGTAGCTGTCCTGGGAGACCGCCTGGGCGCGGTCGCCACCGGGGAACAGCACCCGTCGGACCGGGGTGCTGGCGCCGGACGGCACGGTGACGGCGTTGCCGGCGAGGTCCTCGCCGCGCTGGGAGCCGTCGGGAAGGTTGACGGTCCGCCAGCCGTAGAGGCCGTTGACCGGTGTGTCGGCCGGGCCGGCCTCGGTGGCGGCGGTGGGCCGCAGCCAGCCGGAGCCGAAGGTGCTGCCGGCGGGCGCGTGCTTGAGGGCGTCGGCGAGGAAGCCGGGCAGGGCGGCGCGGCCGGTGGTGCCGGTGGCCGGGTCGTACTCGTGCCAGGTGTTGCGCGGCTCGGCGTCGGCCCAGACCCAGAAGGAGGTGCCGTCGCTGATCACCGCACGTTCGGTGGGCACGGCGGTGTCGCCGGGGTGCACGGTGCCGCCGCCGGTGGTCCGGCCGCCGCCGGGCAGCGGCAGGCTGAAGTCGCGCATGGTGCCGAGCCAGTTGACGTCGGTGCCGCGGGTGCGGGTGCCGTCGGGCATGGAGAAGATCCGGTCGGCGGCGGTGTGCCAGTAGCCGGCGGCGCTGTGGCCGCGCTGGCGCGAGTACCAGTAGACGAGCAGTTCGCCGTCCACGAAGTGGTACCCGGGGCTGCCGGCGGTGTCGTTGGCCGGGATCCGCAGGTCGTGGGTGAGGACGGTGCCCTCGGCGCCGATCACCCGGGCCTGGGTGGGGCCGGCGACGATCAGGTGCGGCCAGGCGTCCGAGACGACGATGTCGTCGACGTCCTTGGGCGCGACCAGCGCGGCGGCCGCCTCGTCCCAGGCGGGCCAGCCGAGCTCGTCGAGGACGCCGTCGCGCAGGGTGCGGGCGAGCACCTCGGGGAGGTCGAGGGCGGCCGCGCCGCGCACGTCCTCCTCGGCGAGCGCCAGGACCTCGCCGGGCAGCCAGGTGAGCCGGCCGATCGCGTCGGGCAGGCCGGGCAGGCCGGTGGCGCGGGAGCCGCGGGCCACCTCCGTCATCCAGCCGGCCAGCATCGGGCGTCCGCCCGGCGACTGCGCGAGCGTCCGCAGTGCCCGGATGCCGTCCTGGCTGCCGCCGATGCGGTGGGCGCCGTTGTGGAACGCCCGGCGGAACCGGGTGTCGGCGGCCAGTGCGAGCAGGTCGCGGCGGGTTTCCTCGCCGGCCCACTGCTCCAGGCGCAGCGAGGTGCTGTCGCCGGGGTCGGCGACCGGGACGTCGAGGGAGAGCAGCAGGTCGAGCAGGTCGACGTCGGCCTCGGTGACGGGGACGGCCCGCTCGGTGCCGGCGAACTCGGCGCGCAGCTGCGCGGCCGTCCGCTCGACGAGGAGGTAGAGGGCGGGGATCCGGGTGCGGGCGCCCCAGCGGGCGCCGCGCCAGGCGAGGAAGCGCTCCAGCCAGCCGGCCGCGCCGTCGGCCGGGCGTTCCTGCGCCGGCAGGCCCGGGTCGGCCAGGCCGGCGGTGGCGCCGCACTCCTCCAGGAGGTCCAGCCAGAGGCCGGGCAGGTCGCGGTCGTCGGCGGCGGGCATCAGGTCGAGCAGCACCCCGCGTATCGCGGGGTCGCGGCGGGCCAGCGAGGCGAGGGCCTGCCGGTGGCCCTTCCACCAGCCCAGGGCCGCGCGCAGGGTGGCGGGCAGGCCGAGCAGTTCGGCCAGGTACTCGCCCTCGGCGGTGTCCGGGTCGGTGCCGGCGGCGCGGGCGAGCTTGCGCAGGTCCGCGGCCATCTGGGCGGACGGCTGCAGGCCGCCGGCGGTGCGGCGGACGCAGAGGGTGCGGAAGCGGCGGAACGCCTCGGCGGCGGGGACGCGGGCGGCGAGTTCCTTGGCGTACCCGGAGAGCACCTTGACGGGCAGGGCGCCGGCCAGCGCGTACTCCAGGAACACCGCGTCGAGGCGGTCCTCGTCGACCCGCAGGCCGTGCTGGGCCTCGGCCTTGCGGGCCCGGGTGAACAGCTGCGCGGCGTAGGTGGCGTTCTCCACGCCGAGGAAGACCCGGCCGGCCTGTTCGAGGAAGGTCGGCAGGAAGTGCGGGACGGCCGCGGCCAGGCGGTCGGCGATCTCCAGGTAGGCGTCGAGGGCCGCCTTGGGCTTGGACTTGGCCAGGTTGGCGACCCGGTCGAGCTCGGGCACGATGCCGAGGGCGTGGTGGCCGTCGGCCGGGTGGTGCACCAGCACCCACTCGGGGAAGCCGAGGGCCTGGCGCAGTCCGAGGCCGACCTCGACCGGGGCCGCGTCGGGGCCGTCGGTGTGCTCGGCGGGCTGCAGGCCGAGGAAGCCCGCGGCGAGGTCCTCGGCCGGGCCGAGCTCGCCGGGGACCAGCCGCACGACGACCCGGCCGTCCAGGGCGGGGTGGCGGTAGGTGCGGGCGGTGAGCGGGACGGCCCGCTCCCCCGCGCCCGTCGTGCCCGGGGGCAGGACTCCGCCGGCCCCCAGCAGGTCTGCGGCTTCCGCCTCGGTCATCTGCACGTCCGTCGCTCCTGTCGCCCGGTCACCGTTGTCCTGGTCCGGCGTGTCCGCCGTCATCGTGTCGCTCATGCGCCGCGGCCTTCCTCGACCGTGCGGCCGGCGTGCAGCGCCGCGGCCATCCGCATCCCCTCCGACCAGGCGACCGGCCCGACCTCGGGCAGCGCGAGCGCGCGGCCGTCCGGGTCGCGCCAGACGAGGCTGCCGGTCTCCGAGTCGCCGTCCCAGTACGGTTCGCCGATCCACACCGCCGCCTCGGTGGTGCGGCCCGCGTCCCGGACCCGGCAGGTGGCGTAGCCGCCGGACACCCGGTAGCCGAGCGCGGTGGCCCGGGCGGCCAGGCGGAACCGCGAGGGGAAGCTGCCCCCGGAGAACTCCGACACCTCGTAGGCGTTGGCCGCCAGGCCCTGGGGCCGGTGCCAGGTGGCGCGGTGGATCTGGTCGACCCGCTGCACGACGCCGAGCTCGGCGGCGAACTCGCGCAGGTCCTCCAGGTCGGGCAGCAGGACGGGGTGGGGCAGGGTCACCGTCGCGGGGGAGATGCGCACCGTCTCGCCGTCCAGGTTGACCAGCCGGAGCTCGCCGGAGGGCGTCGCGTCCCGCAGGAAGCCGACCTCGTCGGGGTCGTCGCCGACGACCGCGAGGTCGCGCAGCGCGGTCTGCCAGGCCTCGTCCGGCCAGACCCGGGCCACCAGCCCGGTCGGGACGGGCAGCGAGGAGACCATCCAGGTGTCCACCTGGGCGACGCAGGCGGCCGCATGACGGTCCAGCCACTCGGCGAACCGGCGCAGCCGGTCCACCTCGGGGTGTTCACGCACCGTCTTCGGCAGCGTCTTCAACTGCCGTCCGGCCGAGCGGCCGCCCGTCGACCGTGCCGTCACCCGGCCCTCCACCAGGGAGACTTCGTACCCCTCGCCCGCAGCCAGCCAGCCCATCGGTCCCCACCTCTTGCTCTTGCCGTCGCTCTTGCCGTCATCAGGAATGTCCGCACGCCGGAGGGGAGTCGAGACACCCTCGCCGCGATGTGATCGGAACGCTAGCGGCAGCCTCGGACAACTCGTCCCCCAGGGGCCGATTCCACCGCAGGGCCACCGATAAGGGGCATGTCGGCGGCGGCCCGGCCGTGTGCGGACGACCCCGCCAGGCCCATCGGGCCGTAACCGCCCGGCCCAGCGGACCGTAACCGCGGCGCCCGCCGGCGGTTATCAGGCCGGCATGACCCCGTCTCCGGAGGCCCCGATGCGCATTCTGGTCCGAACCACTGTCAGTACGGCCGTCACCGCGGCCCTGCTCGCCGCCACCGCCGCCCTCGCCGCGGGCCCGGCGGCGGCCACCCCCGCGCACCGGGAGCACACCGCCATCCCGGTCGGTGCCGTCACCGACCTCGGCGACCTGACGACGCTGGCCCGGCTCGGGTACGACTTCGCCGGGCTCCTCGGCGTCTGAGCCGGGCCGGGTACGGCGGGGGCGCGGTCGGGGCCGAGGACGGGGCGGCCGGCGTGGCCGGGGCCGGATCTACCCAGGGGGCACGGGGTCGTTCTGCCCCTTGGAAGGACCCGGGGCGAGGAGAAGAATGACTCGGTGAGGGGAGAGAAGCGAGGGCTCGGCAGGGCCAGTGCGGGCGCCTCGGTGTGCCCGCGAGGTCCGGCGAGCGTCGATCCGAAGGACCCGTCATGAAGCACTACTGTTCGTTCGTTCCGCCCCATGTGCTCGACCACATCGCCCGCGTGCAGGGCCGGGAGTCCCTGGAACCCACGCCCGCCCAGCGGACGGCCGTCGTGTCGGCCCAGTTCCGCAGGGCGAGGCGGCTGCAGACCCCGGACGTGCCGGGAACGGCGCAGTTGGTGGCGGCGCCGAGGGTGCTGGCCGCGGCGGGTCTCACCACGCCGCCCGCCGGGAGCGCCGGCCGCCTGATCTACGACGACGAGCACCAGTCGACGTACGACGTGCGGCTGATCCGCGGCGAGGGTGACCCGGCGGTGGCCGGGCAGAACGCCGACCAGGCCTACGACCACCTCGGCGCCGTCCGGGAGTTCTACCGGCAGCAGCTCGGCCGGAACTCGATCGACAACGCGGGCCTGAACATCGTCGGCAACGTCAACTTCGACAACGACTTCGCCAACGCCTTCTGGGACGGCGACGCACAGGTCATGGTCTTCGGCAACGGCGACAACGTGGTGTTCAAGGACATGACCTGTGGATTCGACGTGTCCGGGCACGAGCTGACGCACGGCGTGACGCAGTTCACCGCAGGCCTGAACTACTCGGACGACCAGTCCGGCGCGCTCAACGAGTCGTTCAGCGACATGATCGGCTCGGCCATCGACGCCTGGGCCAACCACCGGGACGCGGACAGTCACAACTGGCTGATCGGTGACGACGTGATGGCGGACAGTCTGGCCGGTGAGGCGCTGCGCAGCATGGCCGAACCCGGTTCCGCGTACGACAATCCGATCATGGGTCGCGACCCTCAGCCCCGGGACATGAGCGGGTACTTCGAGCCGGCGGACCCGCACCTGATGTCCGGCATCCCCAACCGGTGGTTCTACCTGATCTGCCGGGAGATCGGCCTCGACGCGGGTACCCTGATCATGTACCAGGCGCTGCAGAACCTGTGGCCGACCGCGGTGTTCAGCGACGCGGCCGTGGTGGCCGCCGCGCAGGCGCGGATCCTGGCCGACGGCAAGCAGGTGCCCGCGGAGTCCGCCCAGGTGGTCCGCTCGGCCGCCCGCCAGCAGGGCTTCTGGTAGGTCCCGCCGGCACGACGAAGGAGTGACCGTGGTGCGTGTGTCGCTGGAACGCAGTGGAGGCTTCACCGGCCTGCGCACCACGTCCTCCCTGGACACCGACGAACTTCCCGAGCCCGGGGCGGCCGAGGCCCTTCGCGCGCTGGAGGCGCTCGAAGGGTCGCCTGCGGCGCGCTCCGGCCCGGCCGCGACGATGCCGCGCCTGCGGCTGACCGTGCACTGGCCGGCCGGGGACCGCACCGTCGAGATGACGGAACCCCAGGTGCCGGCCGCCCTGCGACCGCTGCTCGCCGAGCTCGCGAAGCGGCAGGGTCCGGCCGGACCGGCCTGATCCGCTGCGGGCCCCGCGCGGCCCGCAGCGGATGCGGCCCCCCACCGGCCGTGTGATAACAGGACCATGTCGCAGACCAACGGAAGCCCGGACGTCGAGATCAAGGTCAGCCTGTCGGGCGAGGCCGCCGAGGACGCCTGCAAGGCCCTCAAACTGGATCCCGACGACGGGAACCACCGCACCGTCATCTTCTGGGACAGGCCGCGCCGGCGCGGCGGCGAGGATGTCGAGCTGCCGCTGCTCGACGCCGGGGTGGTGATCCGGCTCCGGGCCGCCGCGGACGGTGGGGACGACGGCGACGACGAGGACGACCTGACGGCGAAGCTCCGGCCGTGCGACCCGGACACCCTGCCCACCCGGTTCCGTACGAACTGGGCGGAGGGCGACCAGGAGTTCAAGATCGAGGAGGACTGGACCGGCCGCAACCGGGTCTGGGCCGCCTCCCTCAAGCTGGACGGCAGCTTCGACCGGCCCACGCCCGGCCACGACGGCCACGCGGCCCAGCCCCGGCTGACCAAGGAGCAGCGCGCCCTGCTGGCCTGCGCGGTCACCGAGGACGAGGAGCTCGACGGCCTCACCGCGCTCGGCACGATCGACTCCGTCCAGTGGAAGCCCTCGCGGCGGGACCTGGTCCACCCGGTCACCGCGGAGCTGTGGACCGTCGACGACGGGCCGACCTTCCTCGAACTCTCCCTGCGGACCTCCCCCGCCGAGGCCTCCGGCGCGCAGGCGATGCTGATCCGCGCCCTGGTCGACCGGGGCCTCGAACCGCCCGCCCGCCAGCAGTCGAAGACCCGCGCCGCGATGACCGCGCTCGCCCGTTCCCTGCTCGACGGCTGAGCCGGATCCACGCATCCGCCCCCACGGCCCACGCTCCCCCGCACGGCGGGGCGGCATCCCCTTCCCCCGCAGGCCGGAAGCCCGTCCGGCCTGCGTTTGCATGTCTTCGACAAAATGATGACTCGTCAGTAACATGACGCGGGCGGCAGCGACGACACCTCGACCTGCCGCCATGCATATCGGGCGGTCGTGTCCTCGTCCGCCGCTCCGAAGGGGACTCTTTGAACAACTCCACACGTACGTTCGTCCTGCCCGCGATCGCCGCGGCACTGCTGATCGGCGGTTGCGCCTGCTCGGCTCCGGCGACCGCACCCCCGGGGGACTCGGCCGCCGTCGCCTCGGCGACCGCCGCCCGGCCCGGCGAAGCGGCCCGCGCCGTCTCGGGCTCGCTGGTGGTGACGGCCGCTCAGCCGGACGCCCAGCAGGTCGCGATAGGCACCCCCGGGGCCGGGGCCCCGCAGGTCGCTCCCGCCACCGGGAACGTCCGGCTCACCTCCTACGACCCCGGCACCGGCAAGGCCGTGCTCAGCGGGACGGCCGCCCCCACCGGGTCCACGTCCGCATCCGCGAGCGCGGCGACCCCCAGCACCCCGGGCACCCCGGGCACCCCGGGCACCCCGGGCACCTCGAAGGCGCCCGGCTCGGCCGCCCCCAAGGCGTCTGCCTCGGCCGCCTCGCCGTCCGCGTCGCTGCCGGCGTCGTCCGCCGCCGCACCGTCCTCGTCCGCCACCGCCCCGGGCACCGGCCAGGTCCAGGTCGGCCAGCTCATCGCGAGCCCGCCGACCGAGGCCGCACCGAAGGGTGCGCTGCTCGCCGTCACCGAGGTGCACCCCGCCACTCCGGGCACGGTCGAGGTCGCCACCCGCCCGGCGACCCTCAACGAGCTGCTCGGCGGCGCCGAGGCCGACGGGCAGGTCCCCGTCGACCCGCACACCATCAAGGTCACGCCGCTGGTCAAGGACCTCAAGCTGACCTTCGGCCAGGAGGCGGGCACCACCAAGGCGGACGCCTCCGGCACCCTCGGACTCGACGTCAACGCGCCGATCGCCCTGCCCGGCGGGGTGAACGCCAGCGCCTCGGCCTCCCTCGAACTGCACCCTGCGGTGCACTTCGCCTACCACGGCGCGGGCAAGGGCGAGCCCCGCACGGCGTCCATCGGCTTCGACCTCGGCGCCCACGGCCAGTGGAAGCTCAGCGGCGAGCTGGAGAAGACGACCGGCACCCCGATCCGGGTGCCCGTCGCCGAGCTGCACGCCAGCCCGGTCCTGACCGTCGCCGGGCTGCCGGTCGTGGTCAACCTCGGCCTGACCGCCTTCCTGGAGGTCAGTGCGGACGGCAAGGTCACGGTCGACGCCGAGCAGGAGTTCACCGGCAACTGGAGCGTCCACGCCGACTACGCCGGTGGCAAGGGTTGGCGGTCCGCCACCGACGCCGCCGACACCAAGGTCTCGCCGCTGCGCGCCCACCTCGCGGGCCGCGCCGCCGTCAAGGCCGGCCTCGGCGCCGACGTGAGCGTGGGCCTGTACGACGCGGTGGGCGTCGAGGCGACCGTCGAGCCGTACCTGCGCAGCCAGGTCGACGGCTCGCTGACGCTGGAGACCGGCGGCGCGGCGCCGAAGGTCGAGGGCAACTGGGCGCTGTACGGCGGCGTCGACCTGACCGGCGCGCTGCTGGCCCACCTGAAGATCTTCGGCACCCCGGTGGCGGAGAAGCGCATCCCGTTCCCGGTCTTCCACCGCGAGTGGCCGCTGAAGACCGTCGGCACCTCGCCGGCCGCCTCGGCTCCCGCGGCGCGCTGACCCGACGACGGCCGGTCCCGCCTCTCTCCGGAGGCGGGACCGGCCGTCGCGTTTCCCCGGCCGTCGCACCGCGACCCGGCGGCCGGACCGTCTCCCGGACGACCGCCCGCCGCGAGCCGTCGCCCGTTCCGGCGGGGGCGGCCACGTAGGCTGGCCGACGGCGGCCCGGCCCCTCGATCCGGCGGGCCGCGACCGTCGAGACCGACCCCGCTCGGAGGAGCCGTGGACACCGCAGCGCTCGAATTCACCCGGCGCTCCCTGCACGCCGTCGCCGAACTGCTCCTGGCCGGCCCCCAGTACCGGACGAGCGGCACGATCCGCCTGCGGGTCGTCCCCGGCGGGTTCGCCACCGTGGCCGAACCGGCCCTCGCCGTCCACGGCACCGACCTGGTCGCCGGCGAACGGCGCCTGTCGCTGCGCGGCGCCAGCTGCGCCGCGCTGGCCGGCGAGCTCGGCATCGAGGCCGGTCCCCCGACCGGGCTCTACAGCGACGGCTCGGGGGCCGGTGCGCAGGAGGGGCTGGCCCTGGACCCGGACGCGACGGAACACCTCCTCGCCCGGTTCGCGGCGGGGGACGCCGCGCTGCGCCGGTTCGCCCCCGACCAGGAACCGGTGCTCTGGCCCGAGCACTTCGACCTCGGCATCACGGTGGACGCGGTCAACTACGGTGTCTCCCCCGGGGATTCCCACTCCCCCACGCCGTACGCCTACGTCGGCCCGTGGACCCGGCGCGAAGGTGCCTTCTGGAACGCGCCGTTCGGCGCCACCCTGCCGATGGACGGGCCCGCCGACGCCGAAGCCGTCCAGGCGTTCTTCACCGACGGCCGCCGCCGCGCCGCGCTCGACCCACCCGCCGCGCAGGCCTGACGCCGGCCCGCAGGCCCGACACCCGACCGCCCAGGCCTGACGCCGGCCCGGACTGGCCGGCCGAGCACGCTCAGTGCTCGCCGGCCAGGTTCCCGGTGAGACCGTCGACCTCCAGGTGCAGGCTGCCGTCCGCGTTGCGGGTGTAGACCTGCGCGGACGGGATTGCGACGCAGCCGCTGAGCCCGGTGGTCGGCGCGGTCTTGAGCACCAGCCGCCCGGAGTCGGCCGAGACCAGCAGCGCCAGGCTGTCGCAGTACGCCGTGCCGGGGCCGGTGTTGTTGTGGATGCTGCCCACCGGGTCGCCCTTGGCGCCCTGCCCGATGGTGATCCGGAAGTCGGCCTTGCCCAGGAACGCGGGGGCACCGAGGGTACCGCTCCAGGTGCCCAGGTAACCGGCGGGGACCAGACCGGACGGCTGCTGCGACGCGCCGCCGCTCGCCCCGGCGGTGGCGGGCCCGCCGCTGGCCGGTTCGCCGACGGGCGCCGCCGCGGGGGCGGACGAGCGGGACGTCGGCCCGGCCCCGGCTCCCGTACCACCGCTGTCGGCCGAGCCCCAGGCGTTCACCAGCCAGGCCGTCAGGCCCGCGACCGCCACCACCGCGAGGGCAGCGCCCACCAGCAGCCCGCGCCGCGGGCCGCGCGCCGGGGCGGTGGTGGGCGACGTCGGTTCGGCGGGCGGCGGGCCCGGCGAGGGCGCGGCCGTCATCGTCGGCGGGGGCGCCGCCGACCACGGTGCGGGCGGGCCGAACCGGCCGGCGGGCGCACCGACCGGCGGCGCGGCACCCGGCCCGGGCGCGGGGGCGCCGTCCTCGCCGTCCAGGTCCAGCAGTTCGACCGCCAGCCGGGCCAGCGAGCCGGCCACGGCCGGCGGCAGCCAGTCCCCGCCGGCGCGCACGGCTCCCCCGTCCGCTCCGGCCGCGAGCGCGTCGCGCAGTTGCCCGGGCGTCGGGCGGTCGCCGGGCTCCTTGGCCAGACAGGCCTGAATCAGCTTCCGCAGGCCGGCGTCGAGCGAGTCGAGGCGGCCGAGGTCCGGCGCCTCGTGCACCACCCGGTAGAGCAGCACGGGGGCACTGGTCCCGGCGCCGAAGGGGGCGGCCCCGCCGGCCGCGAAGGCGAGCACCGCGCCGAGCGAGAACACGTCGCTCGGCGGTCCGGCGGCCAGTCCCTGCGCCTGCTCGGGCGAGAGGTAGCCGGGCGAGCCGATCACGAACCCGGACCGGGTGAGCGCGGTGGCCGCGTCGAGCGAGCGGGCGATGCCGAAGTCGATCAGGCGCGGACCGTCCAGGGCGAGCAGCACGTTGGACGGTTTGACGTCCCGGTGCACCAGGCCGAGCCCGTGCACCGCGGCCAGCGCCTCGACCAGGCCGGCGCCGAGCACCCGGACGGCCGACCCCGGAAGCGGGCCGGACTCCGCCACCGCGGCGTGCAGCGAGGGCCCGGGGATGTAGCCGGTGGCGACCCACGGCTGGTCGCCCTCGGTGTCCGCGTCCAGGACCGGGGCCGTCCACCGGCCGCCGACCCGGCGGGCGGCGTTCACCTCCTGACGGAAGCGCACCCGGAACTCGTGGTCGGCGGCGTACTCCCGATGGACGGTCTTCACGGCGACCGTGCGGCCGCCCGCGGTCCGTCCCAGGAAGACCTGGCCCATACCGCCGGCGCCCAGCCGCCGCAGCAACCGGTACTCGCCGATCTGCCGCGGATCCTCCCCGCCCAGCGTCTCCATGGCCCCCACGACCCCGTTCTGGCCGGCGCCCTTCGGACCGGGCAGCCGCCGTCTCACCCGGCCCTCCGGTGCCCGCGGGTGGGCGGGCCGGACCGGTCTCGACCGTATCCTTCCGCGACGGCGCGTCACAAGGTCGTCCGGGTCGGCCGCCCGGGCCGCCCCGGGGACGGGTCAGGCCACCCAGCCGCCGGTGGTGGCCAGCACCGCCGAGCCGTCCAGGTCGGCGAGCTTGGCGCCGACGAACGCCCGGGCCGCGTCGGAGGTCTGCATCCGCAGCACCGGCCGGTCGGTGTCGAGCGCCTCGGTGATCGTGGCGGCGGCGCCGGCGGACGTCTGGGCGGCGGTGGAGAAGGCCTTCAGGGTGCGCTGGGCGTAGCTCTTCAGGGCGGGGGCGTACGGGCCGGCGGCACGCAGCTCGGCCTCCAGGTCGATGCCCTGGCTGGCGACGAACTCGCTCGCCACGGCGCCGGGTTCGACCAGCGTGACGGTGACGCCGACGGTGGCGGCGACCGGTGCGAGCGCCTCCAGGAAGCCCTCGACGGCGAACTTGGCCGCGCAGTAGGCCTCGTTGAACGGCTGGCCGACCACGCCGCCGACGCTGCTCACGGCGATCAGGCGGCCGCCGGTGGCGCGCAGGTGCGGCATGGCGGCCCGGCTGACGGCCACCACGCCGAAGAAGTTGACCTCCAGGACGTCGCGGATCTCCGCCATGGTCTCCTGCTCCACGGTGCCGACGTGGCCCGCGCCGGCGTTGTTGACCACCGCGTCCAGTCGCCCGTGCTCGGCGATCACGCCGGCCAGACAGGCGTCGACGGAGGCGGCGTCGGTGACGTCCAGCTGCCGGACCAGGACGGACCCGGCGACGCCGGCCTCGGCGGCGGCCCGTTCCAGGGCACCGGCCCGCGAGACGTCCCGCATGGTCGCGACGACCAGCCAGCCGGCCCGGGCCGCGTCGACGGCGGCGGCCAGGCCGATGCCGGAGGAGCAGCCGGTGATCAGGACGGTCTTCTGCTGCTGGTGCGGGGTGGCGGACATGGCGGTACCTCTCCTCGGGGCGCAACGGGGAATGCCAGTTGCGTGTACACACACACTACGACTGCGTGTACGTGCACGCAAGCCGGTACGATGACCGGCATGACGCGCGCCGACCTGACCCTGGGCCCCCTCTCGGAGCAGGACCACGCCTTCTACGGCCTGATCTGGGCCGGGACCACGCTCGCCGCCCACCTGGACCGCGAGCTGACCCGCCTGCACGGCCTGCCGATCTCCTGGTTCGAGGTGCTGCTCTGGCTCGACGGCCAGGCCGCGCCGGTGGCCGCCTCCGATCTCGGCGCCCGCACCATGCTCAGCCGCAGCCAGGTCTCCCGGGTCGTCGACGCGCTGGCGGCCCGCGGCCTGGTCGTCCGCTCCCCCTCGCCCTCCGACGCCCGGTCGGTCCGGATCGCCCTGACCGAGCAGGGCCGCGCCGCGTTCGCCGAGGCGGACGCCACCCGCCGGGAACTGCTGCGCCCGGTCTTCACCGACCTGCTCGACCAGGAGGACATCCAGGCCCTGGAGACCGTCTGGCGCAAGCTCAAGCAGCCGCACGCCAAGTGAGGCCCGCCGCAGGACCCGCCCGTCAGGGCACCGGCGCGCTCCAGCCGGCCACCGCGCCGAGGATCCCGAGCAGGGCGACCACGCCCGCGTTGAGCGGCGCGTACAGCGCGAGGACCGCCACGAACTCGCGGATCACGGCGCTCGGCCAGTAGTACGCCGCCGTGTGCGCGCCGAGCACCTGGCCGGGCACCCCCGCGCGGCGGGCGAGCACGGCGGAGCGGAAGACGTGGAAGGTGCTGGTGACGACGGCGCATCGGTAGCCAGGCCCGTGGCGCTCCATCAGTTCCCGGCTGAAGGCCAGGTTCTCCTCCGTCGTGCGGGAACGATTCTCCTGCTCGATCCGGCCCGGTGGACAGCCCCGGGCGACCAGGTGGTCCGCCATCGCCTGGGACTCCGGGATGCGCTCGTCGGTACCCTTGCCGCCCGAGACGATCATCGTCGGCGGCCGGCCGCGCGCCGCCTGGACCTGGTACAGGCCCCAGGCCCGGTCCAGCCGGTTCGCCAGCAGCGGGGGCACCTGGTCGCCGTCGAGCAGTCCGGCGCCGAGCACCACGACGAAGTCGACGTCCCGGCGCACGGTGAGACTGCCGTACAGAGCCGCGTACCCGAGGTAGCAGAGGAACAGGAAGGCCAGGTAGCCCGCGATCAGCAGCACCCCGCCGGCCGCGGCGCGCAGCGCCCGGGAGTCCAGGTGTTCGGCGGCGAGCAGCAGGGCGATCAGGCCGAGGATGGCGAGGCCGAGCGCCAGCGAGAACAGGTTGGAGGTGCGGGCGCCCTCCTGGCGGACCACGGTGACGCCGTTGGCGACCAGGTAGACGGCCACCGCGAGCAGGCCGAGGGCGGCGGCGGGCGGAATCGCGGCGGCGGCGGCGTCCGTCACGGCGGCGGGCAGCCCGGCGAGCGCGCCGAGCACCCCGACGGCGAGGAAGAGCACGGCCAGGCCCAGCAGCACCGCGTTGCCGAAGCGGCGCCGGTCGCTCCGGACGCCGACGGCGAAGGCCACCAGGAAGGCGAAGGCCAGGGCGTAGGCGGGCATGCGCTGGATCCTACGGACCGGCGGTCCGCCCCACCACGGCGAGCCGCCGCCCGGCGCGTCGCCTCCCGCGAGGGCACGACGGCGGCACGGCGCACGACTGCGGCACGACGGAAGCCCGGGTACGCCGAAGGCCCGGCGCTCACGGCCGGGCCCCCGGTCCTCTCCGACTCTGCGGAGGTACATTCGTCGGGGCCGTACCCGCGGTCCCTGCCGGCGCTCCGGGGCTCTCGCCCTCCGTCCGGCCTCGGCTCCGTCCTGCGGAGCCCTCAATCGATCTCGGTGGTCCGCACGTCTGTTGGCCACCGGGCCGTCCCCGCCGTCGCGGAGGCTGCTGACCAGCTACCTCCCACCATGCGCCCGGCCGGCCGGGACCGCAAGGGCCCCGCACCCCGGGGTGACCGGTGTGCGGGGCCCCGCCCGGCGCGCCCGGGCCACGTCCGGACCCTCGGCCCTGTCCTAGCGGACGACGACGGTCTCGGCCTGCGGGCCCTTGGGACCCTGCGTGACCTGGTACTCCACGTCGGCTCCCTCGTCGAGCTGCCGGAATCCGGTGGCCTGGATCGCGGAGAAGTGGACGAAGACGTCCGGGCCTCCATCATCCTGCTCGATGAAACCGAAGCCCTTGTCGGCGTTGAACCACTTCACCTTGCCTGTTGCCATCTGTGCCAGTCCCTACATTCCATACCGCGGCGCGGCTCGCGCGCCGGCCCCGGCCACTGTTCGACCACGGCTCCGGCATCACTCCCCCGCCCGCACCCCGTTCGAACCGTTTCGGCGGCCGCGGCACCCGATCGCCACAGCGCCGCTCAGGGCCGGTCCTGCTCGCCGGCCCGCTCGGCGCGGGCGCGCTCGGTGGCCGCCCTGAGCGAGCGCCGTCCCTGGCGCATCCGGGCCCTGATCTCACCGGCCATCCGGGTCACCGTCTCGGGCGACGAACGGCGGCCCGCGTCCGGGTCCTCCAGGTAGAACTCGGTGCCGCTGGGCCGGCACCAGGTGCAGTTCGCGTCCTCGTCCAGCAGCCAGCCGTCCTCGCAGCGCACGGACACCTCGCAGCCGGGCTCCTCCACCAGGCGGGCGGCGATGGTGTCGGCGCCGTCGAGCAGGGCCGGCCCGGCGGTGCCGGAGAACCGCTGGAACCAGCGGCGCTCGATCCGGTCCCGGAGCTGCTCGGGGGTGCGGACGGCCAGTTGCCGGGTGATCAGCGTGCGCACGGTGTGCGGGATGCCGCCGCGCTGTTCGAGGGCCGCGAGCAGCGGCCGGGGGAAGTATCGGGCGACCCAGGCCGCCGGGTCCGCGCTGGGGCCCTGGTACGGGAAACTCACTCGCTGCCTCCTGCCGATGGTGCTGGCACCGCGTGTCCCACGGTACCCACCCCCACCGACATCACCGCCGCGTTCGGCGATCCCCGGCACCGCGGCCGGTGCCTACGCGGTGCGGCCGAAGCAGCGCTCCAGCTCGTCCAGGTCGTAGAAGTAGCTGCCCCGGGCGACCGGCCGGCAGCCGGGCCGGAAGGCGGTCTCCCGCTCGTCGTAGACCATCCGCACCAGGTAGCGGTCGCCCTTGCGGAACAGGTCCCACTGGATGTTGGCGCCCATCGGCGACACCGAGGCGCCGCGCCACGGGTTGTCGGCGTAGCGGTACGGGCGTTCGGGGCGGGCCTGCTCGGTGCTGCCGGGCAGCTGCATCAGCGCGGCGAGCGGGATGATCTCCTCGGCGTGGGTGAAGCGCAGTTCGGCGCCCAGGGTGCCGGTCCCGGCGCGCTCGGCCTCGATCCTGGCGAAGAAGTCGTCGAGGAGGACACCGGCCATCCGGTAGGTGATGTCGGCGCCGGCGAAGCCCGGGCCCTTGGTGTAGAACTCCTCGGCGTCGTCGAGGTAGCCGAACCAGTCGGCCTCCTCGGCCCCGAGGTAGCGGCCGAAGTGCCAGTCACCCTCGTCGCTCAGGCCCGGCGCCGCGCTGTACAGGGCGTGCAGCGCCTGCGCGGCCCGCACCTCGTCGGTACCGGCCTCGACCTCGCCGGCGGCGATCCGCTCGACGAACGCCGGGGTGAAGACCCGCTCCAGGGCCCTTCGGGCGGTCCGGTGGGTGCGGTCCTGGTCCCGGATCGCGGCCAGGGTCGCGGCGAGCCGCGGGTCGTGGTCGACGTAGTCGCGGTAGTCCGCGTTGGCGGCGGCCTTGTGGAAGTAGAGCAGGCCGGGGTCGGTGCGGGCCGGCAGCACGGCCGGTGCCAGGGCCGGGTCGGCGCCGACCAGGCCGCCGGTGAAGGCGCCGGCGCTGTCGGCCGCGCGCTTCTGGCCGGAGCTGACCACGTCGATCCGTTCCCGGCCGGCGGGGTTCGGCGCGTCCTGGGCGATCCGGTGGAACAGGCCCGGCAGCCGCCGCTCCATCCGCGCGGCCGTGTCCGCCATCTCGCGCCGGCCGCGGCCGGTCAGCTGGCCGTACCCCACCGCGGCGTTGGCGTCCAGGAAGGCCTGCACGTCCGGGCCGAAGTCGCGGCCCGGTGCGGTGAGGCCGCCCTCGTCGGCGGCCCGCCGCCACAGCCGCAGCAGCAGGTCGCCGTCCTCGCTGTCGGACAGCGCCCGGGAGCCGTGCCGGGAGGCGGTCTCGGTGAGGACCGCGGTGAAGCCGGCCGGCGGGCGCTGGTAGTCACGGACGTCCTGCTGCGGCCGGTAGGGCGTCTTGGTGGTGGCGGAGACGCCGTGGGCACCGCGGTCCCGGTCCGGTCCGGCCTGGGCGGGGGCGGCGGCCGCGCCGGCCAGCAGGACACCGGCGGCCAGGGCCACGGCGGATCGGTGGATGCGTCGCATGGTCGTCCGTCAGCTCCGTTGCTCGGGGAGGCGAAGCGCCCACCCTGGTGCGCCCGGATGACCCCGGCGTGTGGGGCCCGTGACGTCCGCGTGCATGCCAGGACAACGGCCGGCGACGGCCCCTCAGGGTGCGGTGGCGGCCCGCGCCCCGGCCTCACGGACGGCGGCCGAGAGCGTCGCGAGGTCGTAGGCGCCGTGGTGGCGCCTGCCGTTGACGAAGAAGGTGGGCGTCCCGGCGACCCCGCTGAGGTCCGCGGACTCCAGGTCCTCCGCGACCCGGACGGCGGAGGAGTGCGCGTGCAGGTCCCGGCGGAAGCGCGCGACGTCGATCCCGATCTGCGCGGCGTGGCCGAGCAGGTCGTCCAGCCGCAGCGCCTCCTGACGGCTCAGCAGCAGGTCGTGCATCTCCCAGTAGCCGCCCTGCAGCCCCGCCGCCTCGGCGGCCTGCGCGGCGAGCTGGGCCCGCGGGTGGACGTCGTGCAGCGGGAGGTGGCGCCAGACGTAGCGGATGTCGGCGAACCCGGCGAGCAGCTGCCGCACCACCGGCTCCGCCTGGCCGCAGTACGGGCACTCGAAGTCGCCGTACTCCACCAGCGTGACCGGGGCCTGGAGGGGGCCGCGGATGTGGTCGCGCGCCACGTCGACCGGGACGGCCAGGTCGATCAGGCCCTCGGCGGTGCCGAGCAGCGCCCGGATCTTCCGGCGGCGCGGCAGCAGCCCGATCACGCCGGTCACCGCCCAGGTCAGCGCGGCGGAGCAGACGACCGCGCTGAGGATGCCGACCTTCGCCTCGGTCAGCCGGTCGCCCTCGAAGGCCAGGGTCGCGATCAGCAGCGACACCGTGAACCCGACGCCGGCGATGGTCCCGCCGGCCGCGATGGAGCCCCAGCCGACCGGCGGCCGCAGCCGCCCCCGGCTCAGGGCGGTGGTCAGCAGGGAGGCCCCGACGATGCCGACCGGCTTGCCGAGCGTGTAGCCGAGCAGGATGCCGAGGGTGAGCGGCGAGGCGAAGGCGTCCGCCAGCTGGTCGCCGTCCAGCGTGATGCCCGCGTTGGCGAGGGCGAAGAGCGGCACGATGACGTAGCTGGTCCAGGGGTGGTACATCCGCTGGAGCCGCTCGTTGGGCGAGATCGCGGTGGCCAGCCCGGCGCGCAGCGAGCGCTCCAGTTCGGGGGTGGGCTGTTCGCGGAACAGCCGGAAGAGGCCGCTGGCGCGCTCCAGGTCGCTGCGGGCCGCGGGGTAGGCGTAGGTCATCAGGCCCATCACCAGGCCGGTCACCACCGGGTCGACCCCCGACTTCAGCAGGGCGACCCACATCGCCGCCGCGAGCAGCGCGTAGACGGCGCCCCGGCGGACGCCGCCGGCCCGGACCAGCAGGATCACCCCGAGGATGCCGGCCGCCACCGCCAGGGCCGGGAGCGAGATGTGCCCGCTGTAGAAGACCGCGATGACGCCCAGTGCCACGAAGTCGTCGACCACGGCCACGGTGAGCACGAAGATCCGCAGCCCGTCGGGGAGGCGTCTGCCGAACAGCGCGAGCAGTCCGAGGGCGAAGGCGGTGTCGGTGGACATCGCGGCGCCCCAGCCGTGCCCGGAGCCGTGGCCGGCGGTGACGGCGAGGTAGACCAGCACCGGGACGAGCATCCCGCTCAGGCCCGCGACCATCGGCAGCGCGAAGCGGCGGCGTTCGCGCAGCTCCCCCATGTCGAACTCGCGACGCGCCTCCAGGCCGACCACCAGGAAGAAGAAGGTCATCAGGCCGCTGTTGACCCACTCGCGCAGGTCCAGGGACACCCCGGCCGACCCGAGGGTCACCGACAGGTGCGTCTCCCAGAACGTCTCGTACGCGTCGGCCGCCGCGTTCGCCCAGACCAGCGCGGCCAGGGTGGCGGCCAGCAGGACGGCGGCGCTGCCGGTCTCGGTCCGCAGGAACTCCCGCAGCGGGGTCCTGTTCGCGCCGGCGCAGGCGGTCCGGCCGGTCAGGCGGGGGGCCTCGTCGGATGGCGTCACTCCGGCATTCTCCCGCCTCGGGCGGGGAAACCCGGGCAGGTCCGGGGCGAGCCGCCGTGCCCGGCGGGGCGGGCGGGCCCGGTCAGCGGGCCCGGTCCTCGCCGTCCCGCACGACGTGGACGGCGGCCTCCTCCGCCGAGGCGGCGGCGCCGTCGATCCCGATGTCCGAGGCGAACATGCCGCCCCGGCGACCGTCCGGCGCGACCAGCCGTCCGGCCCGGCTGTCGCCGACCTCGTCGTCCACGAGTTCCCCGTCGGTGTCGGAGGCGTCCCCGAGTCCGTCGGTGGTCTCGGTCAGGTCGCCGAGGGCGGGGTCGGGCAGTTCCTCCGCGAGCCGCCGGTCCAGGGTCTGGCCCTCGGCCTGTTCGTTGCCGGTGGTGCCGAACCGCTCCACGGCCAGTGGTCGCTCGGGTGGCGACCAGCCCTCGTCGTAGGGGTCCGCGCCCCGGTCGAGCAGGGTGTCCTCGGCGTCGAGCACGCCCGTGTCGTCCGTGACCTCGCTGCCGTCCGGCTGATAGACGTCGTCGCCCCTGGCGTCGTCCGTTTCTTCCGCCACAGCGCACTCCTTCCGTCCGACAACCGGTGCCGTTTCGTCCAGACTCCCGCAGCCCGCACGTCCCGGCACCCCGGGGGCGTTCCGGAGCGCCGGGAGCGGCCGGACGGGCGGGACACAGGGCCTTACGGCTGAAGCCTCGCCTCCCGGGGTCGTACGGCACCCGAACCTGGGTAGCCGTGACCGGACGACCCCCGGAGGCCCGTATGAGCACCACGCCCGAGTCGGAACCCCTGATGCGCTCCCTCGTCCGGACCAAACCGGTCGAGCAGTCGATCGCGGACACCCATGAGCCCGAGCACCAGCTGCGCCGTTCCCTGTCCGCGCTGGACCTGACCGTCTTCGGTGTCGGTGTCATCATCGGCACCGGCATCTTCGTGCTCACCGGCACCGCCGCGAAGAACCACGCCGGGCCTGCCGTCGCGCTGTCCTTCGCGGCGGCCGGTGTGGTGTGCGCGCTGGCCGCACTCTGCTACGCCGAGCTGGCCTCGACCGTCCCGGTGGCCGGATCGGCGTACATCTTCGCGTACTCGACCATCGGCGAGTTGCCGGCCTGGATCATCGGCTGGGACCTGGTGCTGGAGCTGGCGCTGGGCGCGGCGGTGGTCGCGGTCGGCTGGTCCGGCTACGTGCAGTCGCTGCTGGAGAGCGGCGGGGTGACCCTGCCGCACGCGCTGTCGGGGGCGTCCACCGGCGGCTGGAGCTTCAACCTGCTGGCCACGGCGCTGGTCCTGCTGCTGACCGCGGTGATCGTGCTCGGCATGCACCTGTCCGCCGAGATCACCCGGGTGATCGTGGCGATCAAGGTGACGGTCGTGCTGATCGTGATCGTGGCCGGCCTGTTCTTCGTGAAGGCCGACAACTACTCGCCGTTCATCCCGCCGGCGACCACCGTGGAGGGCAAGTCGGGCGCTCAGTCCCCGCTGATCCAGGTGCTGTTCGGCTACACGCCGACCGACTTCGGCGTGATGGGCATCTTCACGGCGGCGGCGGTGGTGTTCTTCGCCTTCATCGGCTTCGACGTGGTGGCGACCGCCGCGGAGGAGACCCGCAACCCGCAGCGCGACGTGCCCCGGGGCATCCTCGGCTCGCTGTTCATCTGCACGCTGCTGTACATGGCGGTGTCGGTCGTGGTCACCGGCATGCAGAAGTACACCGAACTCTCCAGCGACGCACCGCTGTCGGACGCCTTCAAGGCGGTCGGGCAGGACGCCTTCGCCAGCATCATCAACGTCGGCGCGGTGGCCGGTCTGACCTCGGTGACGATGATCCTGTTGCTCGGCCAGAGCCGGGTGTTCTTCGCGATGAGCCGCGACGGCCTGCTGCCGCGCACCTTCTCGACGGTGCACCCCAAGTTCGGCACGCCGACCCGGGCGATCATCATGCTGGGCGTGGTGGTGGCCGTGCTGGCCGGGCTGATCCCGCTGGAGGAACTGTCCGAGCTGGTCAACATCGGCACCCTGTTCGCCTTCGTGGTGGTCTCGATCGGTGTGGTGGTGCTCCGGCGCACCCGGCCCGACCTGCACCGTTCGTTCCGCTGCCCGTGGGTGCCGGTGGTGCCGATCCTGTCGGTCCTGGCCAGCCTGTGGCTGATGATCAACCTGCCGGCCGAGACCTGGTGGCGGTTCCTGGTCTGGATGGTGATCGGCATGGTCGTGTACTTCCTCTACGGGCGCGGCCACAGCCGGATCGGCCGCGGCACCGTCCGGCCGGAGTCGTAGGGCACCTCGAAGGTCCGGCCCACCGCGGTGCGCGGTCGGCCGGACCTCCGGCGCTACAGGCGGTGGTGCTCCAGCAGGAGCCCGGCCCGGTCCAGGTCCCCGAAGGGCGGGATCCGCTGGGCCCCGAGCGCCGAGCGGGCGTCGGCGCCGTCGGCCGCCAGGCCCGCCCAGCCGAGCAGTTCGGCGGTGGCGGCCGCCGACTGGTCGGGGACCAGTGAGGCGATCTTCGCGCCGTGGTTGGCGCCCGGGGCGGTGTAGACGTACGAGTCCGCACTGCCGCGGCCGAGGGTGAACCGTTCGGCTCCCCAGGGGTCGTTCTGCCCGTAGACGAAGATGATCCGCCGGGCCGAGTGGCGCACCCAGCCGTCGATGTCCCGCATGGCACCCGGGTCGAACCGCATCGGGATCGAGCGCGGCACGTACGTGCGCGGTGCGTACAGCTCCTTGGTGTCGTAGTGCAGCAGGCCCCGCAGGCGCGAGACGTCGAAGGTCGGCGAGCCCAGCTGGGTGCCGGCCTGGTAGTAGTACGCGGTGTAGGCGGCCAGCGCCTGGTCGCTGTTGGAGGTGACGCCCGAGTGGGTGTCGAGCCAGGCGTAGAGCTGGTCGTCGGTGGCGGTGGCGGCCGGGACGGCCGCGCAGTCGGCCTCGGTGCTGTACTGCCAGAAGGCCCAGACGACGTCCAGGACGCCGAGCTCGTACGCCCGGTCGGCGCTGCCGACGGTCTGGAAGGTGTTGCCGGCGACGGCGTTGTCGGCGGCGTAGCGCGGCTCCAGGGTGCCTCGGCGCACGAGCAGTTCGCGCTGGGCGGCCTCCAGGGCGGACCGGCACTGCGCGCTGCCGACCTGGGCGAAGAAGGCGGTGTAGGCGCGGTCCTCACGGTCGTTCACGTCGTTGGGAGCCACGTAGGCGACCGTGCCGGCCACGTCGTCGGGGTAGAACCGGCGGTGGTAGACGGAGGACATGCCGCCCTTGCTGGCCCCGGTGGAGATCCACTTCTGGCCGTAGACGCCCTTGAGTGCGGTGATGATGCGGTGGGTGTCGCCGGCCGCCTGCTCGATGCCGGCCTTCGACCAGTCGGCGGGCTGCGGACGGGAGGGGGTGAAGAAGCGGTACTCGACGGAGACCTGGTTGCCGTCCAGCAGCCGGGTCGGTTCGGTACGCGAGGGGGTGGTGCCGAGGGTGTAGCCGTTGGTGTAGAGCACCGTCGGGCGGTCCTCGCCGCGGTGCAGGACGCTCAGGCGCTGCTGGAACGTGCCCAGCCAGGGCCGGCGGTGGTCGACCGGCTGGGTGTAGGTGAGGAGGAAGTAGCGGTAGCCCGGGGCGGGCTTCTCCTCCGTGACGGTCATGCCGGGGATGGCCGCCAGGCGGTCCCGGATGTCTCCGGCGGCGGCCTGGCGGGCGGCCGCCGGTTGGGCGAGACCGAGGGCGAGCAGCGATATCAGCAGCCCTGCGGTCAACAGTCTTCTGAGCGTGGTGCGCATCAACTCTCCGTAGGGTGAACGGTGCTGGGGTCCGGCCGTCCGGCGCGCGGCCGGCGGTACCCGGCCGCGCGGAGCGGAACGCCACAAACCTGTCGCGTACATGACGAGCTGTCAAGTGGACCACGTCACGACCCGTCACGTCCGGCCGCACGGCCCGCCGCCACGCACCCGCCGCGCACCCTCCGCGCCCCGCGCGCTGCCCTTACCGTGGCACGTATGAGCCATCGTCAGAGTGCCGCGCCGCACGTCCGCCGGGCCGACTACCTCGGCGCCGCCGGTGCCTTCGCCGTCTGCATGGCCGGAACGACGCTCCCGACCCCGCTCTACGGCCTCTACCAGGAGCAGATCGGCTTCTCCGAACTGACCGTCACGGTGGTCTACGCCGTCTACGCCTTCGGGGTGATCGGCGTCCTGCTGGTCGCGGGCGACGTCTCCGACACCGTCGGCCGCCGGCCGGTGCTGCTGTGCGGACTCGGGCTGGCCGCGCTCAGCGCGCTCTGCTTCCTGCTGGAGGGCGGCCTGCCGCTGCTCTACCTGGGCCGCCTGCTGTCCGGGCTGTCCGCCGGCCTGTTCACCGGCGCCGCCACCGCGTACGTGATGGAGCTCGCCCCGCCGGGGCGCGAGGCCCGGGCGGCCTTCGCCGCCACCGCGGCCAACATGGGTGGGCTCGGCTGCGGCCCGCTGCTGTCCGGGATCCTCGCCCAGTACGCGCCGCGGCCGCTGCAGACGCCGTTCCTGGTGCACCTGGCCTTGGTCGCGGTGTCCTTCGCGGTCACCTGGCTGCTGCCCGAGACCGTCCGCGGCGCCCGGCCGGCCCGCGCCGTGCGGCCCCGGCGCCCGGCGCTGCCGCCCGAGGTGCGCCCGGTCTTCGTCCCCGCCGGGATCGCCGCGTTCGTCGGCTTCTCCCTGTTCGGGGTGTTCACCTCGGTCGCGCCCGCCTTCCTGGCCCAGCGCCTGGGCGTGCACAACCACGCCGTGGTCGGGCTGATCGTGTTCTGCGCCTTCTTCGCCTCCACCCTCGGACAGCTCCTCGCCGGCCGGCTCGGCGTGGCCCGGGCCCTGCCGACCGGCTGCCTGGTGCTGGTCGCCGGGCTGGCCCTGCTGGCCGCCGCACTGGCCTGGAACGCCCTGCCACCGCTGGTGCTCAGCGCCCTGGTCGGCGGCTTCGGCCAGGGGCTCTCGTTCCGCGGCTCGGTCGCGGCCGTGGCGGGCGCGGCCCCCGAGGCGCACCGGGCCGGAGCGATCTCCTCGCTGTTCGTGGTCGCCTACACCGGCATCTCGATCCCGGTCATCGGCGTCGGGGTGCTCACCGAACCGCTCGGGCTGGCCGACGCGGGACTGGTCTTCATCTGCTGCATGGCACCGCTCGCCGCCTGCGCCGGCGGATACCTGCTGCGCCGCCCCGCCGTCACCGGCGCCTGACCGGCGGACGGGCGTCCCGGAGGACCGCCACCGCCGTCCGGAGCCGCCCGGCACGATCGCTCCGACGGTCGGCGTCCCCCGGGTCCCCCGGGTCCGCCGGGCGCCGCGGCCGGACGCCCGGCGGTCAGACGCCGCCGGTGGCGTCCTCGGGCGCGGGGGACGGGACGTCGCCGGCCCACAGCAGGCAGCCGGGGCGGTCCGGGTCGGGGACGTACCGGGAGCGGCCGTCCGGGTAGGCACAGCCGGTGGCGCGCAGGGCGACGCCGGCCGCGAGCTGTTCGGCGGTCAGGGCGCTGACGTCGAGGAGTTCCCCGTCCAGCGGGCCCCCGACCAGATGGCGGCGGGCGGTGGCCGGGTGCCCGCCGTGGAACTCCGCCGGCCGGGCGGGCGCCTTCGGGGGCGGCTGGCGGCTCTGCCAGGCGTCCAGGGCGGCCCGGACCTCGCCGGCGTACGCGCCGGGCGGGCGCCGCGGGTGGCGGGCGTCCCGGTCGGCCACCAGGTCGCCGACGAGGGTGACCAGGCCGGCCGGGGCGGTGAGGTCGTCGACGTGCAGCTTCAGCGCTTCGGCGCTGCCCTGGCCGGGGCCCCAGCGGTAGGACCAGCCGACGCTCCGGTTCCAGAACAGGTGCAGGTCCCAGGAGGCCTCGGCGCCGCGCGCCTCCAGGGTCCGGCGTCGCCAGTACAGTTCCGCGCCCAGGCCGCCGTCGTCGGTGCGCAGGTCCGTCTGCCAGGAGTCGACGCCGCAGCCGGCCGCGCCGAGTGCCCGTACGACCGACACGACGTAGCCCTCGTCGGCGCGGTATCTCTCGTCCGTATGGAAGTCCACCACCCCGCCATGCTGACGGGCCGGGCGGCCGGCTGTCAGCCGAACCCGGGTGTCACGCCGCTATCACCACCCGTCGGGGGGACCCCGGGGCGCCGGCGGGCGCCGTCCGGGCGGTGCTACCAGCGCCGGGTGGGCCGCCGGGCGGTGGGGGCGGCGGCGGAGCGGGTGGCACCGAAGCCCGTCTCGTGGTCCCAGACGTGGGTGCAGCCGGGGCACTGGAGGTGCAGGACGCTGCCGGTGTTGGCGAGCAGGTAGCGCCAGTGCTCGGTGCAGGTGCGGCGGGCCTCGCACTGCGGGCAGCCCGCGGCGTCGTCGCAGGCGGGGCAGCGCACCCAGGCGCGGCGGCCGTGGTCGGCCTGGGGGTCAATGGGCAGCACGGTCGGGCCCCTCTCCGGGCCGCTGTCCGGGCAGCACGCCGGCGGCGACCAGGTCGTCGTAGGTGCGCTGCTGGTCGGCGTCGAGGCCGGAGTAGAGCAGCGCGTACGCCTCGTCCTCGCCGCGCATGACCGCGACGGGATCCCAGTCGGGACCGAGCGCGGCCACCACCTCGGCGCGCCGACGGGCCTCCTCGATGGTGAGGTCGAGGTCGAATGCCACAAGGTTCGAAGACATGGAAGGTGAAGTTAGGCGGCCCTTACCTGCCTGTCAAGGGCCGTCGGTGCCGGCCGGCGGCCCGGGCCGCTCCAGATGTGCGCACCGGCCACCTCGGCGATGCTGGGAGCGTCAGGCATCCCGTAAGGAGGACCGCGCATGTCCATGCTCGACAAGCTCAAAGGCATGATGAAGGGCCACGAGGACACCGCCCGGCACGGTGTCGAGAAGGCGGGCGACGCCATCGACGAGAAGACCGGGAACAAGTACCAGAGCCAGGTGGACACCGCCCAGCAGAAGGCCAACGAACAGATCGACCGGCAGCCCCCCACCGACGGGTGATCAGAACATCCGGCCCGGGCGGCCGACCGTGCTCCGGTCGGCTGCCCGGGCCTTTGGCGCACCGCGCCGGGGCCGCCGCCCTCAGCCCGGTACGAGCAGGGAGAGCGACCGCGGCACGACCCGCACCTCGGCGGGCAGCGGGCCGGCCAGGTCGCCGTCGGTGTAGGCGTTGATCCCGGCGGACTCGATCCGCACCCGGGCGGTGCGGTGGCAGGTCACGTCGGGGTGCCGCACGTGGGTGCCCTTGAAGACGGTCGGGAAGAACCGCAGCAGCCGCCGCCGGGGCATCGCGCCGACCAGGGTCAGGTCGAGCAGGCCGTCGGCGTGGTCGGCGTCCGGGCAGATCAGCATCCCGCCGCCGTAGCTGCGGGTGTTGCCGACCGCGGCGAGGGTCAGCGGCCGGTCGACCACCGTGCCGTCCTCCAGCACCAGGCGGAACGGCAGCGGCCGCAGCCGGGCCAGCTCCAGGACGATGGCGAGGTTGTAGCGCATCCGCCCGCGGGGGCGGCGCAGCCGGTTGGCGCGGTCGTTGACCAGGGAGTCGAAGCCGGCCGCCAGGACGGACCCGAAGTACCGGGTGGCGCCGTCGGCGGTGTCGATCCGGCCGGTGTCCACCCGGACCAGGTGGCCGTCGGCGATGACGTCCGCGGCCGCCTGGGGATCGTTCAGCGGCAGGCCGTACTCGCGGGCGTGGTCGTTGCCGGTGCCGGCCGGGACGACGCCGAGCGGGACGTCGGTGCCGGCCAGGGCCTGGATCGCCAGGGCGATCATGCCGTCCCCGCCGGCCACCGCGAGCACGTCCACCCCGCGTCCGACGGCCTCGCGGGCGAGCCGGACGGCGTCCTGCGGGTCGGTGCCGGTGACGGCGAGCACCTCGACGCCGCGCTCGCGCAGCCGGGCGGTCGCCCGCCGGGCGGCGTGGTCGGCGCGCCCGCCGCCCGCGGCGGGGTTGGTGAGCACCACCGCGGTGCGGATCTCCCGCCGTTGCGGACCGGCGGTCACGGGATCAGCTTTCCGGGGTTGAGGATCCCGGCGGGGTCGACGGCGGCCTTGACGGCGCGCAGCACGGCGGCGCCCAGGTCGCCGATCTCCTGCGGCATCCACGGCCGGTGGTCGGTGCCGACGGCGTGGTGGTGGGTGATGGTCCCGCCGGCCGCCATGATCGCGTCGCCGGCCGCGGCCTTCGCGGCGGCCCACTGCTCGATCGGGTCGCCCTTCTGTGCGCCGAGGACGGTGAAGTAGAGCGAGGCGCCGGTGGCGTAGACGTGCGAGATGTGGCACATCACCAGCGAGGTGCTGCCGCCCGCCTGGAGGGCGGTCTGCAGGGCGGCCGTCACCTCCCCCTTGAGCCGGTCCAGGTTCGACCAGGCGGTGGCGGTCTCCAGGGTCTCGCACAGGGCGCCGCAGTCCAGCAGCGAGTCGCGCAGGTACGGGGCGTCGAAGCGGCCGTGCTCCCAGGCGCGGGCGGGCTCCTCGCCGAGTGAGGTGCCGCCGTTGGCGAGCATCACCTCGCGGGTGAGCCGGTGGCGGGCCCCGGTCTGCTCGGCGGTGCCCTCGAAGACGGTGACGGCCAGGCAGCCGCTGGTGACCTGGCCGCCGCCGATCTTCGCGGTCATCGCCAGGTTGACGCCGGTCTCGGTCTCGTCGGACAGCCGCAGCACGGTCGGCCCGGTGCCCTGCTGCTCGACGGCGCGCAGCGCGGCGGCGCCGGTGGCGAAGTCGGGGAAGCTCCAGGCCTCGTAGCGGCGGACGGCGGGGGTCGGGTGGACCCGCAGCCGGACGGCGGTGATCACGCCGAGGGTGCCCTCGGAGCCGATGAACAGCTGGCGCAGGTCCGGGCCGGCGGCGGAGGCCGGGCCGCGGCCGAGGTCCAGCACGCCGGCGGGGGTGACCACCCGCAGGCCGCGCACCATGTCGTCGAAGCGGCCGTGGCCGGCGGAGTCCTGGCCGGAGGAGCGGGTGGCGGCGAAGCCGCCGATGGTGGCGAAGCGGAAGCTCTGCGGGTAGTGGCCGAGCTCGAAGCCGCGGGCGGCGAGCAGCTCCTCGGCCTGCGGGCCGGTGAGGCCGGCGCCGAGGGTGGCCTCGCCGGAGACCTCGTCGAGGTGGAGCAGCGCGTCGAGGCGGCGCAGGTCGAGCGAGAGGACGGCGGTGAAGTCGCCCCGGACGGGGTCGAGGCCGCCGACCACGCTGGTGCCGCCGCCGAAGGGCACGACGGCGATGCGGCGCTCGGAGCAGAGGGCGAGGACGGCGGCGATCTCCTCCTCGGTGCCCGGGAGCACGACCGCGTCGGGGGCGTCCTGCTCGTCGCGGCTGCGGCGGCGCAGCAGGTCCGGGGTGGACTTGCCGCCGGCGCGGGGCAGCCGGTCGGCGTCGCCGGCGCTGACGTGCTGCGCGCCGACGATGGCGGCCAGCGCGGCCAGGTCGTCGGCGGGCAGGGCGGACGGGCGCAGCCGGACCTCGTCGGCGGTGGGCGCGGGGGCGTCCTGCGGGGTGACGCCGAGGAGCTGCTCCAGCAGTGCCCTGATGTCGTCGGTGAGCGGCTTGGCGAGGGCCGGGTCGCCCCAGGCGTTCCACGTCATCGGCGGCAGCGGCAGTGTCGCCGTGCGGCCCGGTCCGGTGTGCGCTTCGGATGGCATGCGTTACAGTTTTCCACATCATGTCAAGTAGTCACTCGGAGTCCCCGAGCATCGGAGCAGGTCGCAGCATCGACGACACGATCCTCGACGCGGCCGCCGAGCTGGTCCTCGTCCTCGGCCCGCGCCGCACCCAGCTGGCGGAGATCGCCCGCCGGGCGGGGGTCAGCCGCCCCACGGTCTACCGCCGCTGGCCGGACGTGCGCGCGGTGGTCGGCGCCCTGCTCACCCGGGAGATCCGCGCCACCCAGGAGCGGGCCGTCCGCACCGGGGACGACCGGGAGGCCGTGGTCGCCTGGATCGTCGAGGTCGCCGTGCAGGTCCGCGACCACCCGGTGCTCGGCGCCCTGCTGCGCTCGGACGCCGACCTGCTGGTCGAGTACGTCGTGGAGCGGCTCGGCACCAGCCAGCGCGGGCTGCTCGACGCCCTGCGCGAGGCCGTCGAGCTCGGCCAGCGGCACGGCTCGATCCGCGCCGGGGAGCCGGCCGAACTGGCCGCGATGGTGCTGCTGATCGCCCAGTCCACCGTCCAGTCGCACCGCATGGTCGCCCAGCTGCTGCCCGAAGAGGCCTGGCGTCGCGAACTGGCCATCGCCCTGAACGGATACCTCACGCCATGACCGAACGCCCCGGTACGACCGCCCTCGACGCCCGGCGCCGCGCCGGGGAGCTCGACACCCTCGCCGCCGGCGGCCCGGTGGACCTGCTGGTCGTCGGCGGCGGGGTGACCGGCGCCGGGGTCGCGCTGGACGCCGCGTCGCGCGGGCTGCGCACGGTGCTGGTGGAGGCCCGCGACCTGGCCTTCGGGACCAGCCGCTGGAGCTCCAAGCTGGTCCACGGCGGGCTGCGCTACCTGGCCTCCGGCCGGATCGGCGTGGCCCGCGAGAGCGCCGTCGAACGCGGCATCCTGATGACCCGCACCGCACCGCACCTGATCCGCGCGCTGCCGCAGGCCGTCCCGCTGCTGCCGTCCGTGGGGCGCGGCACGGCGGCCCTGGTGCACACCGGCTTCCTGGCCGGGGACGCGCTGCGGTGGAGCGCCCGCACCCCGGCCGCCGTCCTGCCGAGGGCCCGCCGGGTCGGGCCCGACACCGCGCAGCGGCTGGTGCCGGCGGTCCGTACCGCGGGCCTGCGCGGCGCGCTGGTCGCCCACGACGGCCAGCTCGTCGACGACGCACGGCTGGTGACGGCGATCGCCAGGACGGCGGCCGGGTACGGCGCGAGCGTGCTCACCCGGGTCCGGGCCGACCGGGTCACCGGGACCTCGGCCGAGCTCACCGACACGCTCACCGGACGGTCGCTGACGATCACGGCCGGCGCGGTGGTCAACGCCACCGGGGTGTGGGCCGACCAGGTCGACGAGTCGATCCGGCTCCGGCCCAGCCGCGGCACCCACCTGGTCTTCGACGCCGCCGCCCTCGGCCACCCGCGGGCCGCGCTGACCGTGCCCGTCCCCGGCTCGACCAGCCGCTTCGTGTTCGCGCTGCCCCAGCAGCTCGGCCGGGTGGTGCTCGGCCTGACCGACGAGGACGCCCCCGGTCCCGTCCCGGACGAACCGGTGCCCACCGAGCAGGAGATCGACTTCCTGCTGGCGACCGTCAACACCGCGCTGGAGCGCCGGCTGACCCGGGCGGACGTGCGCGGCGCGTTCGCCGGGCTGCGCCCCCTGATCGACACCGGCGACGGCGACACCGCGGACCTCTCCCGGCGGCACGCGGTGCTCCGCTCCCCGTCCGGGGTGGTCACCGTGGTCGGCGGCAAGCTCACCACCTACCGGGCGATGGCGCAGGACACGGTGGACTTCGTGCTCCGCGCCCGGGGCGGGGCCGTCCCGCCGTGCCGGACCGCCCGGCTGCCGCTGGTCGGTGCCCCCGGGCACCCGGACGGCCGGCCACTGCCGGACGGTGCCGCGCCCGCCTCGTTGCTCGCCCGGCACGGTGGCGAGGCCCGGGCCGTCCTGGAGTCGGCCCGGCTGCCGCGCCCGCTCGAACCGGTCGCCGAGGGCATCGACGTGACCCGCGCGGAGATCGAGTACGCCGTCACCCACGAAGGCGCGCTGGACGCGGCGGACGTGCTGCACCGCCGCACCAGGATCGGGCTGGTGCCCGCCGACGCCGACCGGGCCCGCGCGGCCGTCGAGGAGATCGTCGACGCGCTCGCCGGCTGACCGGCTCCCGGCTCCCGCGGCTGTCCCGGACGACCGGCCCCGGACAGCACGACGGCCACCGCCGGGGGGCGGTGGCCGTCGTGGGAGCAGGCGGGGCGGTCAGCCCAGGAAGCCGAGCCCACCGAGGGCTCCGATGCCGCCGAGCACCATGAAGACCGGGGTCAGCACCTTGATCTCGACCCAGCTGCCGGCCCGGAAGCGCATGCCCTTCGGCGGCCCGATCGGGTACCAGCGCTTGCGGCCGATCGGGATCGGCCACAGCACCGGGCAGCCCGAGACGGTCAGCGCGTCACCGATGCAGTGCACCAGGGCGCCCAGCACGATCGGCAGGCCGACCCACAGGTACTGCTGGCCGGGCTCGGTGAACAGCCAGTCCGACCCGTTGCCCGGCTTGTCGAGGATGTCGGCGATCATCCAGGCGCTGCAGACGCCCAGCAGCCACACCAGGATGTCGCTGGACATCCGGGCGGCCTTCCACAGCAGGCCCTCGATGGCCAGCACCATGTGCACGAACAGCACCGCCAGCACGCCCCAGCGCCCGCCCCAGACGCAGATGCCGGCCGCGCCCGCCCCGCACATCACGGCCCACACCCAGGTGTGGGTGAGCGTGCGGTGGCCACCGGAGCGGCGCGGGTCGCCGGGCTTGCGGGTCGACTTGTAGGCCGCGTACGAGAGCTTGTCGATGATCTCGCAGAGGTTGCGCGATATCGGCCCGAAGGCCCTCGATATGGTGGCCGCCTTGTGGTCGAGGTCGGGTGCGAGCGCCGCGCCGGCGCAGATCAGCGCTCCAGCGAGGAGCACCGGCCACGGCATGGGCCGGTCGAGCGCCGCCGCGGCGGCTCCCACCCCCAGCCAGGCCGCTGCACCGGAGAGCGAGTGCGCCGGTCCCATCATGGCGATAACCGTCCCTTGGTCAGTTCCCAGGTGCGCCGCGCACCTGACGGTGCCGCAGCATACCGGCAGGCGATCATGGCCCGTGACGGGGTGTCCGCAGGCGGCCCGGAACACCGTTATTCGATGGATCACCGCTGCTCAGCGGACCTAGAGTTGCGCCGTCGCAGCATCGTCGGACACCGACACCGTCGTCACGGGAGCAGCCATGCGGACGCAGTACCCACGCACCCCGCACCTGCCCTGGTCGCCGGGGGCCACCCCGGACGACCTGCGCGCCGGCGACCTCGCCGCGCTGCGCGGCCGCGAGGTCGTGGTCACCGAGAAGCTGGACGGCGAGAACACCACCCTGTACCGGGACGGCCTGCACGCCCGCTCGGTGGACTCCGCCCACCACCCGTCCCGCACCTGGGTCAAGGCCCTCCAGGGCCGGATCGGCCACGCCGTCGCCCCGGGCCTGCGGGTGTGCGGGGAGAACCTCTACGCGCGGCACTCGATCGGGTACGACGGGCTGGAGAGCTACTTCTACGCCTTCTCGGTCTGGGACGGCGATCACTGCCTCGACTGGGACGCCACCGTGCGCTTCGCCCGGCGGATCGGGGTTCCGCTGCCTCCGGTGCTGTGGCGCGGGATCTTCGACGAGCGCGCCCTGCGGGCCCTGAAGCCGGACACCACCCGCCAGGAGGGCTACGTGGTGCGGACGGTGGCCGGCTTCGACCGGGCCGACTTCGGCCGCCGGGTCGCCAAGTGGGTCCGCCCGGCGCACGTGCGGACCGACACCCACTGGATGCACGCCGCCGTGGTGCCGAACGGGCTCGGCCCGCGCGCGGCCCTGTGGGAGGCGGCCTCCGGCGGGCCGGTCGGCGCGCCGGCCCTGTCGGCGGCACTGGGGCCGGAGCCTGCCGGGTCGGAGCCTGCCGGGCCGGCGGACCCGGAAGCCGCCGGGGCCGCACTCGCCGAGGTCACCGGACGGCTCGACGTGCTCGGCCGGACGGGCTCCGCCCGACTCGCGGGCGTCCTCGCCGCGCTGCTGCACGGCGCCCGGCGGTCCGCACTGGCTCCCCGGCTGGTGGCACCGCTCGGGGTGCCGCTCGCCCGGCGCGTCGCCGACCTGGTCGGACTGCACCCCGCACTGCACCGCCCGTACCCCGACGCCGACCGCCGGGCCGGGCTGGTCCGGCTCTCCTACGCGGCGGACCTCGGGGTGCTGCACGCCGTCTCGCTCGCGGCGCTGGCCGGGCGGGAGGGCCCGGAGTCGGACGCGGACCGCGAGCGGGCCGAGTGGTCGGCGCTGGTCGCCGAGGACGCCGGACTGCTCGGCGAGGCGCCGTTGGAGGAGGTCCGGCACGGCCTGCGCGAGGCGCTGAGCGACCATCCGGCCGAGGTGGGCGACCGCTGCTGGGCCGAGGCCCGGGAGGGGTTCGCGCTGGGCCGGATCTCCACCCCGCAGGAGGCGGTGGCCCTGGGCTGGCGGTGGCGGTCCGGGGCGTTCCCCCGACTGGTCGTCATGTCCGGCCCGTCCGGCAGCGGCAAGAGCGCCTTCGCCCGCGCCCTGCCCGGCGTCGACGAGATCGTCTCGCTGGACGACCTGCGGCAGGCCCGGGGCTCCCGCGCGGACCAGCGGGCCAACCCCGAGATCCTGCGCGCGGGCCTGGAGCGGCTGGACGCCGCGCTCACCCCCGGCCGGACGGTGGTCTGGGACGCCACCTCGCTCAACCAGCAGCAGCGCTCGCTGGTGCAGGGCGTGGCACACCGCCGGGACGCGCTCACCACGCACGCCGTCCTGCTGGTCGGGCCGGCGGAGCTCGCCCGGCGCAACGCCGCCCGCGAGCACCCGGTGCCGCCCGGCGTGCTCGCCGCCCAGCTGGGCCGGTTCGGCCCGCCCTACCCCGGCCAGGCGCACCGCACCTGGTACATCGGCCCGGACGGGACCGTCGGCGACACCGACGGCACCCTGGACAGCGAGGTGCAGTGATGCGGACCAGCGAAGAGGTCTACCACCGGATCCGCTGGGACCAGCGCTTCGACCCGGCCCGGTTCGTGCTCGGCGTGCACGTACGCGGCGCGGCCCCCAAGCGGGTGCCGCTGCCCGCGTTCGTCCCGGGCGGGGACATCCCCTGGCACCGGGTGCTGTTCGTCGAGGCGGACGGCGAGCCGGTCTGGGACCGGGCCACCGGCCTGGACCGGCTGGACTCCGCCGCCGTCGGCCGGGCCGATCGGCCGCGTCTGCTGCGGGCACCGTTCTTCACCGCCCGCACGCCCCACGCGTGGGACGCCGCGGCGGGCTGGCACCCCGTCACCGGGCCCGTCCCCGACGGGCCCGCGCCGGCCGCGCTGCGGGTACTGACCTGGAACACCCTCTGGGACCGCTACGACAGCGACCGGATCGACACCGCCCGGCGCCGGCCCCTGCTGCTGGCCGCCCTGGAACGCGCCGACGCGGACGTGATCGCCCTCCAGGAGGCCGAGACCGGGCTGCTCGCCCTGCTGCTGGCCGCGCCCTGGGTCCGCGCCCGGTACGTGCTGGACACCGACCCGGCCGGGCCCGACGTCGACGGCAGCGGTCTGCTGCTGCTCAGCCGGCTGCCGGTCGGCGAGTCCGCCCGGCACGCCCTCGGCCCGCACAAGGCCGTGGCCGCCGTCACCGTGGAGAGCGCCGCCGGGCCGCTGGTGGTCGCCACCACGCACCTGAGCAGCGACCACTCCGAGAACGGCGCGGACCGGCGCGAGGCCGAGCTCGCCCGGCTGGCCGAGGGGCTGGCCGGCCTGGACGGGGAGGTCGTCCTGGTCGGCGACTTCAACGACGGCGGCGACCGGCCCGCCCGTGCGCTGCGGCTGCGCGACGGCTGGACCGAGGTCCACGGGCCCGGCGACGGCACCCCCACCTTCGACCCGCACGCCAATCCGCTGGCCGCCGTCTCCTCGCTGTCCGGCCGGGCCTCCCGGCTGGACCGGATCCTGCTGCGCGGGCCCGGCGTGCGGGCCGCCACGGCGACCCTGGTCGGCGACTCCCCCACCGACGGGCTGTTCCCCTCCGACCACTACGGCGTCCAGGCCGATCTGACGGCCGGGGGTGACGACGCCGGCGCCGTCCTCGACGCCGCGCCGACCGCCCGCACCGCGCTGGCCTGGATCCCGCCGGCCGAGCTGTGGCCGACGATCCAGCAGGTCCGGCGGGACCACGACCCGCAGCTCGACCGCTGGCCGCCGCACGTCAACCTGCTCTTCGGCTTCGTACCGGAGGCGGACTTCGGGCCGGCGGCGGAGCTGGTCTCCGCGGTGGCGACGCGGAGCACGCCGTTCACCGCCGTGCTGGACGGTGTCCGCGCCTTCGCCCACCGCCACGACTCGACCCTCTGGCTCGACCCGGCCGCCGCCGGCGCCGAGCCATGGACCGCCCTTCGGGACGCCCTGGAGCAGTGCTTCCCGCGCTGCCGAGGCCGCGCGGAAGGCTTCACCCCGCACCTGACGCTGGGTCGCGCCCGCGACCCGCGGCGGCTGCTCGGCGAGCTGGGCGCCCGGCTCGGCAGCGCGTCCGCGCAGGTCGGCGAGGTGGCGCTGCTCTCGCGGCGCGGCGGGGAGCCCATGCGGGTGCGGGCCACCGTCACGCTCGGCACCGGCGCGGTGCGGTGGCTCCCGGAGCCCGCCGCAACAGGCCCGACCACCGCGGACCGGGCCACTGCGGACCGGGCCGCCGGGGAGCGGGCCGCCGGGCCGGCCGCCCGGCCGGAGGAGGTCCTGACGACGCTGGCCCGGGTGCTGTCCGAGGGCGTGGTGCACCCGGTCGGTTCGCGCCGACTGGGCTGCGACCTGCCCGGGGCCGATCTGGACCTGGTCGCCGCCCTGCCGGGCCGGGTGGACCCGGCCGCGCTCCGGGCCCGGGTGGCGCAGGCGCTGCCGGACGCCGCCGTCCGGCAGGTGACGGGCGCCCGGGTGCCGGGACTGCGGCTGCTCGTCGGCGCCCTGACGGTGGACCTGGCCGTGGTCGCCACCGGGTCGACGGACCCGGCCGAGGCGGTGGACCGCCGCGCCGAGCTGGGCGAGGCGGCCGCGACGGCGCTCAGCGCGGTCAGCGACGCCGCCGCCGTCCGGGACGCCACCGCCGCGGACCCGGCGGCCTTCGCCGGCCTCGCCCGGACGGTGAAGGCCTGGGCGAGGGCCCGTGGACTGGACTCGGCACCGTTCGGCGGCCTGCCCGGCCTGGCCTGGACGGTGATGGCCGCCCTGACGGCCCGCCGGGCCGGAGCGGACACCGAGACCGAACCCGGCCCGCTGCTAAGGGAGTTCTTCGCCACCTGGGCGGCCTGGGACTGGCGGGAACCGGTCCGGCTGACCCCGGGCACCGACGGACCGGCCGCGAGCGGCGCCCCGGTCACCGTCCTGACACCCACCGGTCCCGTCCGCTCCTGCACCGAGCAGGTCGGCGCGGGCGGGTACGACCTGCTGGTCCGGGAGCTCTACCGGGCCTGGGAGATCACCGCCGCGAGCGAGGGCCCGTGGCCCGAGCTGTTCGGCACGCCGCCGCTGCACCGGCGGCACGCGGCCTGGGCGGTGCTGTCCGTCCGCGGCCGGCCGGGCGAGCAGTTCGACGCCGTGCACGGCCGGTTCCGGGGCCGGCTGCGCGCGCTGCTCACCGCCCTGGAGCAGGACGGGACGGCCGACGCGCACGCCTGGCCCCGCCCCTTCGAGTCCGCCCCCGGAACCGCCCGGTACGCGATCGGGCTGGGCCGCACCCCACCGGACGCCGCGCGGCTGGCGGCGGTCGCGGACGGCTGGCTCGCGGGGGTGCCGGGGGTCGAGGTCACCTGGGAGCCGGGCGGCGAGCTGCCGACGCCGCGCTGACGTGAAGGGGCCCGCACCTCGGAGGTGCGGGCCCGTTGGACGGGAGGACGGGACCGTCAGGGACGGCCGAGGTGGGTCGGGTAGTACCCGCTGCTCAGGGTGGAGATCCGGATCCTGGTGCCGGGCCGGGCGGCCTCGACGTACTGGTTGTTGCCGAGGTAGATGGCCACGTGCTCGATGTCCGCGGCCCGGCCGGTCACCGACCAGAACAGCAGGTCGCCGCGGCGCAGGCCGGACGAGCTGATCGGGGTGGTCGCGGCGTACTGGTCGGCGGCGACCCGCGGCAGGCTGACGCCCGCCCGGCGGTACGCCTGCTGGACCAGCCCGGAGCAGTCGTAGCCGTCGGGCCCGTTGCCGCCCCAGATGAAGGGCAGGCCGACCTCGCCGAGCGCGAACTGGACGGCCGCCTCGTACGAGCCGGCGGCCGCGGACGAGCCACCACCGCCGCCGCCCGAGCTGCCGGTACCGGTGGCGCCGCCACCGATCCGGCTCAGGTAGACGTCGTAGTGGGTGGTCCAGCGCCAGGCACCCGCACTGTTCCGGAACCAGTACTTCGAACCGTCCCAGCCCTGCTTGATGCCACCACTGCCGGCCGAACCGCCGGTGCCGGCGGCGCCGCCACCGATCCGGCTCAGGTAGACGTCGTAGTGGGTGGTCCAGCGCCAGGCACCCGCACTGTTCCGGAACCAGTACTTCGAACCGTCCCAGCCCTGCTTGATGCCACCACTGCCGGCCGAACCGCCGGTGCCGGCGGCGCCGCCACCGATCCGGCTCAGGTAGACGTCGTAGTGGGTGGTCCAGCGCCAGGCACCCGCACTGTTCTTGTACCAGTACTTCGAGCCGTCCCAGCCGCTGTGGGCGGGGGCGGGCTCGGCACTGGCGCCGACCGCCCCGCCGAGGCTGATCGCACTCGCGCCCGCCAGCACGGCGGCGGCCAGGCCGGCCCGGCGCAGGATCCGCCTGGCACGGCCCGTTCCGCGGCGGTCCGCCTCGCGGGGCGGCTGCGGGTGACGATCGACCGGTATCGTCCGGACCCGAGTGGGGGCTGACTCCGTTTCGGCCACGGCCGGGACGATGGTGTTGTTCTTGTCCATGGCAGCCACGCTAAGCAGATCTGACGCCCCCTCGCCTCGTGGTGTCCGCCGGGGGAGGGTTCACGCTTGGTGATCGAAGCGTCACAACCCCTGTACGGCAGCCCGGGCGGTGTGGTGACATGTACACGCCAAACAACGAGTCGCCGAGCCGGCGACCCGGACTCAGGACCGATCGGAAGGAACGCCCATGATGTTCCGTCTGCTGGCCGCCGCCGGCGTCGCGGCCTCAGTGCTCGGCTCACCGATCTTCGGCACCGGATCGACTCCTCCCCCGCCGGACAAGATCGTCATCGATGTGGCGACGGTCAACGGCTCCGGCTGCCCGGCCGGCACGGCCGCCGTCGCCGTCTCCCCCGACAACACCGCCTTCACCGTGACCTACAGCAACTACCTCGCCCAGGTCGGCGTCGGCTCCAAGCCCACCGACTTCCGGAAGAACTGTCAGCTCAACCTCAACGTCCACGTCCCGCAGGGCTTCACCTACGCCATCGCCTCGGCCGACTACCGCGGCTACGCCCACCTGGAGAAGGGCGCCACCGCCGTCCAGCGCGCGAACTACTACTTCCAGGGCCAGCCGCAGACCGCCACGCTGAGCCACCAGTTCAAGGGCCCGGTGGACGACAGCTGGCAGGCCACCGACTCGGTCGAGGTCGCCGCGCTCGTCTGGTCCCCCTGCGGTGAGCTCCGCAACTTCAACATCAACACCGAGCTGCGGGTGAACGCCGGCACCTCCGACCCGTCCAAGACCACCAGCTTCATGACTATGGACTCCACGGACGGCGACATCAACACCGTCTACCACCTGGCCTGGAAGACCTGCCCCTGATCCACCGACACCCGGGCGCGACCACGCTGCGGCCGATCGGCCGGCCACCCGTGACAGGATGACCGGCACGCGCGCGGGCCGGCCGCGCGGGACGGAGGGCGCAGCGGTGAACCGGGACAGCACCACCCCACGGCGAGCGGCGTTCGGCACCTGGCCGACCCCGCTGGAGCCCGCCCCGAGGCTGGCCCGCGCACTCGGCCTCGGGGCGGACGACCTGTGGGTCAAGCGGGACGACCTGACCGGGCTCGGCGGCGGCGGGAACAAGGTCCGCAAGCTGGAGTGGCTCTGCGGCGCGGCCCTGGCCGACGGCGCCACGGCGCTGGTCACCACCGGCGGCCCGCAGAGCAACCACGCGCGGCTGACCGCCGCCGCCGGCGCCCGGCTCGGGCTCGACGTGGTCCTCGTGCTGGCCGGCGCCCCCGGCACCTCGGCCTCGGGGAACCTCGCGCTCGACGGGCTCCTCGGCGCCACCATCGTCTGGGCCGGCGCGGCCGGCCCCTCCGAGCTCGGCTCCGCCGCCGAACAGGCCGCCGAGGAACTGCGGCGCTCCGGCGCCGTCCCGGCGGTGATCCCGTTCGGCGGCTCCAGCGTGCTGGGCGCGCACGGCTACGCCGAGTGCGGCGCCGAACTCCTCGACCAGGCCCCGGACCTGACGACCGTGGTGACCGCGCTCGGCTCCGGCGGCACCATGGCCGGCCTGATCGACCCGCTGGGCGCCGAGCGGGTGCTCGGCATCCACTGCGGCGCCGTCCCCGACCCGGCCGGCACCGTCTCCGATCTCGCCTCCGGCCTCACCGGCAGCCCCTGCCCGCCGCAGAGCCTGCGGGTGCGGCTCGACCAGGTCGGCGCCGGGTACGGGGCACTGACCGAACCGGTGATGGCCGCCATGACGCTGGCCGCCCGCACCGAGGGGCTGATCCTCGACCCCACCTACACCGGGCGGGCCATGGCCGGGCTGATCGCCGCCGTCCAGGACGGCGACATCCGGCCCGGCGAGCGCACCGTCCTCCTGCACTCGGGCGGCCTGCCCGGGCTGTTCGGCCACCCCGCGGCCCTCGCCCGCGCCCAGGACGCGACGGGCCCCGCCGGACCGTAACGGCACGCCCGTCACACCGCCGGGTCCGGCGCCGTCCGCGGCCAGGGCCGGCGGTGTTCGAGCTCGGCCGCCAGCGCCAGCAGCAGGCGCTCACCGCCGGGCGGCGCCACCAGCTGGACGGACAGCGGCAGACCGCCGACGGCCGCCGCGTCGTGCACCGGCAGGACCAGCGCGGGCCAGCCGGCCAGGTTCCACGGGTGGCTGAAGGGGGCGTAGCGGATGTTGGACACCACGTTCGCCGTCCAGCCCCGGGTGTGCCAGCGGCCCGCGGGCGGCGCCGGGTGGGCCAGGGCCGGGGTGACCAGCACGTCGTACCGGCTGAAGAACCGCTCCAGCAGCGCGTGCCAGCGGACCCGCTGACCGTCCCTGACCAGACCCGCGCCGCGGACCGCCCGGCCGAGCGCGGCGTGCCGGCGGGTGCGCGGGTTCAGCAGCGCGGGGTCGAGCGGGCGGGCGTCGTCGGCGGTGCCCGCCAGCCAGCGGGCGACGGAGGCCGCGCCCAGCCAGGCCGGGTAGCGGACCTCGTCGACCGTGACCCGGTGCCCGGCCGCCGCCAGGTGCCGACCGGTGTCGTGCACCGCCCCGGCGCAGGCGCCGTCGACCGGCAGTCCCGGGGCGGTCGGCCCGGTGGAGAGGGCGACGCGCAGCGGACGCGGCTGCGCCGGCGGCCGCTCGTCCGGACCGGCGAGCACGTCCAGGAGCAGCGCCGCGTCGGCCGCGCAGGTGGCGATCGGCCCGTTCTCGGCCATCCCCGACCAGCCGTCGACCCCGAGCCCGGCGGGCACCGTGCCCCGGCCGGGCTTGAGGCCGAGCACCCCGCAGTTGGCGGACGGGATGCGGATGGAGCCCATGCCGTCGTTGCCCAGGGCGATCGGCACCAGGCCGGCCGCGACGGCCGCCGCGCTGCCGCCGGACGACCCGCCCGCGCTGCGGGAGGGGTTCCAGGGGTTGCGGGTGGTGCCGAAGACGCTGTCGGTGGTGCCGAAGACGCAGAGCTCGGGGACAGCGGTGAGGCCGACCACCACCGCTCCGGCCGCGCGCAGCCGGCGGACCGTCTCGTGGTCGGCCGCCGCCGGGGTGGCGGGGGTGGCGGCCGAGCCGTTGCGGGTGGCCTCGCCCTCGACCGGCAGGTTGTCCTTGACGGCGACCGGCACGCCCGCGAGCGGGAGGGCGGCGAGGTCGGGGCGTCCGGCGAGGGCGTCCGCGTCGTGCAGGGCGCGTTCGGTGAGGACCATGCGGAAGGCGCCGAGGTGCGGGTCGACGCGTTCGATCCGGGCCAGGTGGTCGGCGACCACCTCACGCGGTGTCACCTTGCCCGCCCGGACGGCCTCGGCCGTCTCGGTGGCCGTCCGGCCGGTCCAGCCCGTCATCGCCGCTCCCCGCCGTCGTCGCCATCGCCGCCGTCGCCCGTACGGTCCCGGTCGGACACCGCCCGTCACCCTAGCCAGCGGTGCCGGGCCGGACAAGGGCGCCGGGGGCGGGCCGGGGCTCGGAGGGTCGACCGGCCCGGCGGGTCGGTCCGGGTCGGTCCGGGTGGTCCGGGCGGTCCGGCTCAGGTGGCGGGCTGCGGCTCCTCCGCGTGCTCGGGGACGATGCGGTGCAGGCCCTTGCGGTCGTAGTACGTGGTCATCGCGAAGCCGAAGGCCAGGGCCGCGACGACGCCCACGCCGATCATCAGCCAGGCGCGGGTGAGGCCTGCGCCGGCCTGGGCGTCGAAGTAGAGGATGGCCCGGACGCCGTCGGTGAGCTGGCGCATCGGCTCGAACCAGGAGAGCACCCGGTAGAAGTCCGGCAGTGCCTGCAGCGGGACGGTGGCTCCCGAGGACGGCAGCGAGAGCGCGATGAACACGAACATGCTGATCAGCTGGCCGATCCCGCCGAAGGCGGCCAGCAGCGCCTGGACGCCGAGCCCCACCGCGGCCGAGGCGCAGACCGAGAAGACCCACAGCAGCGGCAGGTGCGAGGCGTCCATGCCGAGGATGACCACGCAGGCCAGCATGATCAGACTGGACGTCAGGACCGACAGCACCACGGACATCGTGCAGGTGACGGCGAGGGTCTGGGTGCGGCTGATCGGGACGGTCGGCAGCTGGGTGCGCATCGGACCGAGCTCGCTCGCCGCGTAGCCGAGGGAGACGTCGACGCCGTTGGCGATCACGTTGGCACCCAGGAAGCCGGCCAGGACCAGCAGCAGGGTGTAGTAGAAGGCGGTCAGGCCGAGCCCGCTGTGGGTACCGATCGGGTGGCCGATCGCGGTCTCGACCGTGACCGGGTCGGCCAGTTGGAGCCGTGCGGCGTTGGTCGCCGAGGCGCCCTGGTCGGGCAGCCGGGCGGTCAGCGTCCGGCCCAGCTCCACCGAGGAGGCGTGGGCCGCCGCCTGGGCGATCGAGGAGGCCAGCGAGGACGCCAGGCTGCCCGCGCCCGGGTTGGTGAACACCGTCATGGTCGGCCGGGCCGGCTCCGGCTGTCCGGCGGCACCGAGCGAGGCGACCGCCGCCGTGAAACCGGGGCGGACCTCCAGGACGGCGTACAGCTGCCCGGAGGAAAGGCCCTCCTGGGCGGCGGCCTCGTCCAGCTGCCGCCAGGAGATCTGCTCCCCGGGGTCGGGCGCGGCGGCGATGGCGGCCGTGGTGCGGGCGCCCAGGTTGGTCGGCTCACCGGCGATCACGGCCCCCTGGTCGGCGTTGACCAGGCCGATCGGGAGCCGGTGCAGGTCGCCGCGCGGGTTGAGGATGCCGCCCATGTACACGAGTGAGAGGAGCAGCGCCAGCAGCCCGACGATGACGGTGGGCAGCACCCAGATCCGGGGATTGCGCAGCACCTGCCGGGCGGTGGCCCGGCGTACGGGGTGGTTCGAGGACATGGCTCTCCCGGAGGCGGCGGTCATCGCACAGAGTGGCAAATTATCCGAAACCGGACGCCGCGCCCGGGCGCCTCGCCCACCGGGGCCGCCGGTCCGGCGGTGCACCCGATGGGGCGAACTCCGCCCGGGGGCCCGCCCTCCCCTGCGATACTGCGACGCATGGAGAACGAACGGTCGGCGGCCGGCGGGCCGTGGCGGCGGCCGGCGGGGGGTCTGCACCGGCCGCCCCGGCTGCGGACCGGTGACCGCGTCGCCGTGGTCTGCCCCAGCAGCCCCGCCGACCCCGCGCGGCTGCTCGCCGACTGTGCGGAGCTGCGCGGGCTCGGCCTGGACGTGGTCCTCGGCGAGCACGCCCTCGACCCGGGCGGTTCCGGCTATCTGGCCGCCACCGACCGGGACCGTGCGCAGGACCTGGAGGACGCCTGGCTGGACCCGGAGATCTCCGCCGTGGTGTGCGCCCGCGGCGGCTACGGATCGGCCCGGGTCCTGGAGTTCCTGCGCTGGGAGCTGATGGCGGGGGTGGCGCCGAAGATCCTGCTGGGCTCCAGTGACGCGACGTCACTGCACCGGGCCTTCGCCACCCGGCTGCGGGTCTGCACCCTGTTCGGACCGATGCCCGCCACCGCCGGCTTCGGCCCCGCCGGCGAACCGCCCGACGGGCGGACCCTCGCCCACCTGCGCACCACCCTGTTCAGTCCGGAGGACGCCTTGGCCTTCACATCCGCCCACCCGACGGCACCGACCGCGGGCCGGGCCCGCGGGATCACCACCGGCGGCACGCTCAGCCTGCTCGCCGCCGCCGTGGGGTGTGCCGAGGCGGCGCCCGCCGCCGGAGCGATCGTCCTGCTGGAGGACACCGGCGAGGAACCGTACCGGATCGACCGGATGCTCACGCAGTTGCTGCGGGCCGGCTGGTTCGCCGGCGCGGCCGGTGTGGTGACCGGCAGTTGGACGGAGTGCGGGCCGCCGGACGAGGTGGCCGCCGTCCTGCACGACCGGCTGGGGCCGCTCGGCGTCCCGGTCCTGACCGGGCTGGACTTCGGCCACGGACAGCCGCAGCTCACCGTCCCGCTCGGGGTCGAGGCCGAACTCGACACCGCGGCCGGCACGTTGACGCTCACCTCGGCGGCGCTGCGATGAGCGCCGGCACCCTGGTGCGGCTGGACGGCACCGTGGCCGACCGCGCCCTGCCGCTGCTGCGCGCCGACGACCTGGGCGTCCTGCGCGGCGACGGGGTCTTCGAGGCACTGCTCGTCGTCGACGGCCGGCCGCGGCACCTGGACGAGCACCTGGCCCGGCTGGAGCGGTCCGCCACCGCGCTCGGCCTCCGGGCGCCCGCCGCGGAACGCTGGCGGCGCTGCCTGGCCACCGCGATCGACCGGCACGGCGCGGTCGGTGAGACCTACGCCCGTTTCTTCCTGACCCGCGGGCCGGAGGACGGCGGACCGCACACCGGCTTCGTCCTGGTCGACGACGTCCCCGACTCCACCCGCCGGCTGCGCGCCGAGGGTGTCCGGGCCGTCACCCTCACCCGGGGCCACGTCACCGTGCCGCCCGAGCAGGCACCCTGGCTCCTCAACGGCGCCAAGACGCTCTCGTACGCCGTCAACATGGCGGCCCAGCGGTGGGCCCGGGACCACGACGCGGACGAGGCGCTCTTCCTCGCCGGGGACGGCACCGTCCTGGAGGCGCCGACCGCCGCCGTCGTGCTGGCGGTCGGCGGGCGGCGGCTGCTCACCCCCTCGCCGGACCTCGGCATCCTGCCGAGCATCGCGCTGGCCGGCCTGTTCCGGGCGGCCGCCGCAGCCGGCTGGGAGTGCGGGTACGCCAGGCTGACCACCGCGGACCTGCTGGGCGGCGAGGGCGTGTGGCTGGTCTCCAGCGTCCGCCTGTGCGCCCGGGTCCGCAGCATCGACGGCACCGTCTGCCCGCCCGGCCCGCACGAGGACGAGATCGCGGCGCTGGCCCGGCGGCCGTAGCGCCGGCGGGCGGCCACGGCCGCCGGCCCCGACCGGTGACGGTCGGGGCCGGCGGCCGACGGGGGGGGGTCAGAAGGTGAGGTTCCAGGCGTCGATCCGGCCGACGTCCTGCGAGGCGATGTCGCGGACCCGCAGCTTCCAGGTGCCGTTGGCGACCTCGGAGGACGCGTTCACCGTGTAGGTCTTGACGACGTCGTCGGCGCTGTCGCCGTCCGCGAAGTCCTCCAGCAGGTAGACGCTGCCGTCGGGGGCGACCAGCGAGACCACCAGGTCGCCGCGGTAGGTGTGCTTGATGTCCACGCCGACCTTGAGGGCGGCCGGGGCGTTGCCGGTCACACCGGTGACGGTGATCGGGCTCTCCACCGTGGCGTTGTCGTTGACGGCGACGTCGGTGAGGTTCTCGAAGTACGAGCCGGACGGCGGGGTGGAGCCGCCGACCGCCTTGAGCGCGTCGACCTGGCCGTCGCCGAAGAAGGCGTTGTTGGCCGTGGTACCGGTGCAGCGGCTGTCGGAGGGGCAGGCCGTGTCGGTGGCGTCGGAGGCCAGCCGGGCGCGGATGTCCGCCGGGGTGAGCGCCGGGTTGGTGCTGGCGATCAGCGCGGCGACGCCGGTGACGTGCGGCGACGCCATCGACGTACCGTTCTTGTTGCCGTACTTGCCGCCCGGGAGGGTGGAGTACACGCCGTCGGCACCGTCGCCGCCGGGGGCGGCGACGTCGATGACGTTGCGGCCGAAGTTGGAGTACGAGGCCTTGACGTTGCCGTTGCCCATCGCGGCGACCGTGACCACGCCCGGCAGTTCGGTCGGGATGTCGATGCAGGCGTTGGTGATGGTCCGGCTGCCGGGGGTCGAGTCGTTGGGGCTCGCCGAGTCCGTGGTCTTGTTCGCCAGGTCGTAGTTGGAGTTGCCGGCGGCGGCGACCTGGAGGGAGCCCTTGCTCTCGGCGTACGCCTCGGCCCTTCGGACGCCCTCGATGATGGCGGCCTGGTCCACGTTGTCCGGGCAGTTGAACTGCCACGGGTCCGTGTAGTAGCTGTTGTTGGTCACCTTGAAGCCGTGGTCACCGGCCCACACGAAGCCGCACACGGTGTTCTCCGCGAAGAACAGCGTGGTGCTCGGCTCGGCGATCCGGACCGAGGCGATCTTGACGCCCGGAGCCACGCCGACGACGCCCTTGCCGTTCTTCGCGGCCGCGATGGTGCCCGCGACGTGGGTGCCGTGGGTGTCCACGTCGCGCCACGCGCCGGTGCGGGTGTCGGCCTTGCCGTACGCGCAGGAGGCCGAGTCGGCGGCGTCGAAGTTGGGGGCCAGGTCCTGGTGCTGATCGTCGACCCCGGTGTCGAGGACGCCGACCTTGACCGCGGACGAGCCGGTGGTGACGGCCCAGGCCTGGTCCGCCTTGATCCGGGTCATGTCCCAGCGGTTGGACTCGGTCAGGGTGGTGGCGGCCTGCGCCGGATTGGCGGGCAGCGCCGGGTTGTACGCGTCGGCCGGCACGTCGGACGTGCGGGTCGCGCCCACCTGCTGGACGCCGCTGACGCCGCGGAGGGTCGCGGCGAAGGTGGCGGACGTCGAGTGGGCCACGATGACGCCGATCGCGTCGTAGGACGCGAACACCGAGCCGCCGTTGGCGGCGACCGCCGCACGGACCGCCGAGGTGTCGCCCGGGGCCGTGATGACGAGGTAGGCCCGGGTGCCGGCGGCCCAGGTGGCGGCCGGCGCCGGTGCGGCGGCGGTCCGGGCGGGAGCGGCGGCGGCGAGGCTCGTGGGGGCGATCAGTGCGACGGCCGTGCCGAGGGTGGCGACGGCCACGGCGGAGCGTGTCAGCCGACTGGATATGAGCGAGAGCAAAGCGTCGTCCTCCGGAGAGCAGATGGCGCAGGGAGCGCCAGTCGCGACCATGACAAAGGGGTAGGCGCAATTTGTCAGATCATCACCCCGGAAGGGAAGTGGTCCGGCGTTACAAATTCTTTTCATCGCATTGACCGCACCGGGCCACCACCCCACGAAACAGGGCGAGTTGTCCGGAATCAGACGGTCCGTCCGGCCGATCGGTCACCGATCCGCCACCGAACGGCCACCGGCCGGGCCCCCGCAGGACTGTTACCGAGTCGGCCGACGGCTGTTACCGGACCGGCGGAGCACCGTGAGGCTCTGTTCCTAGCGTGTGCAGGGTCAACTCACGGCCACCGGGCCGCGGGTGACGGACGACCGGAGGAATCCCATGTCAAGTACCACGTCCGTGCGCCGTGCAGTGCTCTTCGCGCTCGTCTCCGCCGGTGTCGCCGGGGCGCTCGTGCTGCCCGGTGCCGCCGCCTTCGCCGACGGGCCCGCGCCGGTCCCGAGCGTCGCCCCCACCGCCCGCGCGGCGACCCCCGTCCCCGCACCGGCCACCTCGACCCCCCGGGTGGCGACCCCCGTCCCCGCACCGGCGACCCCGACCGCCCCGGCCGCCGCACCCGCGCGCACGGACGCCCCGCAGGTGCGGACCGTCCCCAAGGGCGGTGCCCAGACCGGCGAAGGGGCCACCGGCGGTTCCGCCGTCCCGGTCGTCCTCGGATCGGGGCTCGCCGTGGCCGGCGTCACCGGCGCGGGCATCCTCGTGCTGCGCCGCCGCAGTGCCGGCGCACAGGCGTAGCCACCACCGCCGTGTCCGGCGCCCGTCATGGGCGCCGGCCACGGCGGCCGGCTTGCTGGTCATCGCCGGTGTGGGCACGGCGGTGCTCGGCCGGGACCCCGGGACCGCCCCGGTCCGGATCGCGCCGGTGGCGGTGGCACCGGCCGGCCCGACGGTCCCTGACGTACCGTCGGCCGGTCCGGCGACGGCCTCGGCCTCGCCACCGGTGCGCCTGGTGATCCCGGGGATCGGGGTGGACGCACCGGTCGAGGACGTCGGCCTCAACGCGGACGGGACGGTCGAGGTCCCGCCGCTCGACCGTCCCGCCGAGGTCGGCTGGTACCGCAACGGGCCGGCCCCCGGCCTGCGCGGGCCCGCCGTGCTGCTCGGCCACTACGACACCCGCCGGGGCCCGGCGGTCTTCCACCGCCTGCCCGACCTGCGGGCCGGCGACCGGATCGAGGTCCGGCGCGCGGACGGCACCACCACGGCCTTCCAGGTGCGCGAGCTGCGCCAGTTCGCGAAGGACGCGTTCCCCACCGAGCTCGTGTACGGCGACACCGCCGGCCCCCAGCTCCGGCTGATCACCTGCGGCGGCACACTGGCCGGCAACGGCCACTACACCGACAACATCGTCGTCCTGGCCGATCCGGTGCCCTGACGTGCGTGCCGTGGGGCGCGGGCCGTCCGCCGTCCACCTCCCCTGGACGCCGGGCGGCCCGCCGCCGTGGTGCAGACTGACAGCCGATCCGCCCCCGCTCCGAAAGGCACCGTCCCACGTGAGGATATGGCTCACCCGCACCCCGCTGCTGCGGTGCGCGCTCCTGGGAGTCCTGGCCGTCCTGACGGTCGCCGGCTGCGACGGCGTCGGCGGTCTGCACGACGCCGGGCAGACCAGGGCGATCACCTCACACCCGAGCCCGCTGCCCCTGTGGCCCGCCGCCGAGACGTCCGCGCCGCCGTCCCCGCAGGCGGTGGCGGACCAGTCGCCACCGGAGCCGCTGCCCGGCCTCGCCGTGGACGGTCTCCAGCAGCTCGACGCGCGCACCGTCCTCACCCGGGACCCCGAACTCACCCCCGCCGAACGGACCGCCCTGGACGGCGGCTGCCCCGGCTGCCTGGTCCAGCCCGCGCAGTACCGCGACCTCAGCGGCGACGGTCGCCCCGAACTGCTCACCGCCGTGGTGACCGGCAGCGGCACCGGCACCGGACGGGCCGTGCTGCACGTGTACACCCAGCGCGACCGGCAGGTGCTGCCGGTCCTCGCGCTCACCGCACTGCCCGGCTTCACCGCCGACACCACGGGGCAGGACCTGGTCGTCCACGAGCCGACCGGCCCGCTCGCCGAGACCAGCAGCACCTACCGCTGGAACTCCGTCCGGATGGCCTTCGCCGACCGCAGGACCCGGGCCACCGGGCCGGCCGCGGACGCCCCCGGTTGCCCGCCCGGCGAGCCGACCGCGACACCGGTGCCGTCCGTCACCGACGGCCCGGCACCCGAGCGCGGACCCGCGACCGCCCCCACCGCCCGGCCGACCGGACGGACGCCGGTCCCGCCCGTCACCCCGCAGCCCTCCCCCGCGAGGACCCGATGAGCACTCACCCGCCGGGCACTCCGCGCATCCTGCTGGTCGAGGACGACGAGGTGATCCGCGAGGCCACCCAGATGGCACTGGAGCGCTACGGCTTCCCGGTCCAGACCGCCGGCGACGGCCTGGAGGGCCTGGAACGCTTCCGCGCCGACCCCCCGGACCTGCTGCTGCTCGACGTGATGCTGCCGCTGCTCGACGGCGTCGGCCTGTGCCGGCGGATCCGTGAGGAGAGCTCCCTGCCGATCCTGATGATGTCGGCGCGCACCGAACCGATCGACGTGATCTCGGGGCTGGAGGCCGGGGCCGACGACTACATCGTCAAGCCCTTCGAGACGGCCGTCCTGGTCGCCCGGATCCGGACCGTGCTGCGGCGCACCGGCATCGGCGCGGCGCCGGCGGCCGGGGCGGCGCCGGCGGCCGCGGGGCCCGTGGGGCTGCCGGGTTCCGCGGGGGGCGTCGGGGCCGGGGCCCCGGCCGGTTCCGTCCGGGTGATCGACGACCTGGAGGTGGACACCGGCGCGATGGAGGTGCGCGTCGCCGGACGTCCCGTGCCGCTCACCCCGACCGAGCTGCGGCTGCTCCTGGAGTTCACCGCGGCACCCGGTGTCCTGATGGAGCGCCAGACCCTGCTGGAACGGGTCTGGGACTACTCGTGGGGAGCCGACAGCCGGGTCGTGGACGTCCACGTCCAGCGTCTGCGGGCGAAGATCGGCGCCGCCCGGATCGAGACCGTCCGGGGCTTCGGCTACCGGCTGCGGCGGGTGCCGTGACCCTGCGCCGCCAGATCGCCGCCGTCATCGCCCTGGTGTCCTGCCTGGTCGCCCTCACCGTGGGCATCCTGGTCCACCAGGCGTCCGTCCGCCAGCACACCGAACAGGCCAGGAAGTCCGCCGAGGCCGCCCTGGACTCGGTGCTCACGGGTTACGACAGCACCGGCCAGCTGGTGGTCGGCTGGCACGCCGCCGCCGGCGACCCGGCGCTGCCCGCCGAGCTGCGCCGGCTCGCCGAACGCGGCCACCAGGGCTCGATGCTGGGCCCCGGACCGCACGGCACCGCCATGTGGGCCGCCGCCGGGGCGGACGGCCGGGTGCTCTCCGTCCGGATGGACTTCGCCGAGGACGAACGGGCGATCGCCGACCTCGACCGGGCGATCCAGATCTCCGCGGCCCTGTCCGTCGTGCTCACCGTGCTCGCGGGCGTCCTCGCCGCCGACCGGATCAGCAGCCGCCTGCGCACCGCCGCCCGGACCGCCCGGACCATCGCCCGCGGCGACCTGGACGCCCGGATCGGGCCGCTCGGCCGCCCCCGTGACGAGGTCGCCGACCTCGCCGCCGCGGTCGACTCGATGTCCGCCGTGCTGCGCAGCAAGCTGGCGAACGAGCAGCGCTTCACCGCCGACGTGGCGCACGAGCTGCGCACCCCGCTCACCGGCCTGCTCACCGCGTCCGAACTGCTGCCGCCGGGCCGCCCGACCGAGCTGGTCCGCAACCGGGTCCACGCGCTCTGCGGCCTGACGGAGGACCTGCTGGAGGTCTCCCGGTTGGACGCCCGCGCCGAGGCGCCCGAGCTGTCCGACCAGCCGCTCGGCCAGCTGGCGGCCCGGATCCTGGGCCCGGCCGGACCGGCCGTGGAGCTGCGGACCGAAGGATCCGCCCTGGTCACCACCGATCCGCGCCGGCTCGACCGGATCGTCTCCAACCTCGTCGCCAACGCCCAGCGCCACGGCGCACCGCCGGTCCGGGTCACCGTGGAGGGCGCCACCCTCACCGTCCGGGACCACGGCCCGGGCTACCCCGAGGACGTCCTGCGTGAAGGGCCGCAGCGGTTCCGCACCGGCGCCCGCGAGCGCGGGCACGGTCACGGGCTGGGGCTCACCATCGCCCAGGGCCACGCCGCGGCCGTCGGGGCCGAACTGCGGCTCACCAACCACCCCGAGGGCGGTGCCGTCGCCGAACTCCTCCTCCCGCAGGCCGGCCGGCCGCGCTGAGTGGCGGTCGGTGGCACCGGCTGCCGGGCGGTCAGGGCCGCGGGTCCTCGTCGGACGGTGCGAGGGCGGCGAGCCAGAGCTGGAGCTCCACGTCCCCGTCGCCGACCAGGACGTAGGACTGCAGGACGAGTTGCCGGTCGCCGGCCTGCCAGACCGTGGACGACTCGCCGTCGCCCGAGCGCAGGTGGACCTCGACACCTGGGAGGGGCGCGCCGAACCGGACGGTGAGCCGGTCGACCGCGTCGGCCTCCAACTCGCCGAAGCGCTCGGCCGCCCAGTCCTGGAGGAACGAGAACTCGTGCTGGTGCTCGGCGTACAGGAAGGTCTCGGCGACCACGCTCATGGCGCCGTACCAGGTGCCGTCCTCGTCCGGGTCGTCATCGGGCTCGGCGGGCTCGTACGGGTCCTCCCGGGAGTCGAAGATCAACGAGCAGGGTTCGAAGCGGCGGGGCTCGGCAGCGAGCAACTCGGCCGCGAGGTCGGCGAGGTCCCGTTCCGGGGCGCCGGGGTAGCACAGGTAGGAGTGGGCCTCCTGGCAGTGGGCGGGCTCGACGCGCTCGAAGGTGCCCTCGGCGGCCGTGGACTCCCAGCGGACCGTCCCGGTGCGGTCCGTGATGCGCAGGGTGGCGCCGTCCGCGCCGGCCCCCACCCGGCAGACGTCGAGGCCGTCGCGGTCCACGTGGGCCACGGCGCCGTCACGGGTGACGAAGGGCGCGAGTCCGTTCCCGCCGCCGAAGCCGACGACCCGGCCCTCGACGTCGGTGGTCGAAGCGGACCAGCCCGCAGCCGAAGTCCTGGGACAACCGGTCGCTCGCCCTGATCACCAACTCGCCGCGGGCATCGAGGAATCCCCGGAACCGGTCGCCGACGGATCCGCCGAGGACGTACGCCAGGCCGTTCGCGTCGAAGGCGTTGAGCATCGGGAAGGACGGCTCGACGACCCAGGTGCCCCGCTCGTCGATCGGGCCCCACAGGTCGCCCATCCGGACCGGTGCGACGCCGTCGGGCCCGAAGGGCCTCGTGCCGTCGAACCGCGGCTCGACGACCGTGCGGCCGGTGCGGTCGACGAAGCCGCAGGGGCCGCCGTCGACCGTCCGCACGGCGGCGAGCCCGTTCGGCGCGAACCGCCCGGCCGCGGCGAACCGCGGGGGGATCACGAAGCGGCCCGACGCGTCGATGAAGCCCGCCCCGTCCGCGGTGCGGGCGACGGCCAGGCCGTGCCGGAAGACGTCCGCCTCCGTCAGGCCCGCCGGGACGACGGGTGCACCGTCCGTCCCCGCGTAGCCCCACCGACCGTCCTGGGCCTGGTACCGGGAGAGGCCGTCGTCCTGGAAGGGCCCGGTGTGGCGCAGCTCCGGCTCGGCCAGCCAGGCGCCCCGGTGGTCGAGGTACCCGTACCGGCCGTCCTGGTCGGCGGCGGGGGCGACGAACCCGCCGTGGCCGTCCGGGTGGAACGGTCCGACCGCACCGAGCCCCGGTGCCCGCACCAGCCGCCCGTCGGCACCGACCAGGGCGTACCGCACGCCGGAGCCGTGCGGCCCCGGGCAGGGAACGGCCTACGGCGGCAGATCGGTGCTGCTGGTCGGCACGGTGCGGCTCCTCGTACGGGGCCGGCACGGCGTCACCGGCCGCGCCGCCCACGGATGATCAAGAGGAGCTCATGGTAGTCGTCCCGCCGCGGACCGGGGCACCGCGTCCGGGGGGGGTGGGCCGGGGCGAGGTGAGTAGGAACTACTCTGCCCGGCGCCGGACCGCGGTGGAAATGTTCACCGCGGGCCCCCGCCGGTCGGCGGAGCGGGCCCTGCACCCGATCGACGGAGGAAACGCCCATGGGATACCGGCAGTTGACGAACCGTCTGAGGCCCGGGGTGACCCTGGCCGCACTCACCCTGACCCTCTGCGGGAGCGCTCTGGCCACGGCCCCGCCCAGCGACGCGTTCGGCACCATCATCGGCGGCGGCCAGAACGCCGAGCACGAGAAGATCACGCGCAGGGCCCTGCGGTGCACGGGCTCCGGAGGACACTCCGACAGCGCGAACAGCTGCTTCGAGGCCCGGTCGCTCGACCAACTCGCCGGCCACACCGGCACCTTCGGTGCGGTGGGCGCGCCGGACATCACCGAGGTGACGGTGGCGGCCGCCCACTGCGACAACGCGGACTACCGCCCGTCCACGACCTTCGCGCGGTATCCGCGCTCCCGGGCCCAGGCGACCGCCGTCCTGGTGGACTGCATCGACCACCTGAAGAACCGGTACGACCAGGGGGTGAGCGCGGGCGGGAACCTCGTCGGCCCGGCTCCGCTGTACCGCTCGGACGCCGCCGAGTACGACCTGCGGCACGACTGCAACTTCGCTCTCGTCTCCAGCCGGGAGAAGTGCGACGCACTGGAGGGGTTCGGCCGGGCGCTCCACGGCATCCAGGACTTCTACTCGCACAGCAACTGGGCCGACCGGGAACGGACCGCGGTGCCGGTGAGCACCACCAATCCCGTGGGTCTGAACCGGTCCACGACGGCGCCCTTCCTCAACATGCGCGCCACGACGGTCGACACGTCGACCATCCCGCACGAGCTCTCCACCGGCTGCTTCGAGCTGGTGGGCGACGACGAGTGCCGCCACCGGGTCACGCACGACACCCTCAACAAGGACACCGGGTCCATCAGCGTCACCTCCGGCCACGTGGGATCGGGCACCACCCCGCGGGGCGGCATCCGCGACAACTTCAGGAGCGCGGTCGACGGCGCGGTGGCCGAGACCGAGCTCCAGTGGCAGACCTTCCGCGCGGAACTCCGCTCCCGCTACGGCACCGTTCGGGGCAACCTGATCGCGTGCGTGATGACCCACGACCGGCCGCAGGACGACTGCCTCCCCGAATAGGAACGCCCATGGCCCCGCGTGCCCGCACGGGCCTGTCGCCGCGACTCGGGCGACCCGTCGCCGTCATGGCCACGATGCCCGCGCTCCTGCTGCTCACGAGCACCTCCGCACACGCCGTCCGGGGCGGGGACGACGCCCGCGCCCGCCCGTACGTGGCGTCCCTGCAGAGCACCGGGGCGAGCGGCGGAGGTCACTTCTGCGGGGCGACGCTGGTGGCGCCCCGTCTGCTGATCACGGCGGCGCACTGCGTGACCGGGCGTCGGGCGTCCGAGGTGCGGGTGCACCTGGGCGCCGAGTACCTGGCCACCGGTGGTGAGGACCACCTCGTCGACCGCATCGACATCCACCCGGAGTTCGACCCCGCCACCCATGCCCATGACCTCGCGGTCATCACCACCAGGACCGGAGCGGCCGGCCCGAGTGCACCGGTCGTCACGCGGGCGCCCGGCACCGGACGTCTCTTCGTCGAACTCCTGGGGTGGGGCCGCACCTGCCCCTGGTCCAGCTGCCGGCCGTCCTCGCACCTCCAGTCGATCGAGTCCCGCACCGTGCCCGCGTCGCAGTGCGCCGGCTACCTCGCGTCCGGCGATCTCTGCGCCGCGAATCCCGAAGGATGGCAGGGCCCCTGCTACGGCGACTCGGGAGGGCCCGCGCTCGATCCGGCGGGCAGGCTGGCCGGGGTCATCAGCAGAGGGCCGGGAGGCGTCAACTGCGGTGAGGCGCCCTCCGTCCTGACGTCCGTCGGAGACCACCTGCCCTGGCTTCGGAGCCTGGGTGTCAGGTGAAGAAACGGCCGGGCCGCACGTGCCCCGCCCAACCGAGAGAGAGGCCGGGACGATGATCCCGATCCGCACGAAGAAGTCCGCGCTGACCGTCGTCCTCGCCGCGGTGGCCGTCCTGGCGGCCGCGGCGGGACCGGCCCGCGCCGACGACCCACGGCCGCCGTTCCTGGGGGGATCCGGGGCCTTCGGCGTCAACGAGGTCGACGTGAACCGCGTGGTGACCCCCTTCGCGGGGGCACGGCCGGAGTTCCGGCGTTCCCCGCTGTACCAGGTGAACTCCCGGGACGCCCCGTTCCACGCCGACGACCCCTTCTACGCCCGCGAGATCTTCGCCCGGGCGGATGCCGTCGCCGCCGAGCGGGGAACGGCCGTCGTGCACTTCGAGCTGTTCGCCTGGAGCATCCCGGCGTCCGGCTCGGCGGCCGACCACGCCGCGTCCGCCGACTACCAGGAGCGGGTCCGGACCGCCTTCGTCCTGAACGTCACGACCTCCGACGAGGCCTCGGGCTGGCGCTGCGTCAGGCCCACCTTCAGTCAACTCCGCGATCCCCGGCCCGTCGGCGGGCCCGTCGGGCCGCTCTACCCGATCGACCGGCACGACCCGCTGACCTCACCGGCCCGGCCGGACGCGCTGCTGCGGCAGATGGCGTGGCGGTACCAGGGGTGGACGCCCGAATTCCACCTGCGGGCCGAGTACGTCCGCTGCGAGAAGGCCTAGGCCTTGACCTAGCGGCCGCAAGGAGGAGTGCACACTCTTCCATTGTCAAGATATAGCGCACCGGGGGGCTTGCCGCAAGGCCCCCGGTCTGCCGCAGAATCTCCGATCGAGCCCTCCGCTCGCCGGTCGACGCCCATCGGCCGGACATCCCCAACAACGGAGCCGGTCTTGGTCTTTGCTTCATCCTCCCCGTCCGACGCCCCGCGAGCCGCGGAGCTCCGGGCGGAGAACGCGTACGTCGGCCGGCTGTACGGCCTGCTCGGAACCCAGCGCGAACTCGCCGTCGACCGGCTGCGCGAGATCCACCGCCGGGAGCGGGGCGGTACGTTCCAGTCCCGGATGGAGCGGGACACCCTGGAGATCCACCACACCCGCCGGCTGTCGGAGCTGCACGCCGCCGAGTACGGGCTGTGCTTCGGCCGGATCGAGAGCGCCGACGGCGAGCGGCGGTACATCGGCCGGACGGCCCTGGCCGACGAGGACCACGAGCCGGTCCTGACCGATTGGCGGGCGCCCGCCGCGGAGCCGTTCTACCGGGCGACGCCGGCCGTTCCGGGCGGCGTGGTCGCGCGGCGGCACCTGCGGTGCGAGGGGCGGACGGTCGTGGACTTCGACGACGACCCGTTCGGCGTGGGCGGCCCCGCGGGCCGGGACGGCTCCGGGCTCCGCGGGGAGGGTGCCCTGCTCGCCTCGCTGACGGCGGCCCGTACCGGGCGGATGGGCGACATCGTCTCCACCATCCAGTCCGAGCAGGACCGGGTCATCCGTTCCGAGCTCGGCGGCGTGCTCGTCGTCCAGGGCGGCCCGGGGACGGGCAAGACCGTGGTCGCCCTGCACCGCGCCGCGTACCTGCTGTACACCCACCGCGACCGGCTCGCCAAGCAGGGCGTGCTGGTCATCGGCCCCAACACGGCGTTCCTGCGCTACATCGACCAGGTCCTGCCGGCGCTCGGCGAGAGCGAGGCGGTGCTGAGCAGCATCGGCGCGCTCTACCCGGGCGTGACGGCGACCGGTCCGGACGCGCCGGCGGCGGCCGCGGTCAAGGGGGACGCGCGGATGGCGCGGGTCCTGGCCGCCGCGCTGGACGGTCTCCGGCAGCTGCCCGAGGAGTCCTGGACGATCACCGTGGGCCGCAGCTCGTCCCACCGCGAGGAACTGGTGATCGGCCGGGCCCTGTGCGAGCGGGCCCGCGCAGCGGCGCACCGGACCGGCGAACCCCACAACGCGGCCCGGCCGGCCCTGGTCGAGCGGCTCTCCTCGGAGCTGGCCCTGCGGATCGCCCGGGACCGTGGCGGGGACCTGGACCTGGACGAGGTGGCGGACCTCGCGGACTCACTGGTCGAGGAGCCCGGGTTCCGGGCGCTGGCCGAGCGGCTGTGGCCGGTGCTGGACCCGGCACAGTTGCTCACCGCCCTGTTCGGCTCCCCGGACCTGCTGGCGGGCGCCGCACCGGACCTCTCCCCGGCCGAACACGCCGCCCTGCTGCGTGAGGCTCCGCAGGCGGGTGCCGGCAGCGGCTGGACCACCGACGACGTCCCGCTGCTCGACGAGGCGGCCGAACTGCTCGGCCCGCCCCCGGGTGCCACCGCGGGCGAAGCCGCCGCCCGCCGGGCCGGGGCCGCCGCGGAGGCCGAGGAGCTGGAGTTCGCGAAGGTCGTCGTCGAACGCTTCGGCGCGGGGCTGGCCGAGATCGACGCCGAGCTGCTGGTGCGCCAGTACCGCGGCCGGGAGTCGGCCGGGCCGCTGGCCGAACGGGCGGCCGCGGACCGCACCTGGGCCTACGGGCACATCATCGTGGACGAGGCGCAGGAACTGTCCCCGATGGCCTGGCGGATGCTGACCCGCCGCTGCCCCGGCCGGTCCATGACGATCGTGGGCGACCTGGCGCAGACCGGCGCGGCCGCCGGGCTGAGCAACTGGGGCGAGGCGCTCGACGAGTACACGGCCGGCCGCTGGCGCACGGTGGAACTCACCGTCAACTACCGGACCCCCGCCGAGATCATGCGGACCACGGAGGGCGTCCTGCGGGCGCTCGGCCCGGAGCTCACCGCGCCCCGCGCGGTCCGCAGCGGCGGGAGCCGCCCGTGGAGCCTCCGGATCCCCGCGGACGGCTGGGGGCCGGCACTGCGGGCCGCCGTCGAAGCGGAGATCGCGACGCTCGACGGCGGCCGGATGGCGGTCGTCCACGCCCCCGGTCGGCGGGCCGAACTGGTCGACGCGCTGGCCGGGTTGGCGGGGGTGAGCACGCTCACGGACGCTCCGGCGGCCCTGGACTCGCCCGTGGTCCTGCTGACGGCCGCGCAGGCCAAGGGACTGGAGTTCGACGTGGCTCTCGTCGTGGAGCCCGCGGAGCTGCTGGCGGCGCACGCCCGCGGCGTCAACGACCTCTACGTGGCACTCACCCGGGCGACGAAGCGCCTCGGGGTCGTGCACAGCGGGGAGTTGCCGGAGCTGCTGGAGGGCCTGGACGCGCGCTGAACGGTCACGGCGGAGGCGCGGGACGGGTGGTACGGGGGGCGCGGGCGGCACGGACCGCCGTGTGGGCGGTACGGATCCCCGTGTGGGCGGCGCAGGCGAAGGCCGCGCCCACCGCGTACCAGAACAGGTCGGGCGGGTTGAAGGTGGAACCGAGCACCAGCCGGGCTGCGGTGCTGTGCCGGGACGACTCGGCCGGGATGCCGGTCAGTTGCAGGAACTCGACGGCCCAGCTCAGCCCGAGCGCGACCGCGGCGGCCGTGCGGGGCCTCGCCCGGGGTGCCGCCAGCACCACCAGGGTGTGCACCAGCACGGTGTAGAGCGCGTCGCCGGCGGGCTTCGCGAACTCCTCGCCCAGCCCCGCCCGCACCGCCAGCCCGGCGGCCACCGTCACCGCCGCCGCCCCGAGGGCCGCCGAACGGGCCCGCAGCCGGGCGCCGGCCACCCCCTGGTCGTCCATGTCCGCCACCCTACGACCCGCCCACGCGCCGCCGTTCACCGGACCCGGACGCCGGATGCCGGGCCCCGAGCTCCGAGCTCCGAGCTCCGGCACGAGGCCGCTCCGGCGGTCAGCCGCGGTCGGCGCCGGGGTCGAGGTCGTAGTCGAACCAGACGCGGTGGGTGCCGTCCTCGTCCACCGCGATGCCTCCCCCGCCGCTGATGCCGGCGAGCTCCCCCGTCCCGCTGGAGGGGACGATCACGAAGTACTCCCCGGTCCGGTCGCCGCCGGAGGTCGATGCCGAGTGGGCGAAGTTGAACGCTCCGTCGCGGCCGTTCAGCGAGCCCTCGAAGGACTCCATCGCCACGTACGTGCCGACGTTGGTGGCCTGGTCGAAAGCCGCGGTGAAGACGGTCGCGGCGCGGCCGGCGACCTCGCCCTCGAACTGCTTCTCCATGACGGCCACCCCCACCGGGAGTGCGGTGGTGACGGCCGGGCTCGGCGTCACGTCGGTCGGCACGAAGGACTTGACGGTGAACGTTCCTGAGGCTCTCATGCCGGCCATCGTAGGGGCGGGGTCCGACAGCGCCCGGGACGCGCAGCCGGAGCACCCCGGCCCGCCCCCGGGCACTCCACGCCGTCCACCCCGGCTCCGGGCGACGCCGTCAGCCGGCACCGGCGTCGGAGAGCGGCACGCTGCGGTGGCAGGCGAGCAGCAGGCGCGCCTCGCGCAGGAGCGCCAGCGCGGCCCGCAGGTGGCGGGCCACCTGGGGCAGCAGGGTGCCGCGGAATCGGTCCGCGCGGGCGACCTCGACGGCGGCGCGGGCGAGCAGGTCGGCGGCGTCCGGGAAGTCCGGATGGCGGGAGTCGGCCGCGGTCTGGGCGGCGACGGCGGCGAGCAGTTCGGCGATCTCCCCCGCACCCGGATCGTCGAGGACGTCCTCTCCCCAGAGCACCAGTTCCCGCGCGACGGAGTGCAGCAGGGCATCCCTGCGCAGTTCCCACCAACCCACACATGTCACAGGGAGATCATCCCTCATCACGCTGCGCAGTGGGAGCGGAACGCCCCAGTTCACTGTCGAGCGGTGTGTCGCGAGTGACTGCGTTCCATTGTGTCGGCAGCTGACACCCTCCTCCAGGAGGGATCCCGGGCGCCGCCGCGCCGACGGGCGCCTGCGCGGCCGCCGCGACTGCGGCGCGCCTTGGCCGCCAAAGGTATGCCCACTGTCGCTTTGTGTTCGGTTGTGTCGCGAACCCCGGCGACGGTCGGTTCGACCCCACACTCCGCGCCGGCCCGGCGCCGCGGCCGTCGCCGGCGCCGCACGCGACATCCGGCATGGACCCCCACCGCAGCCACCGGCCGGAAACGTCCCCGACACGTCCGCACGCCGCGCGACACCCCAGGGCCGCCCTGCGGGACCGCACCGCAGGGCCGATTCGCCGCTCCGCCGGAGCGACTCCGGCGTGCCCGGACGGGCCTCCGGCAGGCACCGTCCGTACAGGTCGCGGGTGTTCGAACGTCACAAGGGGGTCTCGGCTGCCGGTTCCTCTTGACGCTGACCGTGTAACCGGAGTGTCATATGTCCCATCACGTTTGAACGTGTTGAGTTCTGATCGATTTTCCCCGGCAGACGCTTCCATCCAGGGAGCGGAAACCGGTCGGATCCGCACCGCACGCCGCACAGCTCCACCCGCACCAGGCAGGGGACGGACACCCGCCCCTGTGCTCTCCGCACCCCAGACCGTGCGAGCGCCGCCCCTCGGCGCGTGCACAAAGGAGCGTCCTCATGTTCCGTACCACCAGCCGTGCCGTGGCCGCGACCGGCCTGCTGCTCGCCCTGGGCCTGACCACCGCCTGTTCCACCGGCAAGGAGTCCACCACCGCCGGCGCTTCGGTCGCCCCGGTCACCGGCAAGATCTCCCTGACGTACCTGCAGAAGCAGGGCGACCAGGAGTACTTCATCGGTGAGGCCGAGGGCGCCAAGGCCAAGGCCGCCGAGCTGGGCATCGACCTGAAGATGGT
>NZ_JBIURH010000017.1:0-147555 GCF_044740765.1 Kitasatospora sp. NPDC088346
GTTACATTCCGAACCCGGAAGCTAAGCCTCAAAGCGCCGATGGTACTGCAGGGGGGACCCTGTGGGAGAGTAGGACGCCGCCGAACAATCTTTCACAGAAAGCCCCCCACCTTCCCAGGTGGGGGGCTTTCTGCGTTAACCTTCGCCAATGCAGAACCTGACCCTCACCTGGCAGACCTCGGCCGTCGTGTCCGGGGCGCTGCTCGGCTCGGCGTACGTGGTCCACCGGGCCGGCCGGGCGCGGACGGCCGCGGCCGTGCTGAGGGAGGCGGGCACGCTCCTGGCGCTGTTCACGCTGTGGCAGCTGGTCGGGCACCTGTCGCTGATGAGCACCGACCACGCACTGGACCGGGCCGAGTGGATCCACCGGACGGAGGTGTCGTTCGGTCTTCCCGACGAGGTGGCGTGGCAGCGCGCGGCGATGCCGCATCCATGGCTGATGCAGGCGGCCAACTACTACTACGCCACCATGCACTTCGGGGTGATGCTGGTCCTGCTGCTGTGGCTGTTCCTCCGGCACCGGGACCGGTACGGGTGGGTGCGGAACACGGTGGTGCTGAGCACCGGGGCCTGCCTGCTGATCCAGTTCATCCCGGTCGCGCCGCCCCGCATGCTGCCGGCCAACGGATTCGTCGACGTCGCCGCGCAGTACGGGCAGTCGGTGTACGGCGGCGCCGTGGCGGGGGTGGTGCCGGACCAGTTGTCGGCGATGCCGTCCGTCCACGTGGCCTGGTGCGTGATCGTCGCGGTGGCGGTCGTCCTGGTCGCCCGCGGGCCCTGGCGGTGGCTGGTGCTGCTGCACCCGGTCGTGACGGTGGTGGTGGTCGTGGTGACGGCGAACCATTTCTGGGCGGACGGCCTGGTGGCGGTCGCCCTGCTGCTGGTCGTCTACCTGGTCCAGCACGCCTTCTCCGGCTGGGGCCAGGAACCCGGACCGGGAGGCGGGTCGGCCGGGGGCGAGGAACCCGTCCCGTCGTGGACGGGAGCCGACCGCCGACTCGACCCGGGCGCTGCCGGGCTCGACCCCGGAGCGGACCGGAACGACCCCGGAGCGGTGCTCAGGAGTCCGTCTCCCGGGGATCGGCGGGGGTGAGCTCGGCCGGCAGCACGCCGGTCCCCATCGAGGCCGCGAGGCCCTTCGCGTCGTCCTCGCTGAAGTTGCCGGAGATCACGGCGGCGCCGCCGGTGATCGCCGTGGCGACGTAGGGGTGGGACAGCACCTGGCCGTCCAGCACGATGGCGAACTGGTTGGTGGGCGCGGGCCGGGTGGCAAGTTCGGCGGTGGTGGCCGAGAAGGCCGCCGAGCCGGCGCTGTTGAACGTCAGCTGCACCTGCCAGCCGCCGCCGCTCTGCCGGTCGTAGGCGCTCTCGGCCGTGGCGATGTCGGCGCCCTTCACCGCCACCGGGGCGAGGGCGAACTTGTACCGCTGCCCCTGCTCCTCGTCGCGCCCGCAGGCCACCGACGGGGTCGACGCGGAGGACAGGGCGCGGCGGACGCGCGGGTCGGGAGCCTGGGCGGCACAGCTGAGGGCGTCGAACTGCTGGAGCAGGTCGGCGGGCACCGTCCCCTGGGCGCCGGCAGCGGCACCGGCGTTCACGTCGGCGCCGGCCGGAAGCAGGGCGAGGACGGGCCGGAAGTCCACCGCGCCGCGTCTGCCCAGCGGTGCGAGCTGGTCCCCGACGTGTCCGGCGACGGTCACGGTGACGGTGCCGTCGGCGATGTCGGTCCGCACGTCCTTGAGGCCGCGCCGGCCGGCCCGGGCCGACAGCAGGTCGGCGGCCTGCTGGAGCTGGGTGTCGTCCAGGGTCTGGGCCGGGGTGAAGACGACGGTGGTGTGGCCGGCCGGGACGGGCGGTGTGCTGTCCGGGGACGAGCAGGCCGTGAGTGCGAGTCCGGCGAGCGCGAGGGCGAGCGCGAGGGCGAGGGCGGGCGCCGCGCGCGGGACTCGGTGCCGCGGTGCGGCGGCCGTCGCAGGAGCCGTCGGGGAAGCCGTTGTCATGGCCCGAGTCTCGCAGCCGGGTCGGACGGCGCCGCCGGGTTGTGCACCGGCGTGACGCAACCGTGACGACCCGTCAGGGGTGGCGCGGCTGCGGGAGGTGGGACGGCGGCCACCCGGGAACACGGCGGCGGCCCGGGACCACGGAGGCCCGGGAACGGCGAGGGGCCGGGCACTCCCGCAGGAGGCTCGGCCCGACGTACCGGGAAGGGCTGCTCACTTCAGCGGCAGGACCGCCTTGGCCCAGCCGCTGTTGGTGAGGGTCGCGGTGGCCCAGTACCAGGCGGCGAGGCCGGAGGCGGCGGCGAGCCAGCCGGAGACCTTGCCGAGCCCGTCGGTGCTGCCGAAGGTGGCGATGGCGTTGAGCGCCAGCGAGAGCGTCAGCAGGCCGTAGACGAGGCGGTTGAACAGGCCGCCCTGCCATCCGGCGAGCGTCAGGGTCAGTGCCAGCAGGGCCCAGAGCAGCAGGAACAGGCCTGCGGCGTTCTTGCTCGCCCCGGCGCCCGCCGACCAGGTGGCCCAGAAGGCGCCGAGCCCGGCGAAGGAGGTACCGGTGAAGCGGTCGCCGCCCCGGAACTGCCAGAGGCCGGCGATGAACAGGGTCAGGCCGCCCACCAGGTGGGCGACGGAGGCTGCGTCCTTGACGCCGGTCCCGCTGAGGATGCCGGTGGACAGCAGGCCGGTTGCGAGGAGGGTCAGACCGAGGGCCAGGTAGCCGAGCGGACCCGCGTCGTCGGATCGGGCGTTCGCCCCGGAGGCTTCATTGCTCACCGGAGGCTCCTTTCACTTCTGGGCGCCGATGATCGGCAGATGTCCGGTGAAGGTGAGGATGGTGCGAAGTGGGTGCGCGAAGCCGCGCCGCGGGCGCACGGAAGAGGCGTGCGGGCGGCTGCGACCGAGTGATGAACCAGCAGGTCAGGTGCTGGTCGATGTCCCCTCCGGGGGGAATCCCCCGGTGTCTCCGGTGTACCCGGCCGCAGCAGCTTGTACCCTTGTGAATCTCACAATTTGTACAGTCGTCAGCTGTAGGGCGGCGACGGTTGGGCAGTTGCTGAACGAGTCTGACCGGTCGCCCCGTGCCGGACGCGGCGTCAGGCCGGCGACCCCGCCAGGCCGGCGACCCCGTCAGGCCGGCGACCGCGTCAGGGCCGGCGCTGGCCCGGGACGCGCAGGGTGAGGATGGCCATGTCGTCGGACGGCGGCTCCGGGGCGAACCGCTCGACCGCGCGCTGCACCCGGGCCGCCACCGCGCCGGCGGTCAGGCCGGTGCAGCCGGTCAGCACTTCGGCCAGGCCGTCGTCGCCGAGCATCCGGCTGCCCTCCCGGCGCTCGGTGACGCCGTCCGTCACGCAGAGCAGCACCTCGCCGGGGGAGAGCACCAACTCCTCGGCCGTCAGGTCGAGTTCGTCCATCACGCCGAGCAGCGGCTGCGGGGTGGCCGCGGCGTCCACCTGGCCGTCGGTCCGCAGCCGGAGCGGCAGCGGGTGTCCGGCGCAGACCAGGGAGAGCAGGGTGCTGCCGTCCTCGCGCGGGGTGAGCTCGCCGTAGAGCAGGGTCAGGAAGCGGGAGCGCGGGCCCTCGTCGAGGATGGCGGCGTTGAGGCGGCTGAGCACCTGCGGCGCGCTGAGTCCCTCGCGGGCGAGCAGCCGCAGGGAGTGGCGGGCCAGGCCGGTGACGGAGGCCGCCTCGGGCCCGGTTCCGCACACGTCGCCGATGGCGAAGCCGTAGGTGCCCTCGCGGATCGGGAAGATGTCGTAGAAGTCGCCGCCGACCTCGTTGCCCTCGCCGGCCGCCTGGTAGAAGACCTCGACCTCGACGCCCGGGATCTTGGGCAACTCCGGTGGCAGCAGGGCGCGCTGGAAGGCCTGGCTGGTGGCGGTCCGCTCGGAGTAGAGGCGGGCGTTGTCCATCGCCAGGGCGGCCCGGCGGGAGAGGTCCTCGCCGAGTTCGAGGATCTCCTGGCGGAACCGGGCGCCGGTCGCCACGCCGAGGACCAGCAGGCCGATCACGCGGTTGCGGGCGGCCAGCGGCAGGACCACGGTCTCGCCGAGCATGCCGTACAGCCCGGGGCCGTCGGCCTGGCCGAGGGCGCGGGCGGTCTCGGCGGGGGCGGTCCAGAACCGTGCGCCCGGGGCCGGGCCGGCGTCCGGGGCGGGGGTCTTGTCGAGCAGGGCGCGCAGCGGGTCGATCCGGTCCTCGTCCTCGTGCAGGACGAACGCGAGGTCGGCGCCGCCGCTCTGCTCGCCGGTGGTGTACACGGCGCACCAGGTGGCCAGGGTGGGCACGGCCATCTGCGCCATCAGGGCCAGGGTCTGCTCGTGCTCCAGGGTGCCGGCCAGCAGTTCGGAGGCCTCGACCAGGAAGGAGAGCGCGCCGCGGCGGCGGCGCTCCAGCTCGTTCAGCCGGGCGCTCTCCAGGGCCAGCGCGATCCGGTCGGCGGCGAACTGCAGGCGCAGCGCGTCCTCGTTGTCGTAGCGGCCGGGGCCGGTGGCGGCGACGCCGAGCGAACCGGTCAGCCGGCCCTCGACCTTGAGCGGCACGGTGATCAGCGAGCGCATCCCGGTGCCGGCCAGCAGCGGGGCGACGGTGGGTCGCACCGAGAGGTCCTCGTGCACGGCCGGCAGCCGGTCGGAGTCGAAGCGGGCGGCGCCGGACTCGATCGGCATCCGGACGAAGCGCCGGGCGGCCGCGGCGAGACCGGTGGCGGCGCGGACCTCGAACTCGGTCTCGTCCTCGGTGGTGAGCAGCAGGTAGGCGGCGTCGGCGTCGAGCAGGTCGCGGGCGCGGTCGACGATGCGCTGGAGCAGCCCGCCGAGGTCGTCCGGTGCGACGGCGCCGACCAGCAGGTCGAGGGGCTCGACGGCGGCCGGGACGTCGGCCGCGCCGGCGGGGGAGCGCAGGACGGCGCGGTCGTCCTCGCGGACGAGCAGGCAGAGCGCGGACGGGGTGCCGTGGGTGTCGCGCAGGCGGACCTGGAGCGCGTACACGTCCACCAGCGTGCCGTCGGGGCGCCGGACGCCGAAGCCGCCCTCCCAGCGGGCCATCCGGAGGGTGTCGGCCAGCCGCAGGCCGGCGCCGTTGGACGGGGGCCAGCAGGCGTACTCGGACCAGGGCCGGCCGAGGACCTGGTCGGCGGTGTGGGTGAACAGCGCCTCGGCGTCGGCGTTCCAGGAGCTGACCAGGCCGAGGTCGTCGATCTGCACCACCGCGACGCGCACCGGGCCGTCGGTGTCGGGGAGTTCGCCGCCGGGGACGCTGGGCAGCGCGTACCGGGTGCCGCGGACCCGGGCGGGCAGGGCGAGGCGGAACCAGACGGTCTTGCGGCCGGAGGAGTACTCGACGCCCCAGCACTCGGAGAGCGCCGAGCACATCAGCAGTCCGCGGCCGCCCTCGCCGTCGGGGTCGGCGTAGCTCTCGGGAGCGGGGACGGGCACGTTGGCGAAGGCGGGCAGGCCGCGTTCGGGGTGGCGGTCGGTGACCTCGATCCTGAGGGTCTCCCCCTCGCGCAGACAGCAGACCTCGGCGGCGGTGCCGGCGTGCACCACGGCGTTGGTGACCAGCTCGCTCACCAGGACGACCGCGTCGTCGACGACCTCGGGCAGTCCCCAGCCGAGCAGCGCCTCGCGGACGAAGCCGCGGGCGGCGGCGGCCGACCGGCCGACCGGTTCGAAGGTGGCGGCTGCGCGTGCGGTGACCACTGCCACGTCTCCTCTGCTCTGGTCCGGCTGTCGGCCCGGTGTGTGCCCGCTGCCCGTCCGGGGTCGTCCGGTGCCGGTTCGTCCACGGCCGGGCGCCCCGGGGGACGGCCGCCGGTGGGCGATCGGTACGCGGCACGGGATCCGGTGCAGCGGTCCACCCTACTTTCCGCCGGGCACGCTGTGGGGGCCGGGAGCCGAATCCGGCGCCTGAGGGTGATTCTCCCCACGACTTTTGCGAGGGGTCGGCAACGACCCTGTGCAACCGGCCGGACACCTGGCGCCGGTGCTGACAGACTGGGGAGTCCGCGGTGTCCGTTCGGCGCAGTACGGTCGAAGCGGCACCGGTGGCTCTGTGCAGCCCCGCTGCGGTGTTCGGAGCGGGCCCGGTGCCTGTTCTCCGAGCGGTACTGAACCGTCACGATGTGGGAGGGCCCCGTTGAGTTCGGCGACCAAGGACGTTACCGGTACGACTTCGGCCGCCGAGCGCGGCGGCCGGGCCGCGACGCCTGCGCGCGGGGTCGCCGGGCGCCGCGCCAACCCCAACCGCGGGGCGGAACCGGCCGAGTTGCGCCGGCTGCTGACGGCGCTGACCGCGATGCGGGACGGCAACTTCCGGCGCCGGCTGACCTTCCCCGGGGACGGCGTGCTCGCCGAGATCGCCGCGGTGTTCAACGAGGTCGCGGAGCGCAACCAGCACCTCACCGGTGAGCTGGCCCGGGTCCGGCGGGCGGTCGGCCGGGAGGGGCGGCTGTCGGAGCGGCTGGAGATGGGGGTCGGCGAGGGCGCCTGGATGGCGGCGGTCGACAACTGCAACGCGCTGATCGACGACCTGGCCCGGCCGATGGCCGAGGTGGGCCGGGTGCTGACCTCGATCGCCGAGGGCGACCTGGACCAGCGGATGGAGCTGCGCTCGGTCCACACCACCGGGGCGAGCTACCCGCTGCGCGGCGAGTTCCTGAAGGTCGGCCGGACGGTCAACGGACTGGTGGACCAGCTCTCGGAGTTCACCGACGAGGTGACCCGGGTGGCCATCGAGGTCGGCACCGAGGGCAAGCTCGGCGGTCAGGCCCGGGTGAGGAGCGTGTCGGGCAGCTGGAAGGACCTGGCCGACTCGGTGAACACGATGGCCGGCCGGTTGACCGCGCAGGTGCGCAACATCGCCGAGGTGACCACGGCGGTGGCCAAGGGCGACCTCTCGCGCAAGGTCACGGTGGACGTGGCCGGCGAGATGCTGGAGCTGAAGAACACCGTGAACACCATGGTGGACCAGCTCAACTCGTTCGCCGCGCAGGTGACCAGGGTCGCCCGGGACGTGGGCACCGAGGGCCGCCTCGGGGGTCAGGCCCAGGTGCCGGGTGTCGCCGGTGTGTGGCGCGACCTCACCGACTCGGTGAACTTCATGGCCAACAACCTGACCGCGCAGGTGCGCAACATCGCCGAGGTGACCACGGCGGTGGCCAAGGGCGACCTCTCGCGCAAGATCGAGGTCGATGCGCGCGGCGAGATCCTGGAGCTGAAGAACACCATCAACACGATGGTCGACCAGCTCTCGGGCTTCGCTGAACAGGTGACCAGAATGGCCCGCGCGGTGGGGACGGAGGGCATCCTGGGCGGTCAGGCGCAGGTGCCCGGCGTGGCCGGGGTCTGGAAGGACCTGACCGAGAACGTCAACTCGATGGCCAACAACCTGACCAACCAGGTGCGCAACATCGCCCAGGTGACCACGGCGGTGGCCAAGGGCGACCTCTCGCAGAAGATCCAGGTGGACGCGCAGGGCGAGATCCTGGAGCTGAAGAACACCATCAACACCATGGTGGACCAGCTCGGCGCGTTCGCCGACGAGGTCACCCGGGTGGCCCGGGACGTCGGCACCGAGGGGATCCTCGGCGGCCAGGCGAGCGTGCCGGGGGTGTCGGGCACCTGGAAGGACCTGACCAACAGCGTCAACCTGATGGCGAACAACCTGACCAGCCAGGTGCGCAACATTGCCGAGGTGACCACCGCGGTGGCCCGGGGCGACGTCTCCAAGAAGATCACCGTGGACGCCAAGGGCGAGATCCGCGAGCTGGTCACCACCGTCAACACCATGGTCGACCAGCTGTCCGCGTTCGCGGACGAGGTGACGCGGGTGGCCCGCGAGGTGGGCACCGAGGGCATTCTCGGCGGTCAGGCCCGGGTGCGCGGGGTGTCCGGCATCTGGCGCGATCTGACCGACAACGTCAACTTCATGGCGTCCAACCTGACCAGCCAGGTCCGCAACATCGCCGAGGTCGCCTCGGCGGTGGCCAGCGGTGACCTCTCCAAGAAGATCAGCATCGAGGCGCAGGGCGAGGTGGCCGCGCTGGCGGGCACCCTGAACACCATGGTCGACCAGCTCTCGTCGTTCGCCGTCGAGGTGACCAGGGTGGCCCGCGAGGTCGGTACCGACGGCATCCTGGGCGGTCAGGCGAACGTGCCGGGCGTGGCCGGGATCTGGAAGGACCTGACCGACAACGTCAACCTGATGGCCAACAACCTCACCGGGCAGGTCCGCAACATCGCCCTGGTGATCACCGCCGTCGCCCGCGGCGACCTGTCGCAGAAGATCGACGTGGACGCCCGCGGCGAGATCCTGGAGCTCAAGACCAGCATCAACACCATGGTCGACCAGCTGGGCGCCTTCGCCGACGAGGTCACCCGGGTCGCCCGCGAGGTGGGCACCGACGGCCGGCTCGGCGGCCAGGCCCGGGTGCCCGGGGTGGCCGGCACCTGGCAGGACCTCACCGAGTCGGTGAACGAGCTGGCCAACAACCTGACCCGGCAGGTGCGGGCGATCGCCCAGGTCGCCACCGCCGTGACCAGGGGCGACCTCAGCCTGCGGATCGACGTGGACGCGTCCGGCGAGCTCGACGAGCTCAAGGACAACATCAACCAGATGATCGCCAACCTGCGCGAGACCACCCGGACCAACAAGGAACAGGACTGGCTGAAGACCAACCTGGCCCGGATGTCCGGTCTGCTGCAGGGCCGCCGGGACCTGGAGGCCGTCGCCTCGCTGATCATGAACGAGCTCACCCCGGTGGTCTCGGCCCAGCACGGCGCCTTCTTCCTGTCCCAGCCGGCCGGCCGGACCGCGGAGCTGATCACCGAGGACGACGACGAGAACGACACCGTCCTGCGGCTGCTGGGCAGTTACGGCTACAACCGGCGCTCGATGCCGACCACCTTCCGGCCCGGCGAGGGGCTGATCGGCCAGGCCGCGGTGGAGAAGCGCTCGATCATCGTCAGGGAGACCCCGCCGGGGTACCTCAAGATCGCCTCCGGGCTCGGCGAGGCCTCGCCGTCCCACCTGGTGGTCCTGCCGGTGCTGTTCGAGGACCGGCTGCTGGGCGTGATCGAGCTGGCGACCTTCAGCTCCTTCACCGCCGTCGCGCTCGACTTCCTGAACCAGATCGCCGACCTGATCGGCGTCACCGTCAACACCATCAGCGTCAACACCAAGACCGAGGGCCTGCTCCTGGAGTCCCAGCGGCTGACCGCCGAACTCTCCATGCGGTCGGCCGAGTTGGAGGCCCGCCAGGAGGAGCTGGAGCGCACCAACGAGGAGCTCCAGGAGAAGGCCGAGCAGCTCGCCCAGCAGAACCGCGACATCGAGATCAAGAACAGCGAGATCGAGGAGGCCCGGCAGATCCTGGAGGAGCGCGCCGAACAGCTGGCCCTCGCCTCCCGCTACAAGAGCGAGTTCCTCGCCAACATGTCGCACGAACTGCGGACCCCGCTCAACTCGCTGCTGATCCTGGCCAAGCTGCTCTCGGACAACAACGAGGGCAACCTCTCCGCCAAGCAGGTCGAGTTCGCCGAGACCATCCACGGCGCCGGTTCCGACCTGCTCCAGCTGATCAACGACATCCTCGACCTGTCCAAGGTCGAAGCCGGCAAGATGGACGTCCGCCCGGCCAAGATCGCGCTGGTCCAGCTGGTCGACTACGTGGAGGCCGCGTTCCGCCCGCTGGCCGCGGACAAGAACCTGGACTTCGCCGTCCGGGTCTCGCCGGACCTGCCGGCCACCCTGCACACCGACGAGCAGCGCCTCCAGCAGGTGCTGCGCAACCTGCTCTCCAACGCGGTCAAGTTCACCGACTCCGGCGCCGTCGAGCTGCTGATCCGGCCGGCCGGGGCGGACGTCCCCCAGCACGTGCGGGAGATGCTGCTGGAGGCCGAGGCGATCGCGGACCCGGACGAGGCGCTGATCGCGTTCTCCGTCTCCGACACCGGCATCGGGATCCCCGGCAACAAGCTGCGGGAGATCTTCGAGGCCTTCAAGCAGGCCGACGGCGGTACCAGCCGCAAGTACGGCGGCACCGGGCTGGGGCTGTCGATCAGCCGGGAGATCGCCCGCCTGCTCGGTGGTGAGATCCACGTCGAGAGCGAGCTGCACCGCGGCTCCACCTTCACCCTGTACCTGCCGCTGCGCACCGAGGCCCCGGACGCGGTGGCGGACCGCCCGTCGCCGCTGCCGGTCCGCGCCGCGGTCGGGGTGACCCCGGCCGGTACCCCGGTGCCGGTGGGCGAGAACCTGGCGGACCACTGGGCGCACGAGGTCCGCGAACTGGCCGAGGAGCGCAGGCGCGGCGCCGCCGAGCGCCGGCGCTCGGCCCGGACCGTCGAGCCGCCGCTGCCCCAGCAGTCGGAGGCCTCCGCGCGGACCGGCGGGCCGGCGCAGTTCCACGGCCGGTTCGACGGCGAGCGGGTCCTGATCGTCGACGACGACATCCGCAACGTCTTCGCGCTCACCAGCGTGCTGGAGCAGTACGGGCTGACCGTGCTGTACGCCGAGAACGGCCGCGAGGGCATCGAGGTGCTGGAGCAGCACGAGGACGTCGCCCTGGTGCTGATGGACATCATGATGCCCGAGATGGACGGGTACGCGACCACCGAGGCGATCCGGCGGATGCCCCAGTTCTCCGGCCTGCCGATCATCGCGCTGACCGCGAAGGCGATGAAGGGCGACAAGGAGAAGAGCCTGGCGGCCGGCGCCAACGCGCACGTCACCAAGCCGGTGGAGGCCGACACCCTGCTGGCGGTGATGCGCCAGTTCCTGGCGGTCGGCTAGCGGCGGGGGCCGCCCGACGGTCGACACTGGCGGCCCCGGCCGGGAACGCTGTAGTGTCACCCATCGTTGCGAACGGTGACCGGATGGTGACACGACGCTCAGTGCGGCCTGCGCCGGACGCGGCACTTCCCCGGGGCGGCTATCGGCCGGATCGCGCCAAGCGATGTGGCGGGCGAGGGGGTACGGCTAGCATGACCGGGGCAGTGGTGAGCGGCACGCGGGTGCCGTCCCTCGGAAGACAAGCGGCAGGAGGGCGGGTCCAGGTGCAGAAGGCGAAGATCCTCCTGGTGGACGACCGGCCGGAGAACCTGCTGGCACTGGAGGCGATCCTGTCCGCGCTGGACCAGACGCTGGTCCGGGCGTCCTCCGGTGAGGAGGCGCTCAAGGCGCTGTTGACGGACGACTTCGCGGTCATCCTGCTGGACGTCCAGATGCCCGGGATGGACGGCTTCGAGACGGCCGCCCACATCAAGCGCCGGGAGCGCACCCGGGACATCCCGATCATCTTCCTGACCGCGATCAACCACGGCCCGCACCACACCTTCCGCGGCTACGCGGCGGGCGCGGTGGACTACATCTCCAAGCCCTTCGACCCGTGGGTGCTGCGCGCCAAGGTGTCGGTCTTCGTCGACCTCTACATGAAGAACTGCCAGCTCAAGGAGCAGGCCGCACTGCTGCGCCTGCAGCTGGAGTCGGGCGAGGCGGCCAGCCTCGGCGGTGCGCTGCTGGGCGAGCTCTCGGCCCGGCTGGCCGCGGTCGAGGAGCAGGCCGAGGCGCTGACCAAGCAGCTGGACGACGCCGCCGATCCCGGCGCGGCCGCGTCCTCCGCGCACCTGGAGCGCAAGCTGGCCGGCCTGCGCCGGGCGCTCGACGCGATGCGCCCCGGCGCGAACTGAGCGCCGCACCACCCCTCGCACTCCCGGCGGCTCCGGTCGCCGACGCGGTGCGGACGGCGGCCCCGGAGGGCCGTGACGGCGGATCCGCTGACCTGCCGTCAGGCGAGCAGGTGTTCGGCGACACGTGCCCCGCGACGGGGTCCGGGCATGGGCACCCGTCCCGGCCGCCGGTAGGCTGCTGACCCATGGCCACACGTACGCCCGGCAGCGCGGCACGCAACCCCAAGCCCGGGCCGGCCAAGAAGGCGCCGGCCGGGAAGGCACCCGCGAAGAAGGCCGTTCCCGCGGCGAAGAAGGCCGCTCCGGCGGCCCGGAAGGCGCCGGCGCGCAAGCCCGCGCCCGCGCCCGCCCCGCCCCCGCCGCGCCCCATACTCTTCCGCGCCGTGCGCGCCGTCTGGCTCGGGCTCGCACACAGCGTCGGAGCCGTCTTCCGCGGTTTCGGTGACGGTGCCAAGAACCTCGACCCGGCGCACCGCAAGGACGGCCTGGCGCTGCTGCTGCTGGCGCTCGGCCTGGTCACCGCGGCGGGCACCTGGTTCAGCCCGCAGGGCTGGCTGGGCGAGGTGGCGACCAACGTGGTCTCCGGACTCTTCGGCCGCCTCGACGTGCTGGTGCCGTTCCTGCTCGTTGCCGTCGCCGTCCGGCTGATGCGGCACCCCGAACTCCCGGAGGCCAACGGGCGGATCCTGATCGGCCTGAGCACCCTGGTGGTCGGTGTCCTCGGCCTGGTGCACATCGGCTGCGGTGCGCCCGGCATGGGCAGCGGGGCGACCAGGATACGGCAGGCCGGCGGCATCCTCGGCTGGGCCGCGTCCACCCCGATGATGGCCGCCGCCGGGCCGCCGCTCGCCGTCCCGCTGCTGCTGCTGGTCGCCTTCTTCGGCCTGCTGGTGCTCACCGCCACCCCGGTCAACCGGATCCCCGAGCGGCTGCGCGGCCTCGGCGTGCGCCTCGGCGTGGTCGAGCCGACCGCCGCGGAGGCGGGGGCCTCCGCGGACGCGGAAGGCGCCGCGGCCGGCCGGGAGTTCTCCACCGAGCCGCCCGAGGACGCCGACCCCGACGCGCTGCCGTTCACCATCGAGGGCACCGACACCGACGAGCTCTCCCGCCGCCGCGGCCGCCGACGCCGCAAGGCCGAGCCGGCCGACGAGCCGGAGCCCCTCTCCTTCGAGAAGGACCCGTACCAGACCAGGGACCTCGCGGCCGGAGTGGCCGCCGACCTGGACGGCGCCCTGCTGTACGGCGTGCCGGCCTCCCCTGCGGTGGCCAGCATGATGCACCAGGTGCAGGACCGCACCGCCCCGCCGGAGGAGCCGGCCGTGCCGTCCGCCCGCAGCGCCGGGGCCCCCGACGGCCACGGCCCGGCGCCGGTGCGGATGGAGCAGCTCCAGCTGGCCGGCGACATCACGTACGCCCTGCCGCCGCTGGACCTGCTGGACCACGGCGCGCCCGCCAAGGCCCGTTCCAGGCTCAACGACGAGGTGGTCGCCCAGCTCACCGGCGTGTTCGCGGAGTTCAAGGTGGACGCCCGGGTCACCGGCTTCACCCGCGGCCCGACGGTCACCCGCTACGAGGTCGAGCTCGGCCCGGCGGTCAAGGTCGAGCGGATCACCGCGCTGGCCAAGAACATCGCGTACGCGGTGGCCAGCCCGGACGTGCGGATCATCAGCCCGATCCCCGGCAAGTCGGCGGTCGGCGTGGAGATCCCGAACCGGGACCGGGAGATGGTCAACCTCGGCGACCTGCTGCGCTCGCGCGCCGCGGCCGAGGACGACCACCCGATGGTGGTCGGCATGGGCAAGGACGTCGAGGGCCACACCGTGATGGCCAACCTCGCCAAGATGCCGCACATCCTGGTCGCCGGTGCCACCGGCGCCGGCAAGTCCTCCTGCATCAACTGCCTGATCACCTCGGTCCTCGCCCGGGCCACCCCGGACGAGGTCCGGATGGTCCTGGTCGACCCCAAGCGGGTCGAGCTGACGGCGTACGAGGGCATCCCGCACCTGATCACGCCGATCATCACCAACCCGAAGAAGGCCGCCGAGGCGCTCCAGTGGGTGGTGCGCGAGATGGACCTGCGCTACGACGACCTGGCGGCCTTCGGCTTCCGGCACGTGGACGACTTCAACGCGGCCGTGCGCGCGGGCAAGGTGCAGCCGCCGCTCGGCAGCGAGCGGGAGCTGACCCCGTACCCGTACCTGCTGGTGATCGTCGACGAGCTGGCCGACCTGATGATGGTCGCCCCGCGCGACGTCGAGGACTCGGTGGTCCGGATCACCCAGCTGGCCCGTGCGGCCGGCATCCACCTGGTGCTGGCCACCCAGCGGCCCTCGGTCGACGTGGTGACCGGCCTGATCAAGGCCAACGTGCCGTCCCGGCTGGCCTTCGCCACCTCGGCGATGGCCGACTCGCGGGTCATCCTGGACCAGCCCGGCGCCGAGAAGCTGATCGGCAAGGGCGACGCGCTGTTCCTGCCGATGGGCGCCAGCAAGCCGGTCCGGATGCAGGGCGCCTTCGTCACCGAGGCGGAGATCGCCAGGGTGGTCCAGCACTGCAAGGACCAGATGTCGGCGGTCTACCGGGACGACGTCACGGTCGGCGGCGGGCCGAAGAAGGAGATCGACGAGGAGATCGGCGACGACCTGGACCTGCTGATCCAGGCGGCCGAGCTGGTCGTCTCGACCCAGTTCGGTTCGACCTCGATGCTCCAGCGCAAGCTGAGGGTCGGCTTCGCCAAGGCGGGGCGGCTGATGGACCTGATGGAGTCGCGTGGGATCGTGGGGCCGAGCGAGGGCTCCAAGGCCCGTGACGTGCTGGTCAAACCGGACGAACTGGACGGGGTCCTGATCACCCTCCGGGGGTGAGCGGCGGCCCGTTCCACCCGTTCGGAGGAACCTCGTTCGGAGCAGTGTGGTCGGCCGGAACCGGGGCAGGCGACAGGGCGTCCATCCGGGCACGGACGCTCGGCCCACCCGGTCGGGCTGACCGTTCGTCAGCGGAGGGGGCCCGGCGTGCCCGTTCGGGCCCGTCCGCTTGAGAAACGTTCCGGCCCCGCCCCTAGACTGTCTTCTCAGCAGGTGGCCAACGCTCGAAAGGCGCGCCCAGTGACCATCGGCAAGTCCCCTCGTCGCGGCAGCCACGGCTCCTCCGCGTCCAGTGCCGTTCCCGGGCAGACCGGGTCCGGCCAGCCGGCGCCGCAGCCGTCCGTGGGCGAACCGTCCGCCGCCGAGACGCCGAGCATCGGCCGGGTGCTCTCGGAGGCCCGGATCGACGCGGGGCTGACGGTAGACCAGGTCAGCGTCGCCACCCGGGTCCGGGTGCCGATCGTGCACGGCATCGAGGAGGACGACTTCAGCCGCTGCGGCGGCGACGTCTACGCCCGCGGCCACATCCGCGCCCTCGCCCGTGCGGTCGGCGTCGACGGCGACCAGCTCGTCAAGCGGTACGACGCCGCCCACGGCGGTGCCCCCGGCCCGCAGCGGGCCACCCAGCTGCTCGACACCGGCCCGATCAAGGTCACCGACCACCGGCGCCCGAACTGGACCGCCGCCATGATGCTGGCGATCGCCGCGGTGGTCGCCCTGATCGGCTTCAACCTCTTCTCCGACGGCTCCGCGGACGCCGGAGCCGGCGCCGCCAGCGAGCCGCTGCCCAGCACCGCGGCCGCCCCGGTCACCGCCTCCGCCCAGCCGCCCGCCCCGGCCTCCAGCGCCCCGGCGGCGATCGCTGCCGCCCCGGTCGACAAGGTGACCGTCAAGCTGGTCGCCGAGAAGGGCAAGAGCTGGGTCACGGCCAAGGACGGCAAGGGCAAGTCGCTGTTCTCCAACAACCTGGACACCGGCCAGGACCAGACCTTCACCGACCCCGCGAAGATCACCCTGGTGATCGGCAACGCGGGCGCCGTCCACGTGTACGTCAACGGCAAGGACCTCGGTCCGGCCGGGACGGACGGGCAGGTGGTGCATCTCACCTACACCCCCGGGGACCCGCAGGCGGGCTGACCCGAGGGGCCGCGAAGGCCCGACGATCAACGCGCGCGGACTCCGGGGCGAACGGCACCGGGGCCCGCGCGTTAATCTTGGCGTCATGCCTGAACCCCGCACTGTCGCCCTGGTCACGCTCGGATGCGCCCGCAACGAGGTCGACTCCGAGGAACTCGCCGGGCGACTGGAGGCCGACGGCTGGCGGCTGGTCGACGACGCCGCCGACGCCGACGTCGCCGTGGTCAACACCTGCGGGTTCGTCGAAGCCGCCAAGAAGGACTCCGTCGACGCCCTGCTGGAGGCCAACGACCTCAAGGGCCACGGCCGCACCCAGGCCGTGGTCGCGGTCGGCTGCATGGCCGAGCGCTACGGCAAGGAGCTCGCCGACGCCCTCCCGGAGGCCGACGGCGTCCTCGGCTTCGACGACTACACCGACATCTCCGACCGCCTGCAGACCATCCTGTCCGGCGGCCACCACGCCGCCCACCTCCCGCGCGACCGCCGCAAGCTGCTCCCGCTCAGCCCCGTCGAGCGCCAGGAGGCGGCCGCCGAGGTCGCCCTGCCCGGCCACGGCGCCCCCGAGGACCTGCCCGACGGCGTCGCCCCCGCCTCCGGCCCGCGCACCCTGCGCAAGCGCCTGGACGACAACCCGGTGGCCTCGGTCAAGCTGGCCTCCGGCTGCGACCGGCGCTGCTCCTTCTGCGCCATCCCCGCCTTCCGCGGCTCGTTCATCTCCCGCCGTCCGTCCGACGTGCTGAACGAGGCCGTCTGGCTGGCCGGGCAGGGCGTCCGCGAGGTCGTCCTGGTCAGCGAGAACAACACCTCGTACGGCAAGGACCTGGGCGACATCCGGCTGCTGGAGACGCTGCTCGGCGAGATCGCGGCGGTCGAGGGCGTCGAGCGCGTCCGGGTGAGCTACCTGCAGCCCGCCGAGATGCGGCCCGGGCTGGTCGACGCGATGACCGGGACGCCCGGCGTCGTGCCGTACTTCGACCTCTCGTTCCAGCACTCCGCCCCGGCGGTGCTGCGCCGGATGCGCCGGTTCGGCTCCACCGACCAGTTCCTCGGGCTGCTGGAGACCATCCGCGGCAAGGCCCCGCAGGCGGGCGTCCGGTCCAACTTCATCGTCGGCTTCCCCGGCGAGACCGAGGAGGACTTCGCGGAGCTGGAACGGTTCATCACGCACGCCGGCCTGGACGCCATCGGCGTCTTCGGCTACTCCGACGAGGACGGCACCGAGGCGGCGGGCTTCGACGGCAAGCTGCCCGAGGACGTGGTCGCCGACCGCCTCGCCAAGCTCTCCCGGCTGGCCGAGGAGCTCACCGCCCAGCGGGCCGAGCAGCGGATCGGCGACGAGGTCGAGGTGCTGGTCGAGTCGGTCGAGGACGGCGTGGTCGAGGGCCGGGCCGCCCACCAGGCGCCCGAGACCGACGGCCTGACCACCCTGCTCGGGGTCGAGGACGCGGTCGTCGGCCGGTTCTACCGCGCCCGGGTGGTCGGCACCGAGGGCGTCGACCTGGTCGCCGCGGCGCTGGCCGTCGAGGCACCGGTCGTCGAGGCGCCCGCCGACGGGGCCGAGCAGGCCGGAGTCGGGGCATGACCAACGGGCCCGGCGCCCCAACGGCGGCCGGCCGGGACCGGCCGACGGCCGCCCCGCCCCCGCCCCCGGGGATCTGGAACATCGCCAACGTGCTGACCATGGCGCGGCTGCTGCTGGTGCCGGTCTTCGTCGCGCTGCTCTTCGCCGACGGCGGCCACAACCCCAAGTGGCGCGCGGTGGCCTGGGCCTCGTTCGCGATCGCCATGATCACCGACCTGTTCGACGGTGAGCTGGCCCGCCGCAAGGGCCTGATCACGGACTTCGGCAAGATCGCCGACCCGATCGCCGACAAGGCGATCATGGGTGCGGCGCTGATCGGCCTCTCCGTCCTGGGCGACCTGCCCTGGTGGGTCACCGCCGTCATCCTGGCGCGCGAGCTCGGCATCACCCTGATGCGCTTCTGGGTGATCCGCTACGCGGTCATCCCGGCCAGCCGGGGCGGCAAGCTGAAGACCCTCACCCAGGGCATCGCGGTGGGCATGTACGTGCTGCCGCTGACCGGCTGGCTGGCGACCGCGCGGGCCGTGCTGATGGCCGTCGCCGTCCTGCTCACGGTCGGCACCGGACTGGACTACGTCGGCCAGGCCCTGCGGCTGCGCCGCGAGGGCCGGGCCGAGGAGAAGGCGGCCCGGTGACCGCTCTCGCGGCCGAGGTGCACGCCGCCCTGCGGGCGCGCGGCGCCACCCTCGCGGTGGCCGAGTCGCTCACCGGCGGCCTGCTGGCCGCGGAGCTGGTGGACGTCCCGGGGGCCTCGGCGACCTTCCGCGGCTCCGTCACCGCCTACGCCACCGACCTCAAGGCCTCGGTGCTCGGCGTGGACGAGGGCCTGCTGGCCGTCCACGGGCCCGTGCACCCCGTGGTGGCCCGGCAGATGGCGGAAGGGGCCCGGCGGCTGCTGCGGGCCGACTACGCGCTCGCCACCACCGGCGTGGCCGGTCCCGACCCCCAGGACGGCCAGCCGGTCGGCGCGGTCCACGTGGCGCTCGCCGGGCCGTCGGGAACACTGGCGGCCTCTCCGAGGTTGTCAGGGGACCGTGCCACAATCCGACGTTCCGCGGTGACGGCGGCTCTGGAGCTGCTGCTGGGACACCTAGCGTGCCCGGCGGCGTCCCGCTGAGCTTTGCTGAAATCGCTGAACTGCGCGCCTCGTCGGGAGGATCGTGTTAGACCGGATGCCCTGGCTGGGCAGATACCAGCCAGGGGACGCGCTGCACGGCCCCGGCCCGAGGCTCCGGAAGGGCAACCGGCGGGGTCCTGCCGGGGTCCTTGCGGGGAACAGACAGGGGAGGGGGCAGCCTTGCAGCCCAGAGTGAACACGACCATGGTCCCCGCACACGATGCGGACAAGGCGGTACGGTGGGGGCGTGACATCTCGATTCGCAGTCCGAGGAGGGAGGCACCGATGATCCTGCTCCGTCGCCTGCTGGGCGATGTGCTGCGTCGGCAGCGCCAGCGCCAGGGCCGCACACTTCGCGAGGTGTCGGCAGCTGCCAGGGTTTCGCTCGGCTACCTCTCCGAGGTGGAGCGGGGGCAGAAGGAGGCCTCCTCCGAGCTGCTCTCCGCCATCTGTGACGCACTGGACGTCCGGATGTCGGAGGTCATGCGCGAGGTCAGCGACGAGCTGTCGCTCGCCGAACTTGCGGCGATGGCCACCCTCTCGGAGGGTGATCTGCTGAGGCCGGTCCTCGAACCGGTGTCGCTGCCGGCACCCGGGGTCGATCGGGCCGGGAGCATCTCGCCCAAGACCGCCGCCATGGACGTGGTAGCGGCCTGACCCGGCCTCGCCCTCCCCGCGCCCCGCGCGGGGCCGAGCGGAGGAGGCCGCAGTGCGGACTACGTGGTCGGTGTGCGCGAGCGCGGCGGAAGCGGTCCTCCGCCGTGCGTCCGGGCGGCGCGGCCGCTGGTGGGCCCTGCTGCTGACGGGCACCGCGCTGTGGCTGCTGCTGACGGCCGGCGCCGCCGGGCTCGGTGGCGCCGCACTGGGCATGCTGGCCGGAGGCTGGGGCCTCGGGCTGGTGCCGGTGCACAGCAACCGCCTGCTCACCGGGCCGCGCCGTCGCGCGGCCGCGCCGCCGCAGCCGCCCGAGTCACCCGGTCCAGCCGATTCCACCGCCCCCGCGGTGTCCGGGACCTGACAGATGTCCGTCGGAACGTGACGGACTCGCAGCCGCCCGAGGATTCGCCCGGGGTGACCTGGTCGGGACCTGACCCGGCCACCCGAAGGGCTCAGCCACGCAGCCGGTAGCCCCGTGGCGTGGGGTGGAAGCCCGCCTCCTCCAGCGAGCCGCCCAGCCCCGAGGTCAGGGCCGGCTCCCCGTTGATCCGTTCGACCGTGACCGTGCCGAGCGCGCCCGCCCGGACGGACTGCGCCAGCGCGGCCGTCGCGGCCGCCGTGGCCGACCAGACCAGCAGGGACCGGCCGCCGCGCTCCACGTACAGGCTCAACTCTCCGTCGACCAGCACCACCAGGGCCCCCGCCTTGCGGCCGGGCCGGTGCCCGGAGACCGACCCGGCGGCCTGCGGCCCGGCCGGCGGCTCCGGCCACGGCAGCGCCGCGCCGTAGGCGTTGGCCGGGTCGGCCGCCGCCAGCACCAGGACCTGCGGCGCCTCGGCCGGGGCGGCGGACGGCCATTCGGCCGCGGTGGTCCGCTCAAGCCGACCGTTGACCGAGCGCAGCCGGTCGGCCGCGCCGTCCATGGCGAACTGGGCGCCGCCCAGTCCCTCCACGAAGTAGCCCCGGCGGGCCCGACCGAGCTCCTCGAACGCCGACAGCACCCGGTAGACCCCGGCGAACCCGCCGGGAACCCGCTCGGCGGCCACCGCGCCGCGGGTGAGGACACCGTGCCGGTCCAGCAGGCCCTGCGCCTGGGCCGCCGCCCGGGCCGTCGGCTCGGAGTCGTACTCCGGCAGCAGTGACCAGCGGCCGACGGCGGTGGGCGGGCCCGAGCGCAGCGTGCCGGGACGGCCCAGGGCCCGCCCCGCGCCGCCGTAGCGGCCGCGCGGGGCCGCCCGGGGAGCCCGGTGGGCCGTCGACCCGGCGGTGCGGCCCGAGCCGAGCAGGGCGCGCAGCGGGGCCAGCGTGTCGTTGGTGACGTACCCGGCCCAGACCAGGTCCCACAGGGCCTCGGTGAGCTCGGCCTCGGGGGTGTCCGGCGTGCGCTCCGCGAGCTGGCGGAAGAACAGGCCGTAGCCGCCGGCCAGGGCCGACAGCAGGTCGGTGTGGACGGGGGTCAGCGCCGGCGGGACGGGCTCGGGACGCAGCAGGTGGGCGTCCTGGGGCAGGTGGAGGCCGATCCAGCCGTCCTTCCCGGCCAGCGCCCCGGCCCCGGACCAGCCGATCTCGCCGGCCGCCATCAGCTCGTCCAGCAGGCCCGGGGAGTAGTCGGCCAGCCGGGCGGGCAGCACCAGTTTCTCCAGGGCGGAGGCGGGCAGCGCGGTGCCCTGGAGCTGCTCGACCACCCGGAGCAGGCCGTCCGCGCCGCGCAGCCGGTGGCCGGCCAGGTGCTGCCACTGCGGGAGGAAGGCGGCCAGGGCGCGGGGCGGGACGGGTTCGACCTCCTGCCGCAGGGCTGCCAGCGAGCGCCGGCGCAGCCTGCGCAGGACCTCCGCGTCACACCACTCGACCGTGGCGGTGTGCCCCTCGATCGGCCGGAACTCGCCCTGGACCAGCCGCCCGGCGGAGGTGAGCCGGTGCAGGGTGCCGACCACCACGGCGGTGCCGAGGCCGAAGCGGGCGGCCGCCTCGGCGGCGGTGAACGGGCCGTGGGTGCGGGCGTAGCGGGCGATCAGGTCGCCGAGAGGGTCCTTGACCGGCTCGGTGAAGGCCTCGGGGACGCCGACCGGCAGGGGGGTGCCCAGCGCGTCGCGCAGGCGCCCGGCGTCCTCGATCGCGGACCAGCGCTGCTCGCCGCCGACCCGGACCTGGATCACCCGGCGGGCGGCCTCCAGCTCCAGGGCCCAGCGCGGGTCGGCGCCGCGGGCCGTCAGCTCGGCCTCGGACAGCGGGCCGAGCAGCCGCAGCGCGTCGGCGACGCCCTCGACGTCCTTGATCCGGCGCTCCGGGGTGAGCCGCTGGAGCTCGGCCTCCAGCTCGGCGAGGACGGCGGGGTCGAGCAACTCGCGCAGTTCGGCCTGGCCGAGGAGCTCGGAGAGCAGGCGGGAGTCGAGGGAGAGGGCGGCGGCGCGGCGCTCGGCGAGCGGGGAGTCGCCCTCGTAGAGGAACTGCGCGACGTAGCCGAACAGCAGCGAGCGGGCGAACGGGGACGGCTCGGGGGTGGTGACCTCGACCAGCCGGACGGCCCGTGACTCCAGGTCACCCATCAGCTCGGCCAGCCCGGGTACGTCGAAGACGTCCTGGAGGCACTCGCGGACGGCCTCCAGCACGATCGGGAAGGAGCCGTACTCGGCGGCGACCTCCAGCAGCTGGGAGGCGCGCTGGCGCTGCTGCCAGAGCGGGGTGCGCCGGCCGGGGCTGCGGCGGGGGAGCAGCAGGGCCCGGCCGGCGCACTCGCGGAACCGGGAGGCGAACAGGGCGGAGCCGCCGACCTGGTCGGTGACGATCTGCTCGATCTCGGCCCGGTCGAACAGCGCGGCGTCGGCGCCGACCGGTGCCTCCTCGGCGGTGGGGCGGTTGGTGGGGAAGTCGAGCAGGTCGGCGTCGGGCAGGCGCAGCACGATGCCGTCGTCGGCGTGCATGACCTGCGGGTCGAGGCCGTGCTTCTCGCGCAGCCGGGCGCCGATCGCCAGGGCCCAGGGGGCGTGCACCTGGGCGCCGAACGGCGAGTGGATGACGATCCGCCAGTCGCCGAGCTCGTCGCGGAAGCGCTCGACCACGATGGTGCGGTCGTCCGGCAGGTGGCCGCAGGCGGTGCGCTGCTCGGCGAGGTACGTGAGCAGGTTGCCCGCGGCCCATTCGTCCAGGCCGGCCGTGCGCAGGCGTGCGGTGGCGGCCTCGGGCTCCAGGGCGCCGAGTTCGCGGACGAAGGCGCCGAGGGCGCGGCCCAGCTCCAGCGGTCGGCCGAGGGTGTCGCCCTTCCAGAACGGCAGCCGGCCGGGGACGCCGGGGGCGGGGGTGACCAGCACCCGGTCGTGGGTGATCTCCTCGATCCGCCAGGAGGTGGTGCCGAGGGTGAAGACGTCGCCGACGCGGGACTCGTAGACCATCTCCTCGTCGAGTTCGCCGACCCGGCCGCCGCCCTTCTTGGGGTCGGTGCCCGCGATGAAGACGCCGAACAGGCCGCGGTCGGGGATGGTGCCGCCGGAGGTGACGGCGAGCCGCTGGGCGCCGGGGCGGCCGGTGACGGTGCCGGCGACGCGGTCCCAGACCAGCCGGGGGCGCAGCTCGGCGAAGGCGTCGGAGGGGTAGCGCCCGGCGAGCATGTCGAGGACGGCGTCGAAGGCGGACTGCGGGAGGGTGGCGAAGGGGGCGGCCCGGCGGACGGCGCCGAGCAGCTCGTCGACGTCCCAGGTGTCCAGGGCGGTCATCGCGACCAGTTGCTGGGCCAGCACGTCCAGCGGGTTGCGGGGGATGCGCAGGGCCTCGATCCGGCCGTCCCGCATCCGTTCGGTGACCACGGCGGACTGCACCAGGTCGCCCCGGTACTTGGGGAAGAACACGCCGGTGGAGACGGCACCGACCTGGTGGCCGGCGCGGCCGACCCGCTGGAGGCCGGAGGCGACCGAGGGCGGCGACTCGACCTGGACCACCAGCTCGACGGCGCCCATGTCGATGCCGAGCTCCAGGCTGGAGGTGGCGACCACGGCGGGGAGCCGGCCGGCCTTGAGCTCCTCCTCGACGACGGCCCGCTGCTCCTTGGAGACCGATCCGTGGTGGGCCCTGGCCAGGACGGGGGGTGCGCCGGCGGCGGCGCCGGAGCCGCCCATCAGCTGGGCGGGGGCGTGCGCGGCGGGCAGGGCGGTGCCGGCGGCGCGTTCGACGGCGATCTCGTTCAGCCGGTTGCACAGGCGCTCGGCCAGCCGGCGGGAGTTGGCGAAGACGATGGTGGAGCGGTGGGCCTGGACGAGGTCGACGATCCGCTCCTCGACGTGCGGCCAGATGGAGGCCTGGCGCGCCGGGTCGTCGGTGCCGGCCGGGAGCTCGTCCAGGTCGGCGACGGGGACGACGACGGAGAGGTCGAACCGTTTGGCGGAGGGCGGCTGGACGACGGCCGCACCGCGCTGCGGGCTGAGGTAGCGGGCGACCTCCTCGACCGGCCGGACGGTGGCGGACAGGCCGATCCGGCGGGCCGGCCGTTCCAGCAGCTCGTCGAGGCGCTCCAGGCTGAGGGCGAGGTGGGCGCCGCGCTTGGTGCCGGCGACGGCGTGCACCTCGTCGAGGATCACCGTGTCGATGCCGCGCAGGGCCTCCCGGGCGGCGCTGGTGAGCAGCAGGAAGAGCGACTCGGGGGTGGTGATCAGGATGTCCGGCGGGTGGCTGGTGAAGCGGCGGCGGTCGGCCGCCGGGGTGTCGCCGGAGCGGATCGCGACCTCGACCTCCGGCTCGGGCAGGCCGAGCCGGACGGCGGCCTGGCGCAGGCCGGCCAGCGGGCCGCGCAGGTTGCGCTCCACGTCGACGGCGAGGGCCTTGAGCGGCGAGATGTAGAGCACCCGGCAGCGGCGTTTCGGGTCGGCCGGGGGCGGGGTGTGGCTGAGCCGGTCGAGGGCGGAGAGGAAGGCGGCCAGGGTCTTGCCGGAGCCGGTGGGGGCGACCACCAGGACGTCGGTCTGCTGCCGGATCGCGGCCCAGGCCCTGGTCTGGGCCTCGGTGGGCGCGTCGAAGGCGCCCGTGAACCAGGCCCGGGTGGCCGGGGCGAAGCCGGCCAGCGGATCCGACGGGGGCTCGGGGGTGCTGTGCGGCGCCATGCCCCCATGGTGCACGCCGGCACTGACAGCCGGCGGTCGCGCCCCGGGTGGCCGATGCTGCCGCAACCTGACGGGCAAACTCGGACAAAGTGACCATAAGGTGATAATTCAGAGCCCCGCTGTACGCCGCCGGACGGCTTTCGGACCCGGCCGCCGGAGCGCCTCTGGACCCGGCCCCGACCGGACCCGGCCCGACGAGCGGAGACCGCACGATGGAGCAGGTGAGCCCGCCCGGCGGAACCGTCCGGCACCACCGCGGCCCGGCCCGCATCCTGATGGTCATGCTGCTCACGGCGCTGCTCCTCGGCGGCGCCGTCCCGTACGTCTCCGGCCCGGCCCGCGGCTACCTCAGCTACCTGGTGCTCGCCGACCGGCAGGACGCCGCGGGCGCCGCACTGGCCGCCGACCAGGCCCGGGCGGTCGGCGGCCAGGTGGTGCAGGACTACCCGCAGATCGGCGCGGTGCTCGCCTACGCCACCGGCGCCTTCGCCGAACGCCTGCGCGGCCGGCCCGGAGTGGCCGCCGTCGGCGCCACCCGCACCACCCCGGTACCGGGACCGCCCCGGCCGCTCGGCGGCACCGGGTCCTTCGCGCCGAGCACGGACGGTGCCGACGACTCCACCGCGACCGTGCCCGACCCCGGCGAGCAGAGCGACTGGAACCTCGCCATGATCGGCGCCACCGAGTCGCAGAGCCGGTTCGCCGCCCTGCTCCGCGCCCCCGGCCTGGCCCAGAGCTCCGCCCGGACCCTCGACGCGCCCCCGCTGCCCACCGCCCAGGCGCTGCACGGCGTCCTGGTCGCGGTGCTCGACTCCGGGGTCGACGACACCCATCCGGACCTGCGCCCCGCCGTCGACCCGGACGCCTCGGTGTCCTGCGCCGACGGCCGGCCCGACGCCCGGTACGGCGCCTGGCGCCCCGACCCGGGGGTGACCGAGAGCGGGCACGGAACCCATGTGGCCGGCATCGTCGGCGCGGCCCGCGACGGCCACGGCGTCACCGGTGTCGCACCCGGGGTGCGGATCGCCGCCGTCCGGCTGCTCGGGCCGCTCGGCCAGTACTACACCGAGAACATCGTCTGCGGGATGCTCTGGTCCGCCGACCACGGCGCCAAGGCCGTCAACGACAGCTACTTCGCCGACCCGTGGAAGTACAACTGCCCCGAGGACGAGGACCAGGCGGCGCTGACCGCGGCCGTCGGCCGGGCCGTGGCCTACGCGCAGCGCAAGGGCGCCGTGGTGGTCGCCTCGGCCGGCAACGACAGCCAGGACCTCACCACCGCCCGGCCCGACCGGCGCAGCCCCAACGACCGGGTCTCCGGCCCCGGCGAGGACCGGCTGCTCGGCAGCGAGTGCATCCGGCTGCCCGGCGAACTCCCCGGTGTGCTCACCGTCAGCGCCGTGGACCGCCGCGGGCTGCCGGCCGGCTACTCCAACTACGGGCGCGGCCGGATCTCGATCGCCGCCCCGGGCGGCGATCCGGACGGCGGCACCCAGGGCGCGGTGGTCTCCGACTGGCCCGGCGGCCAGTACGCCGCCCTGGCCGGCACCTCGATGTCGGCCGCGCACGTCACCGGCGCGGTGGCGGTCACGGTGGCGGCCCACCCCGACTGGGGGCCGGACCAGGTGGTGGAACGGCTCGCGGCCGCCGCCGCGGCCGGCTGCCAGCGCGCCGCCGCCGTCTGCGCGGACCCGTCGTACCGCGAGTACTACGGCGCCGGGGTGCTGGTGCTGACCGACTGACGAACCCCGCCGGGCGGCGCGCGGAGAAAACCGGAGGCGGCCGACGGGCCGTGGGGTGCACGATCGGTCGGTGTCCGCGTACCTGACGACCGAACGACTGCTGCTGCGCCGCTTCACCGCGGCCGACACCGACCTGCTGGTGGAGCTGGACTCCGACCCGCAGGTGATGCGCTACCTGACCGGCGGCGTGCCGACCCCGCGCGAGGTGGTGGAGCGCGAGCTGTTGCCCGGCTACCTCGACGCGTACCGCCGCCACCCCTCCTTCGGCCACTGGGCCGCGGTCGAGCGGGGCGGCGGGGAGTTCCTGGGGTGGTTCGAGTTCCGGCCGCACCCGGGCGGACCACCCGGCGAGGTCGAGCTCGGCTACCGGCTGCGGCGGGCCGCCTGGGGACGGGGGTACGCCACCGAGGGCTCGCTTGCCCTGGTCCGGCACGGGTTCACCGCGCTCGGCGTCGACCGGGTCTTCGCCACCACGATGGCGGTCAACCTCGGCTCCCGGCGGGTGATGGAGAAGGCGGGGCTGCGGTTCGTCCGCACCTTCCACGAGCACTGGCCCGAGCAGGTCGAGGGGGCCGAGCACGGCGAGGTGGAGTACGCCCTGGAACGGGCGCACTGGCGCCCGTAGGGCACGTCCGGCAGGCTCCGGGAGAACCCGGCCGGGCGCCGCGGCGGTTTGGGATACTGGCGCCATGAGGCTGACGGAGTTCTGGCGACGGATGCACGAGCACTTCGGCGAGGTGTACGCCGAGTCGTTCGCGCAGGACCACCTGATGAGCGAGCTCGGCGGGCGGACGGTCAACCAGGCGCTGGCGGCGGGCTGGGAGGCCAAGGACGTCTGGCGGGTGGTCTGCCGGACGCAGGGGGTGTCGGCGCTGCTGCGCTGAGCGGACGGGCCCGGGCCGGGCAGGCCGGTTGAGGGCCGGCCGGTGAGGGCCGCCGGTAGGTCGACGCACCCGGGGTGTCGTGGCGTCCGGTTCGTCCCGGTTCGGTGGGCGAGACTGTCCCGGTGGTCAGCAGCCCGGAACCCCAGACGAACCCCGACCTCGCCCCCGCGCGCCGAGCCCCCGCGGGCCGCACCCGGCTGACCGGCGGGGCGATGCCCAGATGGCTGCCCCGGGCGATGGTGCTGGCGCTGGTGCTGGTCGGGCTGTTCAAGCTCGCCGACTGGGCCTTCCACCAGCTGATCGACCTGTTCGTGATGCTGCTGGTGGCCTTCTTCCTCTCACTGGCGATGGAACCCGCCGTGGACCGGATGGCCGCCCGCGGGGTGCGCCGCGGACTCGGCACCTTCCTGGTCTTCATCGGCCTCGCGGTGGCCGTGGCCGGCTTCCTGACCGCCCTCGGCACCCTGCTGGTCGACCAGGTCACCCAGGTCGCAGGCAGGCTGCCGCACCTGCTCGACGACCTGATCGGCCGGATCAACCGGACCTTCCACCAGGACCTCTCGCTGGACCAGCTCCAGCACCAGGTGCTGCAGGACTCCGGCACCATCGAGAGGTACGCCCAGCAGGCCGCCGACAACGTCTGGGGCGTCTCCAGCACGGTGATCGGCGGGCTGTTCCAGGCCTTCACCGTCGGGCTGTTCACCTTCTACCTCACCGCCGACGGGCCCCGGGTGCGCCGGACGGTCTGCTCGCTGCTGCCGCCGGACAAGCAGGGCGAGGTGCTGCGGGCCTGGGAGATCGCGCTGGCGAAGACCGGCGGTTACCTCTACTCCCGGGCGCTGCTGGCGCTGGTGTCCACGGTGGCGCACTGGATCGTGTTCCAGGTCCTCGGCCTGCCGTACGCCGTCGCGCTGGGCATCTGGGTCGGGGTGGTGTCGCAGTTCGTGCCGACCATCGGCACCTACATCGCCGGTGCGCTGCCGGTCCTGGTGGCGTTGACCGTCCAGCCGTCGGACGCGTTCTGGGTGCTGGCCTTCGTCATCGTCTACCAGCAGGTCGAGAACTACCTGCTGCACCCGCGGATCACGGCGCGGACGGTGGACGTGCACCCGGCGGTGGCCTTCGGCTCGGTGATCGCCGGGGCGGCGCTGCTGGGCGCGGTGGGCGCGCTGATCGCGATCCCGGCCGCGGCCACCCTGCAGGGCTTCGTAGGGACGTACGTGCGCCGCTACGAGGTGACCACCGACCCGCGGATCGACCGCGGGACGGCCTGGCGCGAGCGGCGCCGGCTGGCCGCGCGCCGGCTGCGGCGGATGGTGGGCGCGCCGGAGGCGGAGGACGGCCGGCCGGACGGCGCGCTGCCCGGCGGGGTCGGGGACTCCGCAGGTCAGGGCGGTTCCGGGGGCCGGGGGTAGGGACCCCTTCGGGAATCGAACATGCGTTCCCTATACTCGGAGGCGGCGAGTTTTCCACAGGCCGGGCCCGATCGGGGCCGATTGTCAGTGGGACGCGCTAGCGTCGATGACGATGAAGCGCACAGCACAGAACCCGAGGGTGGAAGCCATGGCAGGTACGGACCGCGAGAAGGCCCTTGAGACCGCACTCGCCCAGATCGAGCGGCAGTTCGGCAAGGGCTCGGTGATGCGCCTCGGCGAGAAGGCGAACGAACCGATCGACGTGATCCCGACCGGCTCCACCGCGCTGGACGTCGCGCTCGGCGTCGGCGGCATCCCGCGCGGCCGGGTGGTGGAGATCTACGGCCCGGAGTCCTCGGGCAAGACCACGCTCACCCTGCACCTGGCCGCCAACGCCCAGCGGGCCGGCGGCACGGTCGCGTTCGTGGACGCCGAGCACGCGCTCGACCCGGAGTACGCCAAGAAGCTCGGCGTGGACACCGACGCCCTCCTGGTCAGCCAGCCGGACACCGGTGAGCAGGCGCTGGAGATCACCGACATGCTGATCCGCTCCGGCGCGATCGACCTGGTGATCATCGACTCCGTCGCGGCGCTCGTGCCGCGCGCGGAGATCGAGGGCGAGATGGGCGACTCGCACGTCGGTCTGCAGGCCCGCCTGATGAGCCAGGCCCTGCGCAAGATCGCCGGTGCGCTGAACCAGTCGAACACCACCGCCGTGTTCATCAACCAACTGCGCGAGAAGATCGGCGTGATGTTCGGCTCGCCGGAGACCACGACCGGTGGCCGCGCGCTGAAGTTCTACGCCTCCGTCCGGCTGGACATCCGCCGGATCGAGACCCTGAAGGACGGCACCGAGGCGGTCGGCAACCGCACCCGCGTCAAGGTCGTCAAGAACAAGGTCGCCTCGCCGTTCAAGCAGGCCGAGTTCGACATCCTCTACGGCATCGGCATCAGCCGCGAGGGCGGCCTGATCGACATGGGCGTCGAGCACGGCTTCATCCGCAAGTCCGGAGCCTGGTACACCTACGAGGGCGACCAGCTCGGCCAGGGCAAGGAGAACGCGCGCAACTTCCTGCGGGACAACCCGCAGCTGGCCGACGAGATCGAGGCCAAGATCAAGGGCAAGCTCGGCATCGGCCCGAAGGTGGAGGCCCCGGCCGATGCCCCGGGCGCACCCGCCGCCGAGGCCCCGGCCGCCGCGCCGGCCAAGACCGCGGCGGCGAAGAAGACGGCGGCGGCCAAGGCCTGAACCGTTGACGCACCACCCCGACCGGTCACCGGGCCGCTCCGAGGAGCCCGGTGACTGGGGACCACCCGACTGGTTCGCCGCCGTCGCGGAGCCGGAGCCCCGGCCCGACCCCGAGCGGCGACCCGACCCCGAGCGGCGGCCGCGCCGCACGACACCACCGCAGTCCGGGGGGGCTGTGGTGTCGGGACCGGCCGTCCCGCCGGAGCCGGTGCTGGACCTCTCGGACCTGATGCCCGCCTCGCAGCTGCCCGGCGGGCGTCGGCGTCGGCGCAGCGCGGTCGCCGGGGAGGCCGCTGCTCCGGCCGGTGTCCCCGCGGTGCCGACCGCAGGCTCCGGTGACGAGGACCCCGCCGATCCCGGGGCGCGCACCCGCGGCCGGCGGCGCGGCGGGCAGCCGGCCGTCGAGGAGGCGGAGTCCGCCGATCCGGAGACCCGGGCGCGGGACATCTGCCTGCGGTTGCTGACCGGTGCGGCCAAGACCCGCAGGCAGCTGGGCGACGCACTGCGGCGGCGGGAGATCCCGGAGGAGGTCGCCGAGCTGGTGCTCGACCGCTTCGAGGAGGTCGGGCTGATCGACGACGGCGCCTTCGCCGAGGCGTGGGTGGAGTCGCGGCAGGGCCGTCGAGGTCGGCGGGCGCTCGCCCAGGAGTTGCGGACCAGGGGGGTCGCGGGCGACCTGGTGGAACAGGCCGTGGCCCAGGTGGACTCCGAGGACGAGACCGACTCCGCGCGGGCGCTGGTCGACCGCAGGCTGCGGAGTACCAGGGGGGTGGAGCGGCAGGCCCGGATCAGGCGGCTGGTCGCGATGCTGGCCCGGCGCGGCTACCCGGAGGGGCTGGCCTTCCGGGTCGTCCTCGCGGCGCTGGCCGACGAGGGCGCCGACCTCGACGACGACTCCGACTCCGACTCCGACGACTCCGACTCCTACGGTGGTGGCTACGGCGAGGGCTTCTGAGCTCCCGGTGACCGCGCCGCGGTTGACGGAGCATCCGGTCCACCGACGTCAATTCTCGATCGCATCTTGACCGTTTCGTAACCTGCGCCTAGCCTCGCAAGCAGCGAGGCGGTCACTTTGATCATGCCGACGGCGCGCGGGGCGCGCGGTCGGCCGAAGGCGGTTCCCTCGCCGCCGCCACGGCAGCGTGTGCGCAGGGACGGGGGAGTGGGTCGGATGACGATCGCGACTGAGGCCGGTTCGGGGCCCGTCCTGCTGGGAGCCGGTCTGGTCCTGGCCCTGGCGCTGGGCCTGGTGCTGCTGGCCGGCTGGATGATGCTCCGCCAGCGCCGGACGGAGCTGGACCGCCGCGAGGAGCGGATCGCCGCCGAGCTCGCGAGGCTGCACCTCCAGGAGGACGAACTCGCCACGCGGGCGGCCGAGATGGTGGTCGCCGAGGCGGAACTGCGGGAGCTGGAGGCCGGCCACCGGCAGGCGCTGGAGCGGGTCGCCGGGCTGACGGCGGCCGCGGCCCGGGCGGAGATCGTCGGCGAGGTGGAGGCGGAGGCCCGACGCGACGCCGCGGTGACGGTGCGGGAGCTGGAGCGGACGGCCAGGACCGAGGGGGAACGGCGGGCGCGCGAGATCATCGCGGTCTCGGTCCAGCGGCTGGCGGCCGAGCAGACCGCCGATTCGGTCACCACCGTCCTCCCGCTGCCGAACGAGGACATGAAGGGCCGGATCATCGGCCGCGAGGGTCGCAACATCCGCGCGTTCGAGGCGGTCACCGGCGTCAACCTGGTGGTGGACGACACCCCGGGGGTGGTCCAGCTCTCCTGCTTCGACCCGGTCCGGCGGGAGGCCGCGCGGCTGACCCTGGAGGCGCTGGTCGGGGACGGCCGGATCCAGCCGGCCCGGATCGAGGAGGTCCACGAGCGGAGCCGGGCCGAGGTCGAGCGGCTGTGCGTGCGTGCGGGGGAGGACGCGCTGCTGACCGTGCGGGTCGGCGAGGAGATGGCTCCGGAGCTGGTCCGCGCCCTCGGGACGCTGCGCTACCGGACCTCGTACGGGCAGAACGTGCTCGGCCACCTGGTGGAGTCGGCGCACCTGGCCGGGATGATGGCGGCCGAGCTGGGGGTGCGGCCGGAGCCGGTGCGGCGGGCCGCGCTGCTGCACGACATCGGCAAGGCGCTCAGCCACGAGGTGGCCGGCAGCCACGCGGCGGTCGGGGCCGAGTTCGCGCGGCGGCACGGGGAGCCGCCGGAGGTGGTGCACGCGATCGAGGCGCACCACGGCGAGGTCGAGCCGGGCACGGTCGAGGCGGTGCTGGTGCAGGCGGCGGACGCGTGCTCGGGCGGCCGGCCGGGGGCCCGCCGGGAGGCGGTGGAGACGTACGTGCGGCGGCTGGAGCGGCTGGAGGAGATCGCCCGCGGGTACGACGGGGTGTCGAAGGTGTTCGCGATGCAGGCGGGGCGCGAGGTGCGGGTGATGGTCCAGCCCGAGGTGGTGGACGACCGGCAGGCGCAGGTGATCGCGCGCGAGGTGGCCCGGCAGGTGCGGGAGGAGCTGACCTACCCGGGGCAGATCCGGATCACCGTGGTGCGGGAGAGCCGGGCGACCGAGTTCGCACGCTGACCTCGGGAGACGGCGCCGCCGGCCGACGGGTTAGGGGTCCGCCGGCCGGCGGCGCCGGTTCGCCGTCAGCTGTCCGCGCCGGCCAGTGCGCCCGGGCCGCCGCCGCGTGCGCCGTCCGCGAGTGCCAGCAGCGCGTCCGCCCGGCAGCCCTGGGTGGTGCCGACCAGGTGCCCGTCCGGCCGGATCAGCAGCACGGTGTGCGGGTTGGCGCCCGGGTACTCCTCGGTGACCAGCACCTCCGCCGGGACCGGCAGCGACGTGGCGACCTCCGCCAGCCGGGGCATCAGCCCGGCCCCCAGCCAGTGCTGCGAGGCCCAGACGGCCGTTCCCGGCGCCACCAGCAGCAGCAGGAAGCCGCCGCCCAGGTGGGAGCGGAGCTGATCGGTGGCGCCCTCGGTGGTGACCACCGGGACATCCGGCACCAGCACGCCGGGCGCGGTGGCGGGCAGGCTCTCGGTGAGCGAGGTGCCCCGGCCGGGCCCGCGTTGCTCCGGTACCCGGCCGGGCACCCCGGAGGGGGCGGCGGGGTAGGCGGGCGCGCCGCCGAACCGTCCGGTGCCGAGCTGGCCGTCCGCCAGCAGGGGGGCGTGCTTGCGGAACGATCCGGTCAGCAGCGACCGCCGGGTCTGCTGCCAGCCGCGCAGCGGGCGCAGCAGCGGCATCGACTGGTCGACGGCCCGGAGCCGGGCGCCGACCGCGCCGCGGCGCTCGGTCTCGTAGCCGTCCAGCAGCGAGCCGCCGGGCTGCGGGCCGCCGGAGTGCAGGTGCCAGGCGAGCGCGAGCCGCCAGGCGAGGTTGTCGGCGTCGCGCAGCCCGTCCGCGAGGTTCTGCATGCCGAGGGCGCCGTGCAGGTGGGCGGCATCGCCGGCGAGGAAGCAGCGGCCGGAGCGGAACCGTGCGGCAAGACGCTGCTGGGCGGTGTGGTCGGCCGCGGCGAGCAGCTCGTACGTGGGCAGTTCGCCGCCGCACCAGCCGGTGAGGGTGGCCTTGACCCGGGTGAGCAGGGTGTCGCCGGTGACGATGCCGGGCCAGGTGGCGTGCGGGTCGACGGGCTCGCTGGGCTGGGGGCGGCCGGGCGGCAGCCGCCAGTCCAGGCGCCACAGGCCGTCCGGGAGCGGGCGGGCGCAGGCCTCGCGGTCGCCGCGCCAGGGGGGTTCGCGGTGCAGCCGGGCCTCGCCGCGGAACGGGAGGTCGACCCGTACGGTGGCCATCGCGTGCCGGTCGACGGCGGGGCGGCCGGGGAAGCGGATCTTGAGCAGTCGGCGGACGGTGGAGCGCGCGCCGTCGCAGCCGACCAGGTGGCTGCCGCGCCACCAGGTCCGGCCGCCGTCGTGGACGTGCTCGGTCCGGACGCCGACGCCGTCCCGGTCCTGCTCCAGCTCGACGACGCGGTTGAGCGGGACCAGCTGGATCAGCGGGGTGGCGGTGACGGCGTCGCGCAGGCCGCGCTGGAGGCGGTGCTGGGCCAGGTGCAGCACGGGGGAGCCGTCCAGCGGCAGGCGCAGGACCTCGGTACGGCGGCGCCAGATGGTGAAGGCGTCCCAGCGGGCCGCGTCGGACCCGGCCCGGGTGTAGCCGAGCCGGGTCAGGAAGGAGGCGGTGTCGCTGCCGAGCACCACGGTGCGCGGGCTCTCCGGGCAGAGCCCGGAGCCCTCGTCCAGCACGATGCTGGGCACCTCGTTGCGGGCCAGGGCGAGGGCCAGGGCCAGGCCGACCGGCCCGGCCCCGACCACGATCACCGGGTCCACGCGGGGACCTCCGCCCGGCGCGGCGGGAGGTGCCCGGATTCAATGCTCAGCGCTGGAAAGGCTCCGGGTGGTGTCACGAAGAGCAATGCAACAGATCACCTGGGTGTCCGTCAAGCAGCGGCAGGTGTGCGCCGGTTCGCGCCGCGTCGGCCGCGCGCCTCGATCCACTTGGCCAGACCGGTGAGCGCCAGGCACATCCCGATGTAGATCGGGCCGATCACCAGGATCACCGGGATGTAGGGGTAGCCGTCCGAGTTACTGGCGATCAGCTTGCCCTGGTAGAGCAGCTCGTTGAAGGTGATGACGTAGCCGAGCGAGGTGTCCTTGAGGGTCACCACCAGCTGGCCGATGATCGCCGGCAGCATCGACCGGACGGCCTGCGGCACCAGGATGGTGGTCATCACCGTGGTCTTGCGCATGCCCAGCGCGTACGCGGCCTCGGCCTGGCCGCGCGGGACGGCGTTGACGCCCGAGCGGATGATCTCGGCCTGCACGGCCCCGTTGTAGAGGGTGAGGCCGATCACCAGGGCCCAGAACGGGTCGGCGCTGAACACGCCGCGGTACAGCGCGAAGATCATGATCAGCAGCGGCATCGCCCGGAAGAACTGGACGACGGCCGTGGCGACCGCGCGCAGCGGCCGGTGGTCGGAGAGCCGGCCCGCGGCCAGCACCGTGCCGAGCACCACGGACGCGAGGGCGGCCAGCCCGAAGACCTTCAGGGTCTCCAGCATCCCGTCGACGATCCGCTGCTGGACCTTGGCGTACTCGAAGGGCGCCCACAGGTCGGCGGAGAACTGGCCCGCGTCGTCGAGACGGCTGTAGACGAACCACAGCAGGCCGGTGATGGCGAGCAGGGAGAGGATCCCGAAGGCCCGGTAGCGCATCCTGGCCCGGGGGCCGGGAGCGTCGTAGAGGACGGAGGCGGTCTGGCTGCTCATCGGGCCACCGCCAGCCGCTTCTCGGCGAAGCTGAAGAGCTGCTGGACGCTGAAGCTGATGAACAGGTACGCGATCGCAATCCAGAGGAAGATCCCGAAGATGGCGTACCCCTTGTCGGTCAGTGTCGCCTGCACGTTGTAGAGCTCGGAGACGCTGAACGCGCCGGCGATCGCGGAGTTCCTCGGCAGGGCGATGAAGATGGAGCTCATCGGGGACATCACGGAACGGACGGCCTGCGGCAGGATCACCAGGCCGAGCGTCTGGCCGAAGCCCATCCCCAGGCTGCGGGCCGCCTCGGCCTGGCCGAGCGGCACGGTGTTGACACCGGCGCGCAGCACCTCGCAGACGAAGCTGGCGGTGTAGGCGCTGAGCGCGAGCACCGCGAAGGAGAACGCCGACAGGTGCACGTCCAGCCGCGGGAGGGCGAAGGTCACCGCGAAGAACAGCAGGGTCAGCGGGGTGTTGCGGAAGATGTTGACCCAGACGGTGCCGAACGTCCGCAGGGCCGGGACCGGCGAGACCCGGAAGGCCGCCAGGACGGTTCCGAACAGCAGCGCGAACAGCGCGCTGACCGCGCTGAGCTCGACCGTCCGCAGGAAGCCGTCGCGGAACAGTGCGAAATTGCCGTCCTCGAACATGATGTCCATGCCGGCGGCCCTCCTCTCAGTGGTGGTTACGTGGTGGCGCGGGGCCGCGGAGCCGCCCCGGTCCGACCGGAGGCCGGGCGGACCGGGGGAGCCCCGACGGGATCAAGGTCAGTACCGGACCAGGGCGGGGACCTCCGGCGCGGCCGAGCCGGACAGCCCGAGGGTCGCGTCGTAGGCCTTCTTCCAGTCGCCGTTGTCCTCGTGCGCCTTCAGGGCGTCGCTGATCGCGTCGCGCAGCGCCTTGTCGTCCTTGTTGAGGCCGACGCCGTAGTTCTCGGTGGAGAAGGTCTTGCCGACCACCGTGAGCTTGCCGGCGTTCTTGGCCGCGTAGCCCTTGAGGATCGCGTCGTCGGTGGTGACCGCGTCGACCTCGTCGCTGAGCAGCTTCTCCACGCACTGCGAGTACGAGTCGTACTGGGTGACCTTGGCGCCGTACTTCTTGATCTGGTCGACCGAGGTCGAGCCGGTGACGGTGCAGACGTTCTTGTCCTTGGTGCTCTCCGGACCGGTGATCGCGGTGTTGTCCTTCCGCACCAGGAGGTCCTGGCCGGCGATGTAGTACGGGCCGGCGAAGGAGACGCTGGCCTTGCGCTTGTCGTTGATGCTGTACGTGCCGACGTAGTAGTTGACCTGGCCGCCGGAGATCGCGGTCTCACGGTTGGCGGAGGCGACGGTCTGCCAGGTGATCTGCTTCTCTGAGAAGCCGAGGTCGGCGGCGATCATCTTGGCGATCTCGATGTCGAAACCGCTGCGGACCGTGGTCTGCACGTCCTCGAAGCCGAGGAACGGCTGGTCGGACTTGGCGCCGATGACCAGCTTGCCGTCCGCCTTGGCCTTGACCCAGGTCGGCGAGGACTCCAGCTTGAAGTCCGTCTTCACGGTGTACGTGGGCAGCTGCGGCTTGGCCGACCCGGCCGCGTCGTCGTTCGGCGAGCCCTCCTTGCCGCAGGCGGCGACGGCGGTCAGGGTCAGTACCGACAGGGTGGCGGCGATGATGCGGCGGGTCTTCATCAGGATGTTCTCCTCGGATCTGGCCACGGGTCAACCGGGCACTGGGGTCGGGAAGTTCCGTTGGGCGCGGGCGGGCAGGGTGGGGCCCGCCGTGCGCCAGGTCGGCACTGACGCTAGATCAGCGGTGGCCTCAGTGGTGCAGGATCTTCGAGAGGAAGTCCTTGGCCCGGTCGGTGCGCGGGGCGGTGAAGAACGCCTCGGGGGTGTTCTCCTCGACGATCCGGCCGTCCGCCATGAACAGCACGCGGTTGGCGGCGGAGCGGGCGAAGCCCATCTCGTGCGTCACCACGACCATCGTCATGCCCTCGGCGGCCAGTGAACGCATCACCTCCAGCACCTCGTTGACCATCTCGGGGTCGAGGGCCGAGGTGGGCTCGTCGAAGAGCATCACCTTGGGCTTCATGGCCAGCGCGCGGGCGATCGCGACGCGCTGCTGCTGGCCGCCGGAGAGCTGCGCCGGGTACTTGTCGGCCTGAGCACCCACGCCCACCCGGTCGAGCAGCTCGCGGGCGGTCGCCTCGGCCTCGGGGCGCTTGACCTTGCGCACCTTGACCTGGCCCAGCACCACGTTCTCCAGCACGGTCTTGTGCGCGAACAGGTTGAAGTTCTGGAACACCATGCCGACCTCGGCACGCAGCTGGGCCAGCGCCCTGCCCTCGGCGGGCAGCGGGCGGCCGTCGATCAGGACGGTGCCCGAGTCGACGGTCTCCAGCCGGTTGATCGTCCGGCAGAGGGTCGACTTGCCGGAGCCGGACGGGCCGATCAGCACCACGACCTCGCCGCGGGCGATCTCCAGGTTGACGTCCTGCAACACGTGCAGGGCGCCGAAGTGCTTGTCGACGCCGTTGAGGACGACCAGGGGAGTCGACCCGGCGACGGAGTCGGTGACGGTCTTCTCGGTCATCGCGCCCTGCTCCCTCGTGTCCGGTCCCAGGGGGTGAACTCCCTTGGGATGCACAGCAGGTGGCCCGGGCGACAGGAGCCCGCAGCCGGTCCTGCCGACGCTGGTACCGGGGGCCGGAGCCGGCGGAGCCCGCAGCCCCCGGTGGGGTGACCATAGAAAAGGCGGCGATGTCATGTCAGCCGATCTGAGCGGAACTTGAGCATCACGATCCGGCCACACCCGCCGTCACGGCCGGCCGCGCTCCGTAACCTCCAGGGCGTCCGGGCAGGCCGCCGGGGCGACCCCTCGGGGTGACCTCCCGGGTGGCCCCGGGTGATCCTCCGGGGCGACCCGGGCGATCTCCGGGGGCCGCGGCGGCCGACCGCCGGACCCGTGACCCGTGGCACGTGGCAGAGGCCACCGTGACAATGGCGGACCGGGGCCGGAGAATACTGCGACCCGCCCGGTACGCCCGGCGCGGGGCACCATCCAGAGGATCAACGAGGGAGAGGAGCACGATGCGCCTGCTTCTGGTCGAGGACGACGACCGGGTCGCCGCGGCACTGAGCGCCGTCCTGGGCCGGCACGGCTTCCAGGTCAGGCACGCCCGCAGCGGGCACGAGGCGCTGGACGCGCTCGTCCCGGACGGCAGCGACCCCTACCGGGTGGTCCTCCTCGACCTCGGCCTGCCCGACCGGGACGGCTTCGAGGTGTGCAGCCGGATCCGGGCCGCGAGCAGCGTGCCGGTGATCATGGTGACCGCCCGCGCCGACATCCGGTCGCGCATCCACGGCCTCAACCTCGGCGCCGACGACTACGTGACCAAGCCCTACGACATGGGTGAGCTGCTCGCCCGGATCCACGCCGTCGCCCGCCGCGGCCTGACCGCGCCCGCCGCCGCCGCGGCGACCGAGCCGGACGGCCCCCACCCGCCGCGCGGCCCGCTGGAGGCGCGCGGCGTGGTGATCGACCGCGAGCGCCGCCGGGTCAGCGTGAACGGCCGGGACATCCCGCTCACCCGCAAGGAGTTCGACCTGCTGGCGCTGCTCGCGCAGAGCCCCGGCGTGGTCTACCGCCGCGAGCAGATCTTCAGCGAGGTCTGGCGCAGCGGCTGGGAGGGCAACGGCCGCACCCTGGAGGTGCACATCGGCTCGCTGCGCACCAAGCTCGGCCTGCCCGGCCTGGTCGAGGCCGTCCGCGGGGTCGGCTACCGGCTGATCCCGGAGCAGCCCGCCGACGAGCGCCCGAGCGGCCCCGAGGCCGCCTTCGACCGGCCCGCCGACCACGGCGAAGCGGGGCGCTGACCACTCGTGCGCACCCGTCTGCTCGGCATCCTGCTCACCCTGATGGCCGCCGTCCTGGCCGCCCTCGGGGTGCCGCTGGGCTATCTGACGGCGGCCTCGGAGCAGAGCGAGGTGGTGGTCGACCGGATCGACGACGCGGCCCGGTTCGCCCAGGACCTGCCCACCCCGGGCCGGTCCGGCGGGTCCAACACGGCGATGAAGGGCGACTACCAGCCCGTCGCCGGGGACAGCGGCCGGCTGAGTTCGCTGGTCGGTGAGGTCACCCGCTACCACGAGCTGTACGGCATCCGGATCGGCATCTTCTACCGGGACGGCGGGCCGGTCGCGGTCGCCCCGCAGGGCTGGCAGGTGACGGCCGGACCGGGGGCCGAGGCGTTCCAGGAGGCGCTGGACGGCCGGCGCAGCCACAACCCCCGGCAGGTCTGGCCGTGGAGCGAGGACCAGACGCTGACGGTCGCGCTGCCGGTGGTCCGGGACGGCGACGTGGTCGCGGTGGTGATCACCGAGTCGCCCACCGGACCGCTGCGCGCCCGGGTGCTGCAGAAGTGGATGGTGATCGGCGGCGGCGAGGCGCTGGCGATGATTGTCGCGATCCTGTTCGCGGTCCTGCTCACCGGGTGGGTGCTGCGTCCGGTGCGCACCCTGGACCGGGCCACCCACGACATCGCGACCGGCCGGATGAACGCCCGGGTCGCCCCCAGCGGCGGCCCGCCCGAGCTGCGCCGGCTGGCGCGCTCCTTCAACGACATGGCCGACCACGTGGTGCTCGCCATGGACCAGCAGCGGGCCTTCGTCGCGGACGCCTCGCACCAGCTGCGCAACCCGCTGGCGGCGCTGCTGCTGCGGGTCGAGCTGCTCGGCCTCGAACTGCCCGAGGGCCACGACGAGGAGCTCGGCGGGGTCCGCGAGGAGGGTGTCCGGCTGGCCCGGGTGCTGGACGACCTGCTCGGCCTGGCCACCGCCGAGCACTCCCGCCCTGAGCCCGAGCCGGTCGACCTGACCCGCCTGGTGCTCGCCCGGATCGACTCCTGGCGCCCGACCGCCGAGCAGCGCGGGCTGCGGCTGGACTGGGACGCCCCGCTGCTGGCCCACGGCCTGGCCGACCCGATCGGCTTCGGCAGCGCGCTCGACGCGGTGCTGGACAACGCGCTCAAGTTCGCACCGCAGGGATCGGCCGTGACGGTCGGCATCGAGCTGCGCAAGCGCGAGGTGGTGGTGACCGTCAGCGACCGCGGGCCGGGTCTCACCGAGGAGGAGCTGGGGCGGGTCGGCGACCGGTTCTGGCGCAGCTCCCGGCACCAGAACGTGGACGGCTCCGGCCTCGGCCTCTCCATCGCCCGCACCCTGCTGCTGGCCGGGGGCGGCTCGCTGGACTTCGCCCGGGTCGAGCCGACCGGGCTCGCGGTGGTGCTGACCGTGCCGCGGCAGCGCTGATCCCACCGGCCGTGGCCGGCCCGTGGGGTCAGCGGGTCACGGCTTGACCGAGGTGTAGTAGCGGCGGGCGCCCTCGTGCAGCGGCAGCGGGTCGGTGTAGACGGCCGTGCGCAGGTCCACCAGCTGGGCGGCGTGCACCTGGGCGCCGATGGTGTCGCGGCTGTCGATCACCGCCCGGGTGATGCCCTGGACCAGGGACGGGTCGAGGTCGTCCCGGGTGACCAGCAGGTTGGGCACGGCCACGGTCGCCACCGTCGTCCCCGCGGGCTGGATCCCCGGGTAGGTGTTGGCGGGAATGGTGGCCGCCCGGTAGGCGTCCGCGCCGCCGCCCTCCTGGCGCTGGAGCGGCTCGGCGAGCTCGGCGAGCGGCACGATCCGGATCGGGTAGCCGGCCGCGAGGTTGGTGAGCGCCGACGTGGGCAGCCCGCCGGACCAGAAGAACGCGTTCAGCTGTCCGGAGCGCAGCTGGTCGGCGGCGTCGCCGATGCCGAGCCCGTACGGCACGATGTCGCGGTCCGGGTCCAGGCCGGCGGCCTCCAGCAGCCGGCGGGTGACGAGGTTCACGCCGGACTTGGGCTGGCCCACCCCGACCCGCAGCCCGCGCAGGTCGGACACCTTCTGCACCGGGGAGCCGGACGGCACGACCAGCTGGAGGTAGTCGTCGTAGAGCCGGGCGATCGCGCGCAGCCGGGGCTTGTCCGGGCTGTTGAAGGAGGTCACGGCGTCCGCGGTGGAGATGGCGAAGTCGTCCCGCCCGGTGACCACCCGCTCCAGGTTGTCGACCGAGCCCTCGGAGTTGTCCAGCCGCAGCCGGGCGCCGGGCACGGCGTCCACCACGTGCTTGCGCAGCAGCTGGCCGTACCGGTCGTAGACCCCGCCCGGGACACCGGTGGCGAAGCCGATCTCCCGCGTCTGGTGCCGGGGGGAGCCCGCGCCGGCGACCCGCCAGGCGGCCAGACCGGCCGCGACCAGCAGCAGCACCACGGCCGCCAGCACCGGGCGGCTGCGGGCGGCCCGGCGCAGGACGGCGCCGGTGCGGGCGGGGATCGAGGTGTGGGCCATGCAGGGATACTGCCAGGCGCGACGGCCGGACGGGAGGCCCGGGCCGCTGCCCTTACCCTTGCAGTTGTGGGTATGGAGGAGAGCTTGCGAACTTACAAGGTCGTCACGTACGGCTGCCAGATGAACGTCCACGACTCCGAGCGCCTGTCCGGGCTGCTGGAGGAGGCCGGGTACGCCAAGGCCGACCAGGACGGCGACCCCGACCTGGTGGTCTTCAACACCTGCGCGGTGCGTGAGAACGCCGACAACAAGCTGTACGGCAACCTCGGCCGGCTCGCCCCCGCCAAGCAGAGCCACCAGGGCATGCAGATCGCCGTCGGTGGCTGCCTGGCCCAGAAGGACCGTGACACCATCGTGCGCAAGGCGCCGTGGGTCGACGTGGTCTTCGGCACCCACAACATCGGCCACCTGCCGGCGCTGCTGGAGCGGGCCCGGGTCGAGCAGCAGGCCCAGGTCGAGATCCTGGAGTCGCTGGAGACCTTCCCCTCCACGCTGCCCACCCGCCGCGAGTCCGCCTACGCGGCCTGGGTCGCGATCTCGGTCGGCTGCAACAACACCTGTACCTTCTGCATCGTCCCGGCGCTGCGCGGCAAGGAGGAGGACCGCCGTCCCGGCGACATCCTCGCCGAGGTCGAGGCGCTGGTCGCCGAGGGCGTCGTCGAGGTCACCCTGCTCGGCCAGAACGTCAACTCCTACGGCTCCGACCTGGGCGACCGCGAGGCCTTCTCCAAGCTGCTGCGCGCCTGCGGCCGGATCGAGGGCCTGGAACGGGTCCGCTTCACCTCCCCCCACCCGCGCGACTTCACCGACGACGTGATCGCCGCGATGGCCGAGACCCCGAACGTGATGCACCAGCTGCACATGCCGCTGCAGTCCGGTTCGGACACCGTGCTCAAGGCGATGCGCCGCTCGTACCGCCAGGAGCGCTTCCTCGGCATCATCGAGAAGGTGCGCGCCGCGATGCCGGACGCCGCCATCTCCACCGACATCATCGTCGGCTTCCCCGGTGAGACGGACGAGGACTTCGAGCAGACCCTGCACGTGGTCCGCCAGGCCCGCTTCGCCAACGCCTTCACCTTCCAGTACTCCAAGCGCCCCGGCACCCCGGCCGCCGAGATGGACGGCCAGATCCCCAAGGCCGTCGTCCAGGAGCGGTACGAGCGGCTGGTGGCCCTCCAGGAGGAGATCTCCTGGGAGGAGAACAAGAAGCAGGTCGGCCGGCGGCTGGACATCCTGGTCGCCGAGGGCGAGGGCAAGAAGGACGACCGGACGGACCGGCTCTCCGGGCGTGCCCCGGACAACCGGCTGGTGCACTTCACCCGTCCCGCCGAGCCGGTCCGTCCGGGTGACGTGGTGACCGTGGAGATCACCTACGCGGCCCCGCACCACCTGCTGGCCGAGGGCCCGACCCTGGCCGTCCGCCGCACCCGGGCGGGCGACGCCTGGGAGAAGCGGCAGGCGGCCCCGGCCGCCAAGCCGGCCGGCGTGATGCTCGGTCTGCCGACCATCGGCCGGCCCGCGCAGGCCCCCGCTCCGGCCGGCAGCGGCTGCGGCTGCGACTGAACGACCCCGTGGACACGGCGGACGGCCCGGCGGAACATCCCGCCGGGCCGTCCGCCGTCCCGTGGCCGGTCACCGGCGGCCGGGCCGGGCTAGAGTGATCCACATGCTGGTCGCCGCCGCCGTCTGCCCCTGCCCGCCGCTCCTCGTCCCGGCGGTCGCCGCCGGGGCCGCACCCGAACTGGAGCCGCTGCGGGCGGCCTGCGGGGAGGCCGTCGGCGATCTGCTCGACGCGGGCACCGAGCTGATCGTGGTGGTCGGTACCGGTCCCCGGGCCGAGGTCTGGACCGAGGGCGGTGTCGGCTCCTTCCAGCGTTACGGTGTCGAGCTGGCGGCCCGGCTGCCGCTGGGCGGGCCCGGCGACACGGAACTGACGCCCTCGCTGACCGTCGGTGCCTGGCTGCTGGAGCAGGCCGGGGCGGCCGTCCCGACGCACGCCTGTGCGGTGCCCACCGACACCGGCCCGCAGCGGCTGCTCGGCCTGGGCAAGGGCCTCGCGGACCTGGCCGACCGGGTCGGCCTGCTGGTGATGGGCGACGGCAGCGCCTGCCGGTCGCTGAAGGCGCCCGGCTACCTCGACGAGCGGGCCGCGGGCTACGACGCGGCGGTGGCCGCCGCCCTCGGGGCGGCCGACACCGCCGCGCTGGCGGCCCTCGACCCGGACCTCGCCGGCGAGCTGATGGTCGAGGGCCGGGCCCCCTGGCAGGTGCTGGCGGGCGCCGCCGAGGGCACCGGCCTCGGCGCGCGGCTGCGCTACGACGAGGCGCCGTACGGCGTCGGGTACTTCGTGGCCTCCTGGCGCTGACCCACCCGTCGACAGCCAGGCGGCGGCTCAGGGCGAGGCCGGCGGCCCGTCCTCCTGCGGCTTGGCGGCGAAGTGGTCGACGGCGCTCTTGGCCTTGGCCGTGCTGTGCTCGATCTTCTCGCTGTACTTGTGCTTGGTGGCCCGGTCCACCGCGGTGCCGGTCTTGTCCACCATCTCGTCGATCTTCTCGTTGTGCTTGCCCGCGAGCTCCTCGGCCTTGACCTTGAGCTCCTCGGCCTTGCCCTTGAGGTTGTCCTTCAGACTCATCGGTGGCTCTCCCTGTCCTCGCCGGTGCGGCGGCGGTCCGTGCCGGTGCGGCCGCTCCCGGTCCAAGGCCGTGATCTGCCCGGATGTTCTCGCCCGCAAACCTGACATACCGCTCCATAGCCCCCTGAAACGCCCGGACGGACATTCGGCCGCTCCGGCACTTTGCGAGACTTGGAACCGTGACCAGTACCCACCCCCTCCCGCCCCGCGTCGTCTCGGTGGTCGGCGCGACCGCCGCCGGCAAGTCCGACCTCGCGGTCGCCATCGCCCGCAGCCTCGGCGGCGAGGTGATCAACACCGACTCGATGCAGCTCTACCGGGGGATGGACATCGGCACCGCGAAGCTCACCGTCGAGGAGCGCGGCGGGATCCCGCACCACCTGCTGGACATCTGGGACGTCACCGAGGCCGCCAGCGTCGCCGAGTACCAACGCCTGGTCCGGGCCGAGATCGACCGGCTGCTGGCGGCCGGCCGCAGCCCCGTCCTGGTCGGCGGCTCCGGGCTGTACGTCCGGGCCGCGATCGACGAGATGGACTTCCCCGGCACCGACCCGCAGGTCCGGGCGCGGCTGGAGGCGGAGCTGGAGGAGCAGGGGCCGGGCCTGCTGCACCGCCGGCTGGCCGAGCTCGACCCGCCGGCCGCCGAGGCGATCCTGCCCAGCAACGGGCGCCGGATCGTCCGCGCGTTGGAGGTGATCGAGATCACCGGGCAGCCCTTCACCGCCAACCTCCCCGGCCACACCGCCGTCTACCCGGCCGTGCAGATCGGCGTGCAGGTGCCACGGCCCGAACTGGACGAGCGGATCTCCCTGCGGGTCGACCGGATGTGGCAGGCCGGGCTGCTGGAGGAGGTGCGCGGGCTGGAGGAACTGGGCCTGCGCGAGGGCCGTACCGCGGGCCGGGCGCTCGGCTACCAGCAGGTGCTGGCACACTTCGCCGGAGAGTGCACCGAGGACGAGGCCAGGGCCGAGACCGTCCGGGCGACCAGGCGTTTCGCCCGCCGGCAGGAGTCCTGGTTCCGCCGGGACGACCGGATCCACTGGCTGTCCCGGCCGGCCGGGACCGACCCGGTGGCCCTGCTGGAACGCTCGCTGGAGCTGATCCGGAATCAGCCGCCGGCCTGACCCGGACGGGCGGGGGCGGTTTTCGGCCATCGGCCCGTGCAGCTGCACCGGCAGTCGCGGATCCGGCGCGAACCGGGGGTTACAGCGCGATCACGTCCTGGCCACGGATCACCCGACGACCCCCGGGACGACCTGCGCGCGACTCTGGACATGCCATCATCGGTAGCACTTGGGGTCGGTCGTATGGGGTCGGCCTCACCACCTGCGAGCCCTTCGGCTCGTGTCGAAGCGTCAGGGGGAGGCCGCGTGTCCACGGGTACCGGCCCCGAGACCGAGCAGCTGCCCGGTGATGCCCAGAGCGTCGCCGACACGCTGCCCGAGCTCGTGGCGCCGACCACCTCCTACGCGGTGGCCCTGCCCGTCACGGACGACCTGGCCGGGGTGGTGCACGAGCGTGACATCCGCCCGCGCCGTCGGCTGCGCTGGTGGCAGCTGCTGCCGATCGTGCTGATGGCGACCCTCGGTTCGCTGATGTTCGCCTTCCCCCTCGCCTTCGGCAGCGACAGCGCCTCCGCGATGATCGGCATGCTGGGCCTGCTGCTCACCTCCGCCTCGGTCGGCTGGGGCGCGATGGCCGCCCGCCGGGCCGGGTACAAGTGGCCGGGGGTGCCGCGGCGCGGCAGCGGCCGGCGGGCCGGCTGGCGGGCGATCGTCGTCTACACCCTGATGGCCTGCGCCGCGGTCGCCCTGGCCGTCTGGCGGGTCGTCCAGCTCCGCGGCTGACCGACCACGCCGCGCCCCGCGCCGTCCGCCGCCCACAGGGTGAACCGGCCGCCCGGGCCGGTGGCCGGATCAGTACGATCGTGGGTGTGAGCGACTCCACCGCGGCGGGCCTGCCGTTCCTCAAGGGCCACGGCACCGAGAACGACTTCGTCATCATCCCCGACCCGGACGGGCGGCTGGAGATCGGCCCGGCCCAGGTCGCGCGGCTGTGCGACCGGCGGGCCGGCATCGGCGGCGACGGGATGCTGCGGGTGGTCCGCTCGGCGGCCGACCCGGCGGCGGCGCACCTGGCCGGCGAGGCCGAGTGGTTCATGGACTACCGCAACGCGGACGGCTCGATCGCCGAGATGTGCGGCAACGGCGTCCGGGTGTTCGCGCACTACCTGGTCCAGGCCGGGCTGGCCGAACCGGGCCCGCTCGCGGTCGCCACCCGGGCCGGGGTCCGCCGGGTCACGGTCGCCGTCGCCGGGGCGGACGGCACGCCGGGCGAGGTCACCGTCGACATGGGCCGGGCACTGCTGCCGGGCCCGGACTCCGTCGAGGTCGCGGTCGGCGAGCGCCGCTGGCCCGCCCGGAACGTGAACATGGGCAACCCGCACGCGGTCGCCTTCGTCGACAGCCTGGCCGACGCCGGCCACCTGTACACCGCCCCGCTGACCACCCCGGCCGCCGCCTACCCTGAGGGCGTCAACGTCGAGTTCGTGGTGGACCGCGGCCCGCGCCACGTCGCGATGCGGGTGCACGAGCGCGGCTCCGGCGAGACCAGGTCCTGCGGCACCGGCGCCTGCGCCGTCGCGGTGGCCACCGCCCGCCGGGACGGCGTCGACCCGGCCGTGACCGGCGAGCCGGTCAGCCACACGGTGGACCTGCCGGGCGGCCGGCTGGTGATCGAGGAGTTCCCGGACGGTCGGGTGGAGATGACCGGGCCCGCGGTGATCGTGGCCTCCGGCACCCTCGACCCGGCGTGGCTGGCCGGTCCGAAGGGCTGAGGGCTGAGGGCTGAGGGCCGGGGCCGACAGGACCGACGGCCTGCTTTGCCCCATTGCCTTCCGTGCGAATCCCCCTGATCGGGTGATTCGGCTCACGGACTGGGAGCAGGCCGTCGCGGAACGTGCTGTGCTCGGTAGCATGGACCACCGGGTCGGACCTCGCTCCGGTGATCGCTGCCGGAGGTGCAGATGACCATCGAAGCCGGTCCGCACGAGGCCGTCCCGTACGCCGAACCCAAGCGTCCGCTGCCCCGGCTCAGCCGGGCCGCCTTCGGCCGGGCCGGCCGGGCCGCCCTGCTGGCGACCGGCCGGGGGCCGGTGCCCGACGCCATCGAGCCGATCGTGCAGGCGCACCGGGTCCACCATCCGCAGGCCGACCTGGCCCTGCTCGGCCGCGCCTACCGGCTGGCCGAGACCAGCCACCGCGGCCAGATGCGCAAGAGCGGCGAGCCGTTCATCACCCACCCGCTCGCCGTCACCATGATCCTGGCCCAACTCGGCGCCGGGACGACCACCCTGGTGGCCTCGCTGCTGCACGACACGGTCGAGGACACCGAGGTGACGCTGGCTCAGGTCGGTGCCGACTTCGGCCCCGAGGTGGCCTACCTGGTCGACGGCGTCACCAAGTTGGAGAAGGTCGACTTCGGCGCCGCCGCCGAGGCCGAGACCTTCCGCAAGATGCTGGTGGCCACCGGTGACGACGTCCGGGTGATGGTGATCAAACTCGCCGACCGGCTGCACAACATGCGGACGATCCGCCACATGAAGCCCGCCAGCCGGATCCGGATCGCCAAGGTCACCCGGGACGTGCTGATCCCGCTCGCCGAGCGGCTCGGCATCCAGGTGGTCAAGGCCGAACTGGAGGACATCGTCTTCGCCACCCTCCACCCGGAGGAGTACGCCCGCACCGGCACGCTGCTGGCCGACCACGAGAGCCGGCCGGACGCGCTGCTGGAGCCCTTCGCCCAGGCGCTCGCCCGCCAGCTCGCCGAGACCGGGGTGCAGGCCTCGGTGACCGTCCGCCCCCGGCACCACGTCTCGGCGCACCGGGTGCTCCTCAAGCGCACCTCCGCCGCCGGGGCGGACGGCAGACCGCAGGGACTGCTGCCCGCGGACCTCGGCCGGCTGCTGGTCGTGGTGGAGGAGAACGCCGACTGCTACGCCGTCCTCGGCGAGCTGCACACCTGCTGGACGCCGCTGCCCGGCGAGTTCAAGGACTTCATCGCCGCCCCCCGCTTCAACCTCTACCAGTCCCTGCACACCGCCGTCTCGCTGCCCGGCGGCGAGGTGGTCGAGGTGCTGGTGCGCACCCGGCAGATGCACCGGGTGGCCGAGTTCGGCGTGGTCGCGCTGGGCGACCCGCACCAGAACGAGGCGCCGCAGCCGGCCGGGCCGGCCGCCGAGGAGTCCGAGCTGGACCGCACCGACCCGGCCCGCCCCGGCTGGCTCAGCCGGCTGCTCGACTGGCAGCAGGAGACCCCGGACCCGGACGCCTTCTGGTCCGCGCTGACCGCCGACCTCTCGGACGACCGGGAGATCACCGCCGTCACCGAGTCCGGCGAGACGCTCCAGCTGCCCGCCGGGGCCAGCTGCGTGGACGCCGCGTACCTGCTCGGCGAGGACACCGGCCACCGATGTATCGGCGCCCGGGTCAACGGACGGCTCACCGCCCTGTCCACCCCGCTCCGGGACGGCGACGTGCTGGCCGTGCTCACCGAGGCGGGCGACGCCTCCGGCCCGGCCGCCGAGTGGCTGGAGCACACCAGGACCCCGGCCGCCCGGCTGGCCATCGAACGCTGGCTGGCCGGCCACCCGGCGGGCAGCCCGGCCGCCGGCGGCCCCTCGGCGCGGACCGGACGCTCGCCCGGAAACCCCGCGCCGCTCGCCCCGCCCCCGTCCGGCCGGCGCAGCTCACCGGTGGCGGTGGCCGGCCGCCCGGGCGCGTCCGTCCGGCTGGCCCGCTGCTGCACCCCGGTGCCGCCCGACCGGGTGACCGGCTTCGCCATCCGCGGCGGCGCGGTCGCCGTGCACCGGACCGACTGCCCGGCCGGGGAGCAGATGCGCGCCGCCGGCCGCACCGGCCTCGACCTGGCCTGGATCCCCGATGCGGAACCCGCCTCCGGCTACCGGGTCACCCTGCACGCCGAGGCGCTGAACCACCCCCGGCTGCTCGCCGACCTGACCGCGGTGATCTCCGCGGAGGGTGTGGACATCGTCTCGGCCGAGGTCGGCCCGCCGCAGGAGCTGCGGGTCCGGCACAGCTACACCGTCGAGCTGCCGACCGCCGGGGCACTGCCCGCCGTGATGCGGGCGATGCTCCGGGTGTCCGGCGTGTACGACGTGTACCGGCCGGGCGGGGGTAATCCGGATGACCCGGGTCGGACCGGCGTGCGACCATCATGGGGAATTCACGGCCGGTCCGCGGCGTTGACGCAAGGCAGCAGTAGTGCCGACGCGGCCCGCGGTCCGCAGGGGTAGCCCGTCTCGTCCACGGTGGTTTTCCGGACGGTCAGGGGGCAGACTCCTCGTGCATCCGCCGATCCGGGCGGCGCACCGGCCTCCGATCCAGCAAAAGGATGAGATGACCTCCACGTTCGACAGCCGCACCCAGACCGGCGACTCCGGCCGCCGGCTCACCGACATCAAGGCCGACGCCCTGATGGACGAGGACCTCGCGGCGATCGACGAGGACCTCGGCACCTACGACGGTGACCAGTACGACCGCTCCGAGCGCGCGGCCCTGCGCCGTGTCGTGGGCCTGTCCACCGAACTCCAGGACGTCACCGAGGTCGAGTACCGCCAGCTCCGCCTGGAGCGCGTGGTGCTCGTCGGCGTCTGGACGGGTGGCACGGTCGAGGAGGCGGAGAACTCCCTCGCGGAGCTCGCCGCCCTGGCCGAGACCGCCGGCTCCGAGGTGCTCGACGGCGTGATCCAGCGCCGCGACAAGCCCGACCCCGCGACCTACATCGGCTCCGGCAAGGCCCGCGAGCTGGCCGACATCGTGGCCGCCACCGGCGCCGACACCGTCGTCTGCGACGGTGAGCTGACCCCCGGGCAGCTGATCCAGCTGGAGGACGTGGTCAAGGTCAAGGTGGTCGACCGGACCGCCCTGATCCTGGACATCTTCGCCCAGCACGCCAAGTCCCGGGAGGGCAAGGCGCAGGTCTCGCTGGCGCAGATGCAGTACATGCTGCCGCGCCTGCGCGGCTGGGGTCAGTCGCTCTCCCGCCAGATGGGCGGCGGCGGCTCCGGCTCCTCGGGCGGCGGCATGGCCACCCGTGGTCCCGGTGAGACCAAGATCGAGACCGACCGGCGCCGGATCCGCGAGAAGATGGCGAAGCTCCGCAGGGAGATCGCCGACATGAAGAAGGGCCGCGACACCAAGCGCCAGGAGCGCCGTCGCAACCACGTGCCCTCCGTCGCGATCGCGGGCTACACCAACGCCGGCAAGTCCTCCCTGCTCAACCGGCTCACCGGCGCGGGCGTCCTGGTGGAGAACGCGCTGTTCGCCACCCTGGACCCGACCGTCCGACGGGCCCAGACCCCGAGCGGCCGGATCTACACGCTGGCCGACACCGTCGGGTTCGTCCGGCACCTTCCGCACCACCTGGTCGAGGCATTCCGCTCGACCATGGAGGAGGTCGCCGAGGCCGACCTGATCCTGCACGTGGTCGACGGCTCGCACCCCGAGCCGGAGACGCAGCTGGCCGCCGTCCGCGAGGTGGTCGTCTCGGTCGACGCACAGAACGTGCCCGAGATCGTGGTGATCAACAAGGCCGACGCAGCCGACCCGCTGGTGCTCCAGCGGCTGCTGCGCCGCGAGCCGCACGCCATCGTGGTGTCGGCCCGCACCGGCCAGGGCATGGACGAGCTGCTGAAGCTGATCGACGACGAGCTCCCGCGGCCCGCCGTCGAGGTGCTGGCCCTGGTCCCCTACACCCGGGGCGACCTGGTCTCCCGGGTGCACGCCGAGGGCGAGCTGATCTCCACCGAGCACACCGGCGACGGCACCCTGCTGCGCGCCAAGGTCGCGGCCGAGCTGGCCGCCGAGCTGGAGCGGTTCGCCGTGGTCGGCCAGGTCTGACCACCGGCCCACCGCGCCGCGGGCCCGGCCTCCTCCCGGAGGCCGGGCCCGCGGCGTTCACCCGGGGTGCCGGGCGGGCACCCCCGCGGTGTCAGTGCTTCTTCCGGCTGAAGTAGTCGAAGCCCTTCAGCGCGTCCGCCCCCAGGGTCGGGCCGGCCAGGAAGGTGCCCGCGTCGTTGCCGACCGAGGTGTTGCTGATCAGCACCGGCTTGCCGCCGCGCTGCGCGAACCAGCCGCCGCCGCTGGAGCCGCCGGTCATGGTGCAGCCCATCGCGTTCATCGGCGGGCGCTCGGCGTCGTAGACGTACGGGGTGAGCCTGGCCCTGGTGTCGCAGTGTTCGAGCTCCAGGCCGTCGAACGGGGTGTCGGCCGGGTAGCCGTACGCGGAGGCCGCGGTGATCTGGTCGGCCGGGGCGTTGAACCAGATCGGGATCGAGCCGCCGACGGTCTCCTCCAGCGAGCGGCCGCTGCCGTCCTCGTTGTGCACGTGGATGACCGCGAAGTCGAACTGGCTGGCCGGGCCGCCCCGGTCGCTGCCCTCCTGGTACCAGTGCGGGTCGATGTAGCCGTCGTCCATGGTCCAGGCGCCGTAGGGGGCGAGCTGCTCGACGGTGGCCGGCCTGCCGCCGCTCGCCGCACCGGCCCGGTTGTACGACGGCACGAAGCCGATCCGCTTGAACCAGTCGCCGCCCTGTCCCTGGTGGACGCAGTGCGCCGCCGTCCAGACCAGGTTGCTGCGGCCGGGGTTGACGGGGTCCGAGACCACCGTGCCGGAGCACTCCGCGTCGGAGGTCGGGCTGACGCTCAGGAAGATCTTGCCGACCACCGCGGTGGCGGAGTTGTACGGGTGCTTCTCGGCGACGGCGGCGACGGCCGACGGCAGCTGGACCTCGGACCGGCTGGGGGACTTGGCGCTGGTGATGTTGGCGTCCTTGGGCTTGAGGCCCTTGGCCGCCTCCATCTTGACCTGGTTCCAGTAGCCCTTCAGCAGCTCCGGCTTGAAGCCGTGCGCGGCGGCCCAGTTGGCCAGGTCGTCCGCGCTCCAGTTCTTCAGGTCCTTCAACGCGTCCGGCAGCTTGATCCCGTTCTTGCCGGCGGCGGTGGCCGCCGCCGCGGGGACCGGCGGGGGAGCGGCCCGGGGGCCGGTGTCGTCGGCGCAGCCGGCCGCCGCCAGGGCGAGCAGGGTGACGAGGGCGGCGGCGCCGGAACGGCGGAGTATGGATGACATGTGATGGCTCCCCGGTGGTCGCACGGTCGGATGGTCAGGGTCACTTCTTGGACAGGTACTCCAGCGCCTGCCGGGCCACGCCCTCCAGGTACGGGCCGTTCAGCGAGGTGTGGTCGAGGTTGCCGATGGAGGTGTTGCTCACCAGGGCCTGCCGGCCGTCGGGCATGGTGGCGAACCAGCCGCCGCCGCTGGCGCCCGCGGTCATGGTGCAGCCGATGGTCAGCATCGCCGGACGCTTCGGGTCGAACGAGAGCTGCCCGGGCCGGCCCGCGTCGCAGCGGTCCAACTCCTGCCCGTCGAAGGGGCGGACGGCCGGGTACCCCCAGGCCGAGACGGTCAGCTCGTCCCGCGGGGCGTCGAACCAGACCGGGACGGCGGTGCCGACGGTCTCCTCCAGCGACCGCTCGGTGCTCGCGGGGTCGTGCACCCGCAGCACCGCGAAGTCGTACTGGTTGGCCGCGTTGCCGGAGTGCCCGCCCTCGGCGGTCCACTGCGGCGAGGTGATGACCTTGTCCGCCCACCACTGGCCCAGCGGGGCCACCTCCGGCAGCGTCGCCCGTCGCCCGCCGCCGGCTGCTCCCGAACTGTTGTAGGCGGGAACGAAGATGATGTTCTTGAACCAATCGCCGCCTCGGCCCTCGTGCACGCAGTGCGCCGCCGTCCAGACCAGGTTGCTCCGGCCGGGGTGCTCCGGGTCGGCGACCACCGTCGCGGAGCACTGGCCGGTGCCGCCGTTCGGCGCGGTCATGAAGACCTTGCCGGACGCGGCGTACCGGGTGTACGGCCTCGGGACGGGCACCGCCTGGACCACGGCGGGCCCGGCGCCGGGCGACGCGCCACCGGCGGCGGAGGGCGCCGGTGGGGCCGTCGCGGGCTCGGTGGGCGCCGTGGTCGCCGGTTCGGGCGCGGCGCCGGCCGAGGGCGGGACGGCCGCGGGCTCGGGCTGCTTCGGCGCGGCGTCGCCCATCGTCTCCGGGCTCCACACACCGCCGGTCTCGGGGTTGTGGAAGACGTGCTTGGAGGCCCAGTTGTCCCAGTCCTCGAAGTGCCAGCTCCTCAGCTCGTCCCAGCTCCTCGGCAGCCCGGACGCCCGGTCGGCGCCGCCGCCGGCCGGGCCGCAGGCCGGCACGGCGAGCAGGACGGCGACGGCCGTCGCGGCCGCCACTGCGGTACGGCGAACCGTCGTCATGGACCACACCCCCCGGTGTCTCGGAAGAACGTCCTCGCCGCAGTCTGCCATCCGGACGGGCCGTTCCGGGTTGCGGTGTCCGGCTGTTGACGAGTGGTCACCGCTCCGTGACGGGAGATCCCCGTCGGAGTGACAGGGCTCACTCCCAGGGGTGAGTGATCCGTCGTCATTCACCGGAACGGGTGGATTGATCTTGTGCTCACCGGGTTGGGATAGGTAGCCCTTACCGGACAGTCCGGCCCCCAACCGGACGGTCCAGCCCCCAAGGAGCAGCCTTGAGCACCGCCCTCACCGGAGCCGCGCCGGCCCCACCCGCACCGACGGCGGTCCCGGCCGCCCGGGCCGGGGCGGACCCCCTGCTCCATCCGGACCCCGGCACGGCCGCCGAACAGGCCGCCAACGAGAGCCTGCTGCGCTGCTGGGCCAGAGAGAACGGCGCCCTCCCCGACGCCACCGGGTGGCTGCGGATCGCCGTCCTCGGCGGCGCCGCGGAGCTGGCCGCCCCCGTCCGCCACTGGTCCGCGTGCGGCTGGCACCGGTTCGGCCGGACCACCGTGACCGCGGGCGGCGGGGCGCCCGGCCCGGTGGACCCGGTCACCGTCGCCGCACTGCTCGCCGGCGCCGCAGCCGAACACCCCGACCCCGGCCGGAGCACCGACCTCGCCGCCCGGGTCGCCGACTCGGTCGGCCGCACCGCCGAGATCCTGGCCCACCGCCGGGCCGCCCCGGCCACCGCCGCGACACCCTTCCTGCGCGCCGAGCAGGCCCTGCTGCTCGGCCACCCGCTGCACCCCACCCCGAAGAGCCGCGACGGTCTCGGCCCCGCCCAGAGCGCCGCCTACTCGCCCGAACTCGGCGGCAGCTTCCCGCTGCACTGGTACGCCGTGGACCGCGACCTGCTCGCCGCCGACTCCGCCACCGGACGGCCCGCCGAGGAGATCACCGCCCACCTGCTCGGCCGCCCCGACCTGCTGCCGCCCGGCACCGCCGCCCTGCCGCTGCACCCCTGGCAGGCCCGGGAACTGCTGCTGCGCCCCGCCGTCACCGCCCTGTTCGACCAGGGACTCCTGCACGACCTCGGGCCGCACGGCACCCCGTGGCACCCCACCTCCTCCGTCCGCACCGTCTGCCGCCCGGACACCCCGTGGATGCTGAAACTCTCGCTCGGCCTGCGGATCACCAACTCCCGCCGGGAGAACCTCCGCAAGGAACTGCACCGAGGCCTGGAGGTGCACCGGCTGCTGGAGGCCGGGCTGGCCGCCGAGTGGCGGGCCGCCCACCCGGGCTTCGACATCGTCCGGGACCCGGCCTGGATCGGCGTCGACCACCCGCTGCTCGGCGACCCGCACGGCCTGGACACCGTGCTGCGCCGCCAGCCCTTCGGGCCCGCCGACCGGGCGCTGTGCGTGGCCGGCCTGATCGCCGAACAGCCGCTGGAGCGGATGCGCTCCCAGCTCTCCGACGTCCTCGGGGAGATCGCCGGCCGCAGCGGCCGGCCGACGCCGACCGTGGCCACCGAATGGTTTCTGCGCTACCTGCACGCCGTGGTGCTGCCGGTCCTCTGGCTGGACGGACGGGCCGGCATCGCCCTGGAGGCCCACCAGCAGAACAGCCTGGTCGTCCTGGACGAGGCCGGCTGGCCCGTCGGCGGGCGCTACCGCGACAACCAGGGCTACTACTACCGCGCCTCGCACGCGGACCGGCTGGCCGCCCGGCTGCCCGGGATCGGGGCGCACAGCGACACCTTCGTGCCCGACCACGTCGCCGACGAGCGCTTCGCCTACTACCTCGGCATCAACCACGTCCTGGGGCTGATCGGCGGCCTCGGGGCGCAGGGCCTGGCCGACGAAACCGTCCTGCTCGCCGCCCTGCGCTCGTTCCTGGCCGGCCCCGAGGCCGCCGCCACCGGCTCCGCGCTCCCCGCCCACCTGCTGGACGCGCCGACCCTGCGCTGCAAGGCGAACCTGCTCACCAGGCTGCACGGCCTGGACGAACTGGTCGGCCCGGTGGAGACCCAGTCGGTGTACGTGACGATCCGTAACCCCGTGGCGCCGTGACGGTCCCCGAGCCGCCCGCGGTGGGCCTGCCCGACGGCGCGGTCCCGCCGGGCGGCGCGGACCTGCTGGACGGTGTCGCCGGCTGGGGCCCGATGGCCACCGCCGCGGGCGAGTTCCTCCTCCGGACGGTCCGTCTGGACACCGACCTGCCGCTGGTCACCGGCTGGATGAACGATCCGGCGGTGGACGCCTTCTGGCAGCTCGCCGGGCCGTCCACCGGCACCGCCCGGCACCTGCGGACCCAACTCGGCGGCGACGGCCGCAGCGTGCCCTGCCTGGGGCTGCTGGACGGCGTCCCGATGAGCTACTGGGAGCTCTACCGGGCCGACCTCGACCCGCTCGCCCTGCACTACCCGGCCCGCCCCGACGACACCGGCGTCCACCTGCTGATCGGCCCCGCCGACACCCGCGGGCGCGGCCTCGGCGCCCTGCTGCTGGCCGCGCTCGCGGACCGGATCCTGGAGCGCCGCCCGCGCTGCGAACGGGTGCTGGCCGAGCCCGACCTGCGCAACACCGCGTCCGTCCGGGCGTTCCGGAGGGCCGGGTTCCACCTGGCCGCCGAGCTCGACCTCCCCGGGAAACGCGCCGCCCTGATGGTGCGGCCCCGGCCCCGCACCCGCCGGTCCCGCTGACTGCCACCGGCCCGCGCGCCGGCCCTCACCGGCCCAGCCCTGCCGCGGGCCGCCCCCGACCTCCCGCACCACCTCCCCGAACAGGATGGGCATGGACCTCCCGCAGCGCGAGCCGTACGACCTCCTGGGCGTCGGCATCGGCCCGTTCAACCTGTCCCTCGCCGCGCTCGCCGACCGTGCCGACGGCCTGCGGACGCTGTTCTGCGACGCGAAGCGGGAGTTCCGCTGGCACCCCGGCATGCTGGTCGACGGCGCCAGGATGCAGGTCCCGTTCCTCGCCGACCTGGTCTCCCTGGTCGACCCGACCAACCCGTGGTCCTTCCTCAACTACCTGCGCGAGCAGGAGCGGCTGTTCCCGTTCTACTTCGCCGAGCGCTTCCAGCTGCCCCGCCGCGAGTACGACCACTACTGCCGCTGGGCCGCCGAACGGCTGCCCAACTGCCGCTTCGGCACCGCGATCACCGAACTGCACTGGGAACCCCGGGAGGAGCTCTACCGGGCCGAGACCGGCGCCGTTCCGCTGCGCGCGCGGGCGGTGGTGCTGGGGGTCGGCACCGGCCCGGCCCGGCCCGAGGCGTTCGCCGCCCTGGCCGGGCACTCGCGGGTCTGGCACTCCGCCGAGTACCTGGACCGCCGGCCGGCCCTGGCCGGCTCCCGGGACATCACCGTGGTCGGCTCCGGCCAGTCCGGCGCCGAGATCTTCCTCGACCTGCTGCGCACCCGGGCCGGCGACGGCACCCGGCTGCGCTGGCTGACCCGCAGCCGTGCGCTGGCCCCGATGGAGTACTCCAAGCTCGGCCTGGAGCAGTTCACCCCCGACTACACCCGCTACTTCCACGGACTGCCCGGGCCCGTCCGGGACCGCCTGATCCCGGCCCAGTGGCAGCTCCACAAGGCGGCCAGCGCCGAGACCCTGGCCGAGATCCACGACCACCTCTACGAGCGCACCGTGGGCCGCCCGCTGGCCGCCGAACCGGTCGAGATCCTCCCCGGCACCGCCGTCACCGAGGCCCGGACCGGGCCGTGCGGAGGTCTCGAACTGCAGTGCCGGCACGTGGACTCGGGGCTCCGGCACGCCGTGCGCACCGAGGCCGTGGTGCTGGCCACCGGCTACCGGGCCGTCCGTCCCGCCCTGCTGGACCCGATCGCCCACCTGATCGACTGGGACGAGCAGGGCCGCTACCGCGTCGATCCGCAGCACCGGGTGGCCACCGGCCCCGCGCTCACCGGCGGTCTGTACGTCCAGAACGCCGAACTGCACACGCACGGGGTGGGCGCCCCGGACCTGGGGCTGGGCGCCCACCGTGCGGCCGTCATCCTCAACGCGGTGGCCGGCCGCGCCGTTCACCGGCTGCCCGCGCGCACCGCCTGGACCACCTTCGCGCCGCCTGCCACGGCGCTGCCGCCCACCGTCGCGCCCGCGCCGCCGTCCACGGCCGCACCGGTGCCCGCCACGGTGCTGCTGCCCCCGCGTGCGACGCCGGAGCAGAGCGCGTACGGCGCTTTCGAGCCCCGGGATCCGATCGGCCACCCGGATTGTCACTCCCGCCCCGTAGGGTTGGGAACGCCATGACGAACGACTCCGAATCCCTCCCCCGGCTGGGCGACGAAGCACCGGCCGACGAAGCGCCGGCGGACGACGCGACCGCGGCCGCGCCGGCGGCCGACGAAGGGCCGGGCGACGCGCCCCCGGCCCCCGTCCCCGCGTCCCGGCTCCCGGAACTGCTGCACGCCGCGGTCACCTCGGTCGGCGGGGTCGAGCGCCCCGGCCAGGTCCGGATGGCCGAGGCGGTCTCGTCCGCGGTCGACGCCGGCGAGCACCTGCTGGTGCAGGCCGGCACCGGCACCGGAAAGTCCCTCGCCTACCTCGTGCCCGCGCTCGCCCACGGCGACCGCGTGGTCGTGGCCACCGCCACCCTCGCACTCCAACGCCAGCTGGTGGAGCGCGACTTGCCCCGCACGGTGGAGGCGCTCCACCCGGTGCTGCGCCGCCGTCCGCTGTTCGCGATGCTCAAGGGCCGGTCGAACTACCTCTGCCTGCACCGCGCGCACGAGGGCACCCCGGCGGACGAGGGGGAGGGCCTGTTCGACCCGGTCGAGGCCCTCGGCGGTCCGACCGGCAAGCTCGGCCAGGACGTCCTGCGGCTGCGCGAGTGGGCGGGCGAGACCGACACGGGGGACCGGGACGACCTCACGCCCGGCGTCTCCGACAAGGCCTGGGCCCAGCTCTCGGTCACCTCCAAGGAGTGCCTGGGCGCCACCCGCTGCCCCTACGGCGGGGAGTGCTTCGCCGAGGCCGCCCGCGAGCGGGCCAAGCTCGCCGACGTGGTGGTCACCAACCACGCGATGCTGGCGATCGACGCGATCGAGGGCGCCCCGGTGCTGCCCGAGCACGGGCTGCTGATCATCGACGAGGCGCACGAGCTGGTGAACCGGGTGACCGGCGCGGCCACCGCCGAGATGTCGGTGCACGCCGTCAACCGGGCCGTCCGCCGGGCCGCCAAGCTGGCCAACGAGAAGGCGGTGGACGCCCTCCAGGCCGCCGCCGAGAACTTCCACGGCCTGATGGAGACCGCCCAGCCCGGCCGGGTCGAGGAGCTGCCCGAGTACCTGGCCTACGCGGTGGCCGCCGTCCGGGACGCCTGCCGGCAGGTGATCACCTCGCTCGGCGAGACCCGCGACCGCGCGCTCACCGACGAGGACGCGGTGCGCAAGCAGGCGATGGCCTCCGCCGAGACCCTGCACGAGACGGCCGACCGGCTGCTCCAGGACTCCGAGTACGACGTGGTGTGGATCGAGCGGTCCGACCGCTTCGGTCTGGGCGCGGCCTCGCTGCGGGTCGCGCCGCTGAGCGTCTCCGGGCTGCTGCGCGAGAACCTCTACAAGGAGCGCTCGGTCGTCCTGACCTCGGCCACCCTCAAGCTGGGCGGCGACTTCAACGGTGTGGCCGGCTCGCTCGGCCTGCCCGTCGAGGGCCGGCTGCCGGACGAGCGCTCGGCGGCCGAGCCGGAGCCGGCACAGGGCGACGAGGCGCCGCCGTACTGGCGCGGGATCGACGTCGGCTCCCCGTTCAGCTATCCCAAGCAGGGCATCCTCTACGTCGCCAAGCACCTCCCGCCGCCCGGCCGGGAGCCCGACCGGCCGCAGATGCTGGACGAGCTCACCGAGCTGATCGGCGCGGCCGGCGGCCGCACCCTCGGCCTGTTCTCGTCCATGCGGGCGGCCCAGACGGCGGCCGAGGCGCTCCGCGAGCGGCTCGACAACCGGATCCTGCTGCAGGGCGAGGACACCCTCGGCGAGCTGATCCGGGAGTTCGCCTCGGACGCGACCACCTGCCTGTTCGGCACCCTCTCGCTCTGGCAGGGCGTGGACGTGCCGGGTTCGGCCTGCCAGCTGGTGGTGATGGACCGGATCCCGTTCCCACGTCCGGACGATCCGCTGATGAGCGCCCGGCAGAAGGCCGTCGAGGAGCACGGCGGCAACGGGTTCATGGCGGTCGCGGCGACCCACGCCGCGCTGCTGATGGCCCAGGGCGCCGGCCGGCTGGTCCGGGCGGCGGACGACAAGGGCATCGTCGCGGTGCTCGACCCGCGGCTGGCCACGGCCAGGTACGGCGGCTTCTTCCGCTCCTCGATGCCGGACTTCTGGTACACCACCGACCGCAACCAGGTGCGCCGCTCACTGGCCGCGATCGACGCCGCGGCCGCGCCGGTCCGTCCGGTGGTGAAGCGGGCCGTCCCGTAGCCGACCACGGGTCGGGGGCTCCGGCCGCATCGCCCGGAGCCCCCGTCGACCGCCCGCCGGCCCGGTCAGAGCCGGCGGAGCACCGCCACGACCTTGCCGAGGATGGTCGCGTTGTCACCCGGGATGGGCTCGTACGCGGGGTTGTGCGGCATCAGCCAGATCTTGCCGTCCTCGCGCTTCAGGCGCTTGACGGTGGCCTCGCCGTCGATCATCGCGGCCACGATGTCGCCGTTCTCGGCGACCGGCTGGCGGCGGACGGTGACCCAGTCGCCGTCACAGATGGCGGCCTCGATCATCGAGTCGCCGCGGACGGTGAGGGCGAACAGCTCACCCTCGCCGACCAGTTGACGGGGGAGCGGGAAGACGTCCTCGACGGTCTGCTCGGCCAGGATCGGACCGCCGGCCGCGATCCGGCCGACCAGCGGCACGTAGGAGGTGGACGGACGGCCCGCGGTCTCCGCGGTGTTGGGCCGGGCGACCTCGACGCCGCGGACCTCGTAGGCACGCGGACGGTGCGGGTCGCGCCGCAGGAAGCCCTTGCGCTCCAGGGCCATCAGCTGGTGCGCCACCGAGGAGGTGCTGGACAGGCCGACGGCCTGGCCGATCTCGCGCATGCTCGGCGGGTACCCGCGGCGCTGCACGGAGTCCCGGATCACCTCGATGACCCGTCGCTGGCGCTCGGTCAGCCCGGCCTCGTCGGTGCGGATGCCGGGCGGGCGGCCGGGCATGGCACGGGGCGGGGTCGGGTGGACGAGCGCCACGTCCTGCACCGAGGCGTGCTCGATCGGCTGGCTCTGGCTCATGCTGTGGTCCATCGTCTGGTCCGTGGTGCGCGCCGAGCGCTCCTGCACCGGAATGGCGGTCCTTGCTTCAACGGTGTTCATCGCGGCCCTCATTCGACAGGCTTACTCCCTTGTGCAGCTCAACTGGTGCACCTATCGAAAGGTTGCGCCAAACACACGTTCGAGTGAATTATCAAGGAGTTAGCTGACTGGATCAAGGCTTTGGGTGTACATCGATTAAATGTTCGACCCGAACAGTCTATTCCGCTCTGCGCGAGGATCTCGAACCGTCCCGGCGCGTCGCCCCCCGACTCCCAGATCTTGTGGCTAGTCTCCTCGCTCGTACCTACAGGTTGTGGTCCGGTAGAGTGGCGGAGTCCGATGTCTTGCCGCCAGGGAGGAAGTCCTCAGGTGCACTGCCCCTTCTGCCGGCACCCGGACAGTCGCGTCGTGGACAGCCGCGCGAGCGATGACGGAAGTTCGATCCGCCGACGCCGCCAGTGCCCCGACTGCAGCCGCCGTTTCACCACGGTGGAGACGGCCACGTTGATGGTGATCAAACGCAGCGGAGTGACCGAGCCGTTCTCCCGGGAGAAGGTGATCTCGGGTGTCCGAAAGGCCTGCCAGGGTCGTCCGGTGACCGAGGACGCGCTCGCCCAGCTCGGCCAGCGGGTCGAGGAGTGCGTCCGGGCCAGCGGCAGCGCCGAGCTGTCCACCCACGACGTCGGGCTCGCCATACTGGGCCCGCTCAAGGAGCTGGACGTCGTCGCGTACCTGCGGTTCGCGAGCGTGTACAAGGCCTTCGACGGCCTGGAGGACTTCGAGGCCGCGATCGCGGAGCTCCGCGTCGAGCGGCCCGTCACCGCGGAGGACTGCGCACCCGTGCCGGCCGCCGCGGCCCCCTAGCGGGTCAGGCACCACCCTGCGGCCCTCCGGGGCCCCCGCGCGCCCACATTCCGCGCACAAATCAGAACGAAACGTGCACATCGGCCGGACGATCGGCCGCCGCACGCCAGGAGAAGCGAACCAGCGGTGCCCGGAAGGATCGGGGCACCTCGGGCGTTTGCCCAGGAGGAGGACCAGAAGTGACAGACACGACGAGCGGTTCCGCGCGCGGGTCGAAGTCCGACAAGACCGCCAAGGGCGCCGGCAAGGCTCCCAAGGGCGGCCTGCGGATGGAACGCATCTACACCACCCCTGGCGTCCACCCCTACGACCAGGTCAGCTGGGAGCGGCGCGACGTCGTCATGACCAACTGGCGGGACGGCTCGATCAACTTCGAGCAGCGCGGCGTCGAGTTCCCCGACTCCTGGTCGGTCAACGCGGTGAACATCGTCACGTCCAAGTACTTCCGCGGTGCGGTCGGCAGCCCGCAGCGCGAGTGGAGCCTCAAGCAGATCATCGACCGGGTGGTGCTGACCTACCGCGCCGCCGGCGAGAAGAACGGTTACTTCGCCTCCGCGGACGACGCCGAGATCTTCGAGCACGAGCTGACCCACGCCCTCCTCCACCAGGTCTTCAGCTTCAACTCGCCGGTCTGGTTCAACGTCGGCACCAAGCAGCCCCAGCAGGTCAGCGCCTGCTTCATCCTGGCCGTCGACGACTCCATGGAGTCGATCCTCGACTGGTACAAGGAAGAGGGCATGATCTTCAAGGGCGGCTCCGGCGCCGGCCTGAACCTCTCCCGGATCCGTTCCTCCAAGGAACTGCTCTCCTCCGGCGGCAACGCCTCCGGCCCGGTCTCCTTCATGCGCGGCGCCGACGCCTCCGCCGGCACCATCAAGTCCGGCGGCGCCACCCGGCGCGCGGCCAAGATGGTCGTGCTGGACGTCGACCACCCCGACGTCGAGGCCTTCATCGAGACCAAGGTGAAGGAGGAGGAGAAGATCCGCGCGCTGCGCGACGCGGGCTTCGACATGGACCTCGGCGGGGACGACATCACCTCCGTCCAGTACCAGAACGCCAACAACTCGGTCCGCGTCTCCGACGAGTTCATGACCGCGGTCGAGAACGGCACCGAGTTCGGCCTGCGCGCCCGGATGACCGGCGAGGTCATCGAGACCGTCGACGCCAAGAAGCTCTTCCGCAAGATGGCCGAGGCCGCCTGGGCCTGCGCCGACCCGGGCATCCAGTACGACTCGACCATCAACCACTGGCACACCTGCCCGGAGTCCGGCCGCATCAACGCGTCCAACCCCTGCTCCGAGTACATGCACCTGGACAACTCCAGCTGCAACCTCGCCTCGCTCAACCTGATGAAGTTCCTCCGCGACGACGACAGCTTCGACGCCGGGCGCTTCGCCAAGGTCGTCGAGCTGGTCATCACCGCGATGGACATCTCCATCTGCTTCGCCGACTTCCCCACCGAGAAGATCGGCGAGACCACCCGGGCCTACCGCCAGCTCGGCATCGGCTACGCCAACCTCGGCGCCCTGCTCATGGCCACCGGCCACGCGTACGACTCCGAGGGCGGCCGCGCGCTCGCCGGCGCCATCACCTCCCTGATGACCGGCACCGCCTACCGCCGCGGCGCCGAGCTGGCCGGCGTGGTCGGCCCGTACGACGGCTACGCCCGCAACGCCGCCCCGCACCAGCAGGTCATGCGGCAGCACGCCGACGCCAACGCGGCCGCCGTCGCGGTCGACGAGCTGGACGCCCCGGTGTGGGCCGCCGCCACCGAGACCTGGGACGACGTCCTGCGGCTCGGCGCGCGCAACGGCTTCCGCAACGCCCAGGCCTCGGTGCTCGCACCGACCGGCACCATCGGCCTGATGATGGACTGCGACACCACCGGCGTCGAGCCCGACCTCGCGCTGGTGAAGTTCAAGAAGCTGGTCGGCGGCGGCTCGATGCAGATCGTCAACGGCACGGTGCCGCGGGCGCTCGGACGGCTCGGCTACCCGCAGGAGCAGATCGAGGCGGTCGTCGCCCACATCGCCGAGCACGGCAACGTGGTGGACGCGCCCGGACTGCGGCCCGAGCACTACGAGGTGTTCGACTGCGCGATGGGCGAACGGGTCATCTCCGCGATGGGCCACGTCCGGATGATGGCGGCGATCCAGCCGTGGATCTCCGGCGCCATCTCCAAGACGGTCAACATGCCCGAGGTCGCCACCGTCGAGGAGATCGAGGAGATCTACTTCGAGGCGTGGAAGCTCGGCGTCAAGGCGCTCGCCATCTACCGCGACAACTGCAAGGTCGGCCAGCCGCTCTCGGCGAAGACCAGCACCCCGGCCGCGGCGGCCACCGAGACCGCCGCCGAGGTCGCGAAGGTCGTGGAGAAGGTGGTCGAGTACCGCCCGGTGCGCCGCCGCCTGCCCAAGGGTCGCCCGGGCATCACGACCTCCTTCACGGTCGGCGGCGCCGAAGGCTACATGACCGCCAACTCCTACCCGGACGACGGCCTCGGCGAGGTCTTCCTGAAGATGTCCAAGCAGGGCTCGACCCTCGCGGGCATGATGGACGCCTTCTCCATCGCCGTCTCGGTGGGCCTGCAGTACGGCGTGCCGCTGGAGACCTACATCTCCAAGTTCACCAACATGCGCTTCGAGCCGGCCGGTCTGACCGACGACCCGGACGTGCGGATGGCGCAGTCGATCGTCGACTACATCTTCCGCCGCCTGGCGCTGGACTTCCTGCCCTTCGAGACCCGCTCCGCGCTCGGCATCCACTCCGTGGAGGAGCGCCAGCGCCACCTGGACACCGGCTCGTACGAGCCCGTCGAGGAGGACCTGGACGTCGAGGGACTGGCCCAGTCCGCACCCCTCGCGGCGGCCGAGCCCAAGCCCGCCGTCGAGCGGCCCAAGGCGGTCGCCCCGGCGCCGGCCAGGGCCCACAACTCCACCGAACTGGCGGAGATCCAGCTGGGCCTGAGCGCCGACGCGCCGCTCTGCTTCAGCTGCGGCACCAAGATGCGCCGCGCCGGCAGCTGCTACCTCTGCGAGGGCTGCGGCTCCACCAGCGGCTGCAGCTGATTCCCGGGCAAGCCAGCGGGTGAAGCCCGCTGGTGAGGGCGGTGGAGCCGAGTTCCGGCTCCACCGCCCTCGGCCTCGGTCACGTCGGCCAGTGGTGTCCGAGGCAACCGGATGCCTACGGAAGTGGCTTGTGCGGCGGACGCCGTGATGGCAGGCTCATCGGCATGATCAAGAGAATCGAGTCCTCCGTCCGCCGATGAGCGGGACGACCGGGCCAGGACTGCCCGGGTCACCGACGACACTGTTCGACCACGCGCTCCGGCTACATCGGCTGGCACCGGGGGAGCCGCTGCCCCGAGACGGGGAACCGTATCCCGACGACGGGTCGCACCGTGGGCGACAAGGCCCGAAAGCGCCTTCGGACCGGCGCTCGGTCGGCAAGGACGCGGCGCTCGTCCTGAAGGCGCATCTCGCGCGGGCCTCCGCCCTTCCCAGCGAACTGGCCGACGCCTTCCACGACGTCTACATCCCGATTCACCACAACGAGCACATCGCCGCCGCAGCTGAGCAGGCGGACCGGGACCGCGTTCGCCGAACGGGCCGCTGGCTGGTCCGACACGGGACCGACCGATGCTCGGTCACCGTCGGGCTTGCCCTGCTCGCTCCGCTGGGAACAGCCGAAGACATCCCACTGATCCAGACGATCGGGTTGCTGTCCGACCGCTTCGGTCCACTGGCGGCGCGCGCTCTCGAGAGCCGGCCGGGAGGGGTCGAGGCCCTGCTCTGGCTTGCCGAGCGAGTCACCGGCTGGGGACGCGTCTACGTCGTCGAAGCCCTCTGCAGACTCGACAGCCCGGCCGCCCGACCGTGGCTGCTTCGCAGAGCCTGCGACGGCGACTTCCTCAACGGCTACTTCGCCGGCAAGGTCGCCACGGTCGCCAGACTCCATGAGGCGCTCGCCGACCTGGGCACCGACAGCGAGATGGTCGACCACACCGGTCTGCTGCTCCAGCTGATGAGCGACTGCGCGGGGATGGGACTGACCCTCGCCCACTACCCTCACTCGGCAGCGGTCCTCGAAGCGCACGCTCGTCATGTGGGTTCGCTCAGCCCGACCATCGGGCGCTATCACGGCGTCGCGTGGCTCACCCATTTCCTCACCACGAGGTCTCCCGAGACCGCGGGATGCACGGTGGAGCAGCAGGAAGCGCTTCGGGCGACGTACCTCTCGGTGCTCGACCGGGAGGAGTGGACCCGGATCGCCCGATCCGCTCTTGCGGCGGGCGACGAGCGGATGCGGTGGCTCGTCGACCACCGGGCGCCCCAGTTGAAGCTACGCGCATTCCCCGATCGTGGGCCCGATGCCGAGGAATGGCGCACGCCAGGAATAGGTGATCTCCGCCAGTAGACCCGCGGGTGAAGGAGGGAGGGGCACCGGCCACGGGTCGGTGCCCCTCCCTCCTTCCTGCGCGCCCCTCACCTGGCAGCGATCGCGCCGGAGCGGCTCCCGGACCGGGCCGGAGGGGCGCGTTGCGGTGTCGAGCCGGGGCAGTGGCCGCTGGACTGCACCGGCTCACACGCCGGAGTGCGGGAGCAGGCACGCGCGTGCCGGGTGCGCCGGGTGCTGCGGGAGGGCCGCCGGAGGGGTGCGGCGGGGCGGTTCGGGCAGGTCCGGCGGGCAGATCCAGGCCGGTGGCGGGGGGCCGGGGAGCGGCTCGGCCGGTGTTCCGAGGGAGTTGTGCGGATGCGCAGGGTTCATTCTTCACAACGCAACGTCAACTGGCCGGTTGAGACCGTGTGCTGAATCGATATGATCTGATGACCGCGCGTACTGATCAATCGCCCGGAACGTGCTGTGCTGTGCGTCCCGGGCGGTCGCGCGATGTCGACCGCCCGCCGCTGACGCCTGCACCGAGGATCAGATAGATGAGAGCTCGCACGCGCCCCTCCCGCGCGGCGTACCAAGGTCGGGACCTCGGCACCGTGCTCGGGGCGGCGGCCGCTCTGCTGCTGGGAGTGGGCGCCGCCGTCGCGGCGGTGGCCGGCTCCGCCCCCGGACACCGCTCGGCGGTCGCCGGTACGGCCGGCGGTGCGGTGCTGCTCTGGTCCCTCCTGGTCCTGGTCGCGGCCCGGCTGGCCGGCCGGGCCCGGCGGGCGGAGACCGAGCTGTCCGAGTCCCGGCACGAGTTGGCGTCCGTCCAGAGCTCGGCGGTCCAGCTGAACGCGGAGCTGAACTCCGCCCACAACGTCGCGGCCGCCCTGCGGGCCGCCCTGGCCGAGGCCCAGGCCGGCGGCGAGCGGGACCGCGCCGACCTGCACAGCGTGCGCACCGCGCTGACCGAGTCCGAGAGCGAGGCCATCGGTCTGCGCGCCGCGGTGCACGCGGCCGACGAGGAGCGGGCCGCCCTGGCCCGGCTCGCCGACGAGGTGCTGCCCGAGGTGATCGGACGGCTGCGCTCCGGCGCCGCGGTCAACACCGTGCTGACCGGCCGCCCGGCGACCGTCCACGACGGCCTGCTGCGTACGGTGGCGGAGGAGATCGGCCGTGGCGAGCGCCAGCGGGCCGCCGCCCTCGCGGTGTGCGCCACCGCGGCCGGCCGCGTCCAGGCACTGGCCACCTCGATGCACGCCGAACTGCGCGACATGCAGCACCGGCACGGCGACGACGTGCTCGGCGACCTGCTCAGCCTGGACCACGCGACCGCCCAGGTGGGCCGGATGGCCGACAGCATCGCGGTCCTCACCGGTGCCCGTTCGGGCCGCCGGTGGACCAAGCCGATCGGCGTCGAGTCCATCCTGCGCGGGGCGCTCGGCCGGATCGGCGCCTACCAGCGGGTGCGTCTGCACTCGGCGTCGACCGCCGCGGTGGCGGGCTTCGCGGCCGAGGGCGTGATGCACACGCTGGCCGAACTGCTCGACAACGCGGCCAACTTCTCGGCGCCCCCGGCCGAGGTGCACGTGTACGTCGAGGAGGTCCACTCCGGTCTGGTGATCACGGTCGAGGACGGCGGCCTGGGCCTCGGCGGCAGCTGGCTGCGCCGGGCCGAACAGGCCGTCTCCGCCGAGCCGTTGGACCTGACCACGCTCTCCGCCGGCAGCCGGCTGGGTCTGGCGGTGGTGGGCTCGCTGGCCCGCAAGCACGGTCTGTCGATCTCCTTCCGGCCGTCGGCCCGGGGCGGTACCGGCGTGGTGGTGCTGATCCCGGAGCAGTTGGTCACCCACCCGAACCCGGCGCTCTCCAAGGCACTGACGGCCGGCCAGTCGCCGGAGCGGCGCGGCCCGGAGGCCCGTCCGGTGCTGGAGCAGCGCCGTCCCGAGCCGGTGCGTCCGCAGGAGTCCCGTCCGCAGGAGTCCCGTCCGCAGGAGTCCCGTCCGCAGGAGTCCCGCCCTCGGGAGACCCGCCCGGAGGAGGCCGCCGAGGCCGTGCCGGCCGCTCCGGTGGGCCCGGGAGGCCTGCCGCAGCGCCGCCGCGGGCAGACCCTGGCCGGTGCCGCGGCCACCCAGACCTCCACGACCGCTTCGGCGGCGCAGCCCGTACGCCCCGGTGCCGCCGCCCAGTCGGCGGCCCGGTTCGGCGCCTTCCGGAAGGCCCTGCAGCAGGGGCCGGACACCCATGACGCTCTCCCGAAGGACGATTCCTGATGACCAGCACCGACCGTGATCTCGACTGGCTGTTGGAGAACCTGCTGGCCGGCACCCCGGGGGCGCGGCACGCCCTGGTGCTGTCGGCGGACGGGCTGAAGCTCTGTCACACGCTCGGACTGGGCGCCGACCAGGCGGACCAGCTCGCGGCGATCGCCTCGGGCATGCAGAGCCTGGCGCACGGGGCGTCCATCGAGTTCGGCGACGGCTCGGGCGGGGTCCGGCAGTCGATGACCGAGTTCCACGGCGGCATCCTGTGCATCGTCGCGGCCGGCGAGGGCGCGCACCTGGCGGTGGTCACCGACGACGACGCCGACGTGGGCGTGGTCGGACACAACATGCACGGACTCATCGAGCAGATCGGGGCGTACCTGAGCGCCCCGCCGCGCGAGATCGAGGCCGGGGTGTGAACGCCCCGCGGAACCTGCCGGGACGGGACGAGGACCCGGACCGGCTCTACACCGTGACCAAGGGGCGGAGCCGTCCGCCGGAGCACGCCTTCGACCTGGTCACCCTGATCGTCACGGAGCGGGAGCCCGCGCCCGGCATGCAGTCCGAGCACGCGCGGATCCTGCGGCTGTGCGAGACGCCGACCGCCGTGGTGGAGGTGGCCGCGGAGCTGGACCTGCCGGTCAGCGTGGTGAAGATCCTGCTCGGTGACCTGCTGGAGGCCGGCACGGTCACCGCCCGCCACCCGCGGTTCGCGCCCAACAAGGCCCGGTTGCCCGATCTCGACATGCTGAAGCAGGTGCTGCATGGTCTCCAACAGCTCTGACACCCTGCTGCGACCCGGCCGGGTGCCGTTGCGCAGCACCGCCGAGAACGCCCTGAAGATCGTGGTGGTCGGTGGGTTCGGGGTCGGCAAGACCACCCTGGTGGGGTCGGTCAGCGAGATCCGCCCGCTGAACACCGAGGAGACCATGACCCGGGCGGGCGAGGGCATCGACGACCTCTCCGTGGTCCGGGACAAGCGCTCGACCACGGTGGCGTTCGACTTCGGCCGGATCACGCTCAACGCGGAGAACGTGCTCTACCTGTTCGGCGCCCCGGGCCAGGAGCGCTTCTGGTTCCTCTGGGACCGGCTGTTCTCCGGTGCGCTGGGCGCGGTGGTGCTGGTCGACACCCGCCGGCTGGAGGAGTCCTGGTACGCCATCGACCGGCTGGAGCAGCACGGGACGCCGTTCGTGGTGGCCCGGAACAACTTCGACGGTCCGGAGCACACCCTGGCCGACGTCCGGGCCGCGCTGGACCTGCCCGACCACGTCCCGCTGGTGGACTGCGACGCCCGGAGCCGGGAGTCGAGCAAGCAGGTGCTGATCGAGCTGGTCCGGCACCTGCACCGGCTGGCCGAAGCCGAGAGAGCCGTTGTGGAGGAGACCCCGTGACCGAGCCCGCGACCACCCCGCCGCCGGGCTGCCCGGCGCATGCCGGTGCGGCCCCGCTGTACGGTCCCCGGTTCCAGACCGACCCGGCGCAGGTGTACCAGGAGCTCCGGGCGACGCACGGTCCGGTGGCGCCGGTCGAGCTCGCCGGGGGAGTGCCGGCCTGGCTGGTGATGGGCTACCGCGAACTCCAGCTGGTGGCCGGCCAGTCGAAGGTGTTCGGGCGGGACTCCAGCCGCTGGAACGCATGGCCGACGATCCCCGAGGACTGGCCGCTGCGGCCGATGATGACCTCGGCCCCGTCGGTGATGTACGCGGAGGGGGCCGAGCACCAGCGCCGCCGGGCGGCGGTGGACGAGGCGCTGACCGGCGTGGACGCGTACGAGCTGAAGAAGTTCTGCGAGGAGATCGCCGACCGGCTGATCGACGAGTTCTCGGGCCGCGGCGAGGCGGACCTGGTCGCCGAGTACGCCCACCAGGTGCCGCTGCTGGCGCTGTGCCGGATGTTCGGGCTCGACGACACCCAGACGCCCCGACTGATCCGCGCACTGGTGGCGATGGTGGACGGCGGGCCGGGCGCGCAGGCCGGTGCGGTGGACCTGCTGGCCGTGATGCTGCAGCTGGTGCAGGAGCGCCGGGAGCACCCGGCGGCCGACATCACCTCGGCGCTGGTGGCGCACGAGGCCGCGCTGACCGACGACGAGATCATGCGCGACCTGCGGGTGCTGCTGATCGCGGGCCACCAGACGACCGCGTACTGGATCTCCAACGCGCTGCGGCTGATGCTCACCGACGACCGCTTCGCGGCCTCGCTGTCGGGCGGCCGGCGGTCGATCGGCCAGGCGCTGGGGGAGGCGCTCTGGGAGGACACCCCGACCCAGATCTTCGCCGGCCGGTGGACGACCAGGGACACCCAGCTCGGCGGACAGAAGATCAACAAGGGTGACCTGGTCCTGCTCGGCTTCGCGGGCGCCAACGCGGATCCGGCGGTGCGGCCCGACGCCGGCCGGCCGGCCGAGGGGAACCGCGCCTACCTGAGCTTCTCCTACGGCGACCACGGGTGCCCGCACCCGGCGCGCGAGGCGGCCGAGGTGATCGCGACCACGGCGATCGAGGTCCTCCTCGACCGGCTTCCCGACCTGCGGCTCGCGGTGGCCGAGAGCGCGCTGGTGTGGCGTCCGTCCGCCTGGGTGCGGGCGCTGGTCGCGCTGCCGGTGGCGTTCACGCCCGGGTACGTCACGGACTGACCGACCGGACCCGACCGACCGGACCGACCGGACCGACCGGACCCGACCGGCGGCCGGACCCGACCGACCCGAGACTGCCGACTGCCGACTGCTGGAGAGTGAGCGGATGACCGCCCCGATCGTGATGGACCCGCTGGCGAGCGACAACGTCGCGGAGGGCGCCCGGCTGCGGGCGGCCGGACCGGTGGTACCGGTGGAACTGCTCGGCGGGGTGCGCGGCTGGGCGGTCACCCGGCATGCGGAGGCCCGGGAGCTGCTGACCGACCAGCGGCTGGTGAAGGACGCCGGGCACTGGGCGGCGTACCAGCGCGGCGAGGTGCCGAAGACCTGGCCGCTGATCGGTCTGGCGGTGCCCGGCCCGTCCATGGTGACCACGGACGGCGCCGAGCACCGGCGGCTGCGGGCGATCGTCTCGCAGGCGTTCACCCCGCGCCGGGTGGAGCTGATGCGGCCCAAGATCGAGGAGATCACCGCACGGCTGCTGGACGACCTGGAGCAGGCCGGCCCGGTGGTGGACCTGAAGACGGTCTTCGCCTTCCCTCTGCCGATGTCGGTGATCGGCTGGCTGCTGGGCGTGCCCGAGCGGGACCACGCCTACATCCGCGAGCTGTACGAGCGCTTCTTCAGCTCCACCACCAAGCCGGCGGACGTCCCGGCGACGATTGCCGCGCTGAACGCCTTCGTCGCGGACCTGGTGGCGGCCCGCCGGGCCGCGCCCGGCGACGACCTGACCAGCGCCCTGCTGGCGGCGGACGTCGAGGGCGGCGCGCTCACCGACGCGGAGGCCGCGGCCACCCTGCGGGTGATCATCGCGGCGGGCCACGAGACCACGGTCAACCTGATCAGCAACGCGGTCCGGGCCCTGCTGACCCACCCGGACCAGCTGGCCCTGGTGCGGTCGGGCCGGGTCGGGTGGTCGGCCGTGGTGGAGGAGTCGCTCCGCTGGACGCCGCCGACCAGCAACTTCCTGTTCCGCTTCGCCAGCGAGGACATCAAGGTGGGCGACGAGGTCATCCCGCAGGGCGACCCGGTGCTGATCTCGTACAACGCGATCGGGCGGGACCCGGCGCAGCACGGGATCACCGCGGAGGTGTTCGACGTCACCCGCAACCCGATCCGGCACCTGTCCTTCGGCCACGGCCCGCACGTGTGCCCCGGCTCGCCGCTGGCCCGGCTGGAGGCGGGGGTCGCGCTGCCGGCGCTGTTCGCACGCTTCCCCGACCTGGCGCTGGCGGTCGAGGACGGGGACCTGCGGCCGAGCCCGTCGATGGTGGTCAACAGCCTGCGGGAGCTGCCGGTCCGGCTCTGAGGCCGGCCGTCCGAGGCGGCCGCGGGCGCGGGTGGGTGCGCGGGTAGCGCATCGGAGGGCCGGACGCGGCCGGTCCTCCAGCACAGCCTTGTTACGACTGAGGCACCGGCGGGTGAAGGTCGAACGCGCACCTTGGCGCTGATTGACCTGTGGGTTAACGTCTAAAAGCCAGCGATCGCTGGGTAGACAATCTCCGGTTCAGCGCAGTGTTGTTCTGTCTTACTGCTGGCATGCCCATGCCCTGGCAAGGAGGACTCATTGACCACCACCCTGACCGCGACCGGGGGAGACCGATGACCGGGTTGCGCCACCGCCGCCTGCTGGCCGCACCGGCCGTTCTCGCCTTGGTACTTACCGCCGCCTGCTCCAACAGCTCGGGCGGTTCCGGGAAGGGCGGCACTGCCTCCGACGCCGGTCCGCTGACCGGCGACTGCGCCAAGTACCAGGCGTACGCGGGCCACTCCGGCACCAAGGTGACGATGTTCGCCTCGATCCGCAGCCCCGAGTCGGACTCACTGGAGAAGTCCTGGTCCGAGTTCAGTTCCTGTACGGGCATCAAGATCGTCTACGAGGGCTCTCCCGACTTCGAGTCCCAGCTGCCGGTGCGCGTGGCCGGCGGAAACGCCCCGGACTTCGCGATCGTCCCGCAGCCGGGGCTGCTCGCCCAGATGGTCAAGACCGGAAAGGTCGTGAAGCCGCCGGCCCAGACCGTGGCCAACGAGGACAAGTGGAACCCGGTCTGGAAGACCTACGGCTCGGTCAACGGCACCTTCTACGCCGCTCCGATGAGCGCCAACATGAAGTCCCTGGTCTGGTACTCGCCGAAGTCCTTCAAGCAGGCCGGCTACGAGGTGCCCAAGACCTGGGCCGATCTGATGGCGCTCAGCGACCGGATCGCCAAGGCCGGCGGCGGCAAGCCGTGGTGCGGCGGCATCGGCTCGGGCACGGCGACCGGCTGGCCCGCCACCGACTGGCTGGAGGAGGTCGTCCTCGGCACGCACGGCGGCGAGGTCTACGACCAGTGGGTGAACCACCAGGTCAAGTTCAGCGACCCGAAGATCACCGAGGCCATGCAGACGGTGGCCGGCTGGATGCAGAACCCGGCGTGGGTCAACGGCGGCATCGGTGACGTGAAGTCGATCGCCACCACCACCTTCCAGGACGCCGGCGCGCCGATCCTCACCAACAAGTGCTGGATGCTCCAGCAGGCCTCGTTCTACCGGGCGCAGTGGCCGCAGGGCACCACCATCGGGCCGGACGGCGACATCTTCGCCTTCCACCTCCCGGCTGTGAACCCCTCGGTCACCAACCCGGTCGAGGGCGGCGGCGAGTTCCTGACCGCCTTCGCCGGCCGGCCCGAGGTGCAGGCGGTGCAGAACTACCTCTCCAGCGCGGACTGGGCGAGCAGCCGGGTCAAGGTGTCGCAGGGCTGGGTCTCGGCCAACCAGGGCGTGGACAAGAGCCTCTACACCGACCCGATCGACCGGCTCTCCGCCGACGCCCTCACCGACCCGGCGGCGACCTTCCGCTTCGACGGCTCCGACCTGATGCCGGCCGCGGTCGGCGCGGGCGCGGAGTGGAAGTCGCTCACCGCCTGGTTCGCGGAGGGACAGGCCATCCCGAAGGTGGCGGCCGACATCGACGCGGCCTGGCCGCAGTAGTCGGCCGCCACCGGGCAGCGCGGGCCCACCCGCCCGCGCTGCCCCCTCGCCGCCTCCGGTCCTCGCCGTCTCCGGTCCCCCCGTCCCTGCCTCCTGCGCCGTCGTCTCGATCGCCCGGCGACTCCCTGATCCGCTCGACCACCCCTGTTCCGCGGGCCGCACCCGGCCCGCCCGCGCGGCCTTCCGGCCCGCAGTCCGAGGAAGGACCTCCGTATGCCAACGGCACCCCTCGCCGCGGCCCAGCTGGCCGATTCGGCGTGGTCGGACGCGACAGTGAAGCTGGGGAACAGCGCCGGCGCCATCGCCGGCTTCCTCGGCATCCTGCTGGTCGTCTTCTTCGCGGCGGGCCGGGCGAACGGCCGGTACTCCCGGCCGCTGGCCGTCGTGGTGATGCTGGGACCCGCCGTGCTGCTGCTGGTCGTGGGCCTGGTGGTGCCACTGGTCCGGACGGTCTTCCTGAGCCTGCGCAACGACGACTCGACGCGCTTCCTCGGCCTGAAGAACTACGGCTGGGCGCTGACCACCGACTCCGTCCACCAGGTCCTGCTGAACACCCTGCTCTGGCTGGTGGTCGCCCCGCTGGCGGCCACCGGCCTCGGCCTGCTGCTCGCGCTGCTGGTGGACCGGATGAAGGGCCAGGCGGTCTACAAGTCGCTGATCTTCATGCCGATGGCGGTCTCCCTGGTCGGCGCCGGCATCATCTGGAAGTTCGTCTACGAGGCCCGTGACCCGTCCCAGCGGCAGGTCGGCGTGCTCAGCCAGCTGGCGATCAGCCTGGGCTGGGACAACCCGCCGAACTGGATCCTGTCGCAGCCGCTCAACAACTTCCTGCTCATGGCGGTCATGGTCTGGGTGCAGACCGGCTTCGCGATGGTGGTGCTCTCCGCCGCGATCAAGGCCATCCCGGACGAGATCACCGAGGCGGCCCGGCTCGACGGCGCGGGCGGCGCCCGGCTGTTCTGGTTCGTCACCGTGCCGATGATCCGCACCACACTGGTGGTGGTGCTGACCACCGTCATGATCACCACGCTGAAGGCCTTCGACATCGTCCGGACCATGACCGGCGGCAACTTCGGCACCCAGGTGCTCGCCAACGAGATGTACTCGCAGTCCTTCGTCCAGTTCAACTACGGCCGCGGCAGCGCGCTCGCGGTGATCCTCTTCCTGGCGGTGCTGCCGCTGGTGGCCTACAACATCGTCCAGCTGCGCAAGGAGCGTGCGACCCGATGAGCGAGACCGCGCTTGCCCGGACCGCCCGGGAGAAGACCGGAGTCACCGGCGCCCGGGCCGTCCGGCGCTCGTTCAGCAGCCCGCTCGCCTCGCTGCTGGTGATCGTGGTGACCGTGCTCTGGACGATCCCCACCTTCGGCCTGCTGGCCACCTCGCTGCGGCCCAAGCGGGACGTCGCGCAGAGCGGCTGGTGGGACGTGTTCGTCCACCCCGATCTGACCCTGTCCAACTACCACACGGTGCTGTTCGAGGGCGGGTTCGGCGTCAGCGGCGGCCTGATGCCGTACCTGGTGAACTCGCTGGCGATCACCTTGCCGGCCACCCTGTTCCCGCTGGTGCTGGCCGCGATGGCCGCGTACGCGCTGGCCTGGGTCCGGTTCCGGGGCAGCGACACCGTCTTCTTCGTGATCTTCGCGTTGCAGGTGGTGCCGCTGCAGATGGCGCTGATCCCGCTGCTCCAGCTGTTCTCCGGCGGTGCCCACCTGGGCGGGATGACCATCGTCCCGGCGGTGGACCTGAGCGGGACCTACGCACCGGTCTGGCTGGCGCACACCATGTTCGCGCTGCCGCTCGCGACCTTCCTGCTGCACAACTTCATCTCCCAACTGCCGCGGGACCTGATGGAGGCCGCGGTGGTCGACGGCGCCTCGCACTTCAAGATCTTCCGCTCCATCGTGCTGCCGCTCTGCACCCCGGCCCTCGCCTCCTTCGCGATCTTCCAGTTCCTGTGGGTCTGGAACGACCTGCTGGTCGCGCTCACCTTCGCCGGCGGCTCCCCGGACGTCGCCCCGATGACCGCCCGGCTGGCACAGCTCTCGGGCTCCTTCGGCGGCCGCTGGGAGCTGCTGACGGCGGGAGCGTTCCTCTCGCTGATCGTCCCGCTGGCCGTCTTCTTCGCCCTGCAGCGGTACTTCGTCCGCGGGCTCTTGGCCGGATCCGTCAAGGGCTGACCGGATTTCGCGTTGACCTGTCCCAGGAATGTGGGGATTTCGAAGACACATCGTGCTCCCAGCCGGTACACCGGTAGCGGCGATTCCGCCGCTGGTGTGGTTATCCGATCTGGGGGCTTGTGTGAGGTTCAGGAAACGTGCGTCGGGCCTGGTGGCGGCCCTGATGGCAGCCGCAGCTCTGGTCGCCGCCCCCGCGCACGCCGCCGGCACGGCGACGCTCGGTACCACCACGGTCGGCAGCTCCGTCGACTCCGGTGACTCCAACCACATGAACGCCTCACGGTACGTCACGGGCTCGAACGGGGGCGCGGTCAGCAGCATCAGCGTCCACGTCGGCGCGGTCGACCCGGCACCCAACAACCAGTACCAGGTGGCCGTGTACGCCGACAGCTCCGGCAAGCCGGGGTCCCTGCTGGCGAGCAGCGCCGCCGGGACCCTCACCGCCAACAGCTGGAACACCCTCGCGCTGACCGCGACCCTGGCCCCCAACACCCCGTACTGGCTCGCCTACAACAGCAACGGCAGCTCCGCGGCGGTCAACAACCTCAAGTACGCCTCCGGGGGCACCAGCGGTTACGGCGTCGGCGGCACCGCCTTCGGCACCTGGCCCGCCACCTTCGGCACCGCCGCGACGGACTCCGTCAGCTTCTCCATGTACGCGACGTACACGCCGGACGCCGGCACCGTCACCCCGCCCGGCGCCGGCCCCGGCACCGAGGGACCGATCCTGCTGGTCAGCAACCCGGCCAACCCGTACACCCGCTACTACACCGAGATCCTCAAGGCCGAGGGGCTGAACTACTACAAGGTCAGCGACCTCTCGTCGGTCTCCGCCGCCACCCTCGCCTCCTACGACGTGGTGCTGCTCGGCGAGAGCGCGCTGACCCCGGCCCAGGTGACCATGTTCAGCACCTGGACCACCGGCGGCGGCCGGCTGATCGCGATGCGCCCGGACAAGCAGCTCGCGCCGCTGCTCGGCCTCACCGCGACGCCCGACACCCTCGCCGACACCTACCTGAAGATCGACACCTCGGCGGCGCCCGGCACCGGCCTCACCGCCGACACCATGGGTTTCCACGGCGCCGCCGACCGCTACACCCTGAACGGCGCGACCGCCGTGGCGACGCTCTACAGCGACGCCAACACCGCGACCGCCAACCCCGCCGTCACGCTGCGCACCGTCGGCACCGGCCGGGCCGCCGCGTTCACCTTCGACCTGGCCAAGTCCGTGGTCCAGACCCGCCAGGGCAACATCGCCTGGGCCGGCCAGCAGCGCGACTCCACGGACGGCTACGAGGCCAGCGAGATGTTCTACGGCACCGGCGGCCAGCCGGACTGGAACAACCTCGACAAGGCCCTGATCCCGATCGCCGACGAGCAGCAGCGGCTGCTCGCCAACCTGATCACCACCATGGACGCGGCCAAGAAGCCGCTGCCCCGGTTCTGGTACTTCCCGCGCGACGTCAAGGCCGTCGTGGTGATGAGCGGCGACGACCACGGCATCGGCGGCACCGTCGGCCGCTGGGACGGCTACATCGCGCAGAGCCCGCCCGGCTGCAACGTGGCCAACTGGGAGTGCGTCCGCGGCTCCTCGTACATCTACACCGACGACCCGATGACCCCGGCGCAGGCCCAGGCCTACACAGACGAGGGCTTCGAGGTCGGCGTGCACGTCACCACCGACTGCAAGCCCTGGGGGACCGCCGCCAACCTGCAGTCCCTCTACGCCACCCAGCTGAACGCCTGGAAGGCCAAGTACTCCACCCTGCCGATGCCGTCGAGCAGCCGCACCCACTGTGTGGAGTGGGACGACTGGGCGACCCAGGCCAAGACCAAGCTCGCCAACGGGATCCGGCTGGACGAGGACTACTACTTCTACCCCGCCTCCTTCACCAAGGATCGGGCCGGCTACTTCAACGGCACCGCCCAGATCATGAAGTTCGCCGACACCGACGGCAGCGTCATCGACGAGTACCAGGCCACCACCCAGCTCACCGACGAGTCCGGCCAGTCCTACCCGTCGACGGTCAACACGCTGCTGGACGCGGCCTACGGCAGCAAGGGCTACTACGCGGCGCTGACCGCCAACATCCACACCGACTACGCCGCCTCCACCGCCTCCGACGCGATCATCGCGGCGGCCAAGGCCAAGGGCGCACCGGTGGTCTCCGGGCGCCAGATGCTGAACTGGCTGGACGGGCGCAACGGTTCGGCCTTCAGCAAGATGGCCTGGAGCAGCAACAAGCTCACCTTCGACATCACCGGCGGCACCAACGGGCTGCGCGCGATGGTGCCGGTGACCTCGGCGGCGGGCACGCTGACCGGGATCACCCGGCAGGGGCAGGCCCTCACCTACCGGATCGAGACCGTCAAGGGCGTGTCCTACGCCTTCTTCGACGGGACCGTCGGTTCGTACAGCGCGACGTACGGGCAGGACACCACGGCGCCGACCGTCACCGGGACCGCTCCGGCGGCGGGCGCGACCGGTGTGGCGCCCTCCTCGGCGGTCCGGTTCAACTTCAGCGAGCCGCTGAACCCGGCGACGGTCGGCAACTCGACGGTGACGCTGAAGACCACCTCGGGCGCGACGCCGGTGGCCGGTACGGTCACCTACGACTCCGCCACCAACGGCGCGGTCCTCACCCCGAACGCCGCGCTGGCCCTGACCACCGGCTACACGGCCACCGTTCAGGGCGTGAAGGACAACGCCGGCAACGCGCTGGCGAGTCCGTTCAGCCTGTCCTTCACCACGGGCGGCGCGCCGCCGAAGACGATCGGCAACACGGCGGTCGGCACCCTGATCGACGACACCGACTCCAACCACATGAACGGCAGCAAGGTCACGACCGGCGCCACCCCGGTGCCGCTCATCTCGCTCAACGTCCACGTCGGCTCGGTGAGCGCGGCCCCCAACAACCAGTACCAGCTGGCGGTCTACACCGACAACGCCGGATCGCCCGGCACCCTGGTGGTCTCCACCCCGAGCGGCGCACTCACGCCGAACGCCTGGAACAGCATCCCGGTGAGCGTCACGCTGGCGGCCAACACGACCTACTGGCTGGTCTACAACAGCAACGGCAGCACCTCCTCCGTGAACAACATGAACTACAGCGGGGGGACGGCCGGCCAGGGCGCCTACAGCAGCGGCGGGGTGCCCTTCGGCACCTGGCCGTCGGACTTCGGACCGGCGGTCAAGGACTCGCTCGCCTACTCGCTGTACGGCGAGTACTGAGGGCGCGACGACCCTGACTGAATGAGACCCCCGTGGGGCGGCTGTGTCACAACTCTGCGACACAGCCGCCCCGCGGGGGTTTTGAACCTGTTCAGAATGATCGGTTCGGGCCTAGAGTCGCGACGTCTGCACGCGTAGCGCCCTTGCGTAGGGCGTTGCCGCGGCCTGATCATCCTGAGGGGGAACCATTTCCAGCGCGTCCGAACCGCCGAAGCCCGTCGAGCCGTCAGAGTCCAGTGGGGGGCCCGAGACAGGGCGAGAGCCCGAGTCCGAGTCCGAGTCCAGCGAGGCCTCGGCGCCCGCGCCTGAGCCCGCGCCTGTGGCTGCGCCTGCGCCTGTGCCTGTGCCTGAGCCCGTGCCCGCGACTGTGCCGGGGGAGTCTGCACCTTCCCCGAAGGTGCCCGGGCAGCCGGGAACGCCTGCCGCGTCCGGGGCGCCTGCCGATCGAGGGGCGCCCGCCGCACCGGGGGCGCCCGGGGCGCCGCGTAAGCCCGGGCCGGCGGCGGGGAGTCCGTACCGACCGGCTCCGTCCAACCCCTACCGGACGCCCTTCCCGCAGCCGCCCACGCCGGCCTGGGTCAAGCTGACCCAGCCCCGGCAGGCGGGTGTGCCCGGCCCCGGGGTGCCGCTGGCCGGAATCGGTGCCGGGCTCCTCTCGGCGGTGCTGCTCGGTGAGGGGCTGGGCGCCAACCTGCTGTTGTGCGCCGTCGCCGCGACGGCCGCGGCGAGCCTGTCGGCCCGGTCGGCGGGCCGGAAGGTGCGGCCGTGGACGGTCGTGTGGACTGTCGGGGCGCTGGCCCTGTTGATGGTGCCCGTGATCAGCGCGGCCGGTTGGCCGGCGGCGCCGGCGATCATCGTTGCTGCGGGTATCGGCTCCCTCGCGCTGCACGGCGGTAGCCGGTGGTCGGGCGTCCTGCTCGGTCCGGTGGGGTTCTGGGCGCATGTGACGATCTCCGTGCCCTGGGCGGCGGGCGGCCTGCGAGGCGCCAACCTCCCCGGCCGGGGGCAGGCGGTGCAGATCCTGAAGGCGGTCGGCGTCTCGGCGGGTCTGTTGGTGGTGTTCGGCTCGCTCTTCGCCGGCGCCGACGAGACGGTGGCCGATCTGCTGGAGGGGCTGACGCCCAGTCTGGACACCGAGGACCTGCCCCTGAGGGCGCTGCTCTTCCTGGTCGGTCTGCTGGTGTCCCTCGGAGCGGCGCACACCGCGGCGGCGCCCCGGCGGTGGGACCGGTTCCCGGTCGCGCCCGGCAAGCAGCGCAGTCGGGTGGAGTGGGCGCTGCCGATGACCGTCCTCAGTCTGCTGTTCGCGGTGTTCGTGTCGGCGCAGGTGGCGGCAGTGATCGGTAGCGACCACGCGATCAGGACCAAGCCCGGGGTGATCCCGTCGCAGTTCGCGCGGGAAGGGTTCTGGCAGCTTCTGTGGGTCATCGTGCTGACCCTGGTGGTGGTGGCCCTCGCGAAGCGCTGGGCCCCGCGGGAGACGGCGGGGGACCGGCTGATGGTCCGGGTCCTGCTGAGCGTCCTGTGCGCGCTCACGCTGGCGGTCGTGGCCTCGGCGATCTACCGCATGCAGATCTATGTGGATGCCTTCGGCCTTACCCGGCTGAGGATCTCGGTCGCCGCGGTGGAGCTCTGGCTTGGAGTGGTCTTCGCGCTGATCATCGTTGCGGTGGTGCTCGGCTCGCAGCGCTGGCTGCCGCGGGCCGTGGTGCTCAGCGCCGTTGTCGGTACCGCCGTTCTCGGATTGAGCTCGCCGGACGCGTGGATCGCCGAGCAGAACGTGACCATGTCCGGGCGGACCGGCAAGGTGGACATCGACTACCTGCGAAGCCTTTCGGCCGACGCCGTTCCCGCTCTTGACCGCCTCTCGGGCGACCGGCGCACCTGTGCCCTGCAGCAGATCGCGGAGGACCTCTCGGACGAGGTGCCCTGGTATGCGACCAGTCTCTCCGAGGCCCGTGCCCGGGACATCCTGCGGGACCGGCCGGTGGAGCAGGACCGTGGTGCGGCGTGCCGCCGGGTGGGTGTCCAGGTGGAGCGCTACGGGTGGTAGCAGCCTCCGGTCGTCCGTTTGAAGGGCGCGCCACGCGCTGGTGACGGTGCCAGAGCCCGAGTGGTGTGCCCGAGTGGCGAGCTGGGGTGAGCCCGGGTGGTGTGCCCGAGTGGCGAGCTGGGGCCGTGAGCCCGGGTGGTTGGTGACGGGCGGTGGGGTGGTGGGTGGTGGGCGTGCCGGGGGGCACGTCCACCACCCGGGCCGGATGCCGGGCTTGCGCCCGCACTCGATCCGTCGTCAGATGGCCATACCCGCCGGGCCTTCGGCCGGAAGGTCACTGGCCTTCGCCTTCACCACGAAGACCGCGGCGAGCAGCGCCACCACGGCGAGTGCTGCGCCGACGATGAAGGCTTGGCCGATGCCGTGTGCCAGCACCTGGCTGTACCAGGGGCTTCCGATCGGGAACTCACCCTTGAACGAGGCGAGTTGCTCGGGGGTGGCATGGGCCTGGAAGTCGGGGAGCTGAGCCTTGACCTCGTCCTTGGCCGCGGTGCTGAACACGGTGGTGAGGATGGAGAGGCCGAGGGCGCCGCCGATCTGCTGCGTCGAGTTGAGCAGGCCTGATGCGGCGCCAGCCTCGTGGTCCGGGACCCCGGCCACCGAGAGCAGCATCACCGGCACGAAGATCAGGCCCATGCCGAAGCCGAAGACGACCGTCGGGCCGAGCACCCCGGAGAGGTAGCTGCTGTCGGCCTTCAGCTGCGTCAGCCAGGTGAGGCCGAGGGCCACCAGCACCGCGCCGCCGGCCATGAAGACCTTCGGGCCGTACTTGGCCTGGAAGGCCGAGGCCAGCTGGGCCGCCACGATGATGGCCACGCTGATCGGGAGGAAGGCCACACCGGCCTTGAGCGGGCTGTAGCCGATCACCGTCTGGGCGAAGATGGTGATGTAGAAGAAGATGCCGAACATAGCGGCGGCCAGGCAGAGCATCATGATCAGGCCACCCGTGCGGTTCCGGTTCCGGAACAGGTGGAGCGGGGTGATCGGCTGGGTCGTCCGCCGCTCGATCACCACGAAGGCCACGATCAGCAGCGCGCCGATCGCGAAGGAGGACAGCGCGATGCCGTCGCTCCAGCCGTCGGAGGCGGCCCGGATGAAGCCGTAGACCAGGCCGACCAGACCCAGCGTCGACGCCAGCGCGCCCGGCACGTCGAAGCGGCCCTCCTGGCGCTCCGACTCGTTGATGAAGCGCGGTGCCGCGACGGCGATCAGAACGGCGATCGGCACGTTCACGAAGAACACCCAGCGCCAGTCGAGGTACTCGGTGAGCGCGCCGCCGGCCAGCAGGCCGATCGCTGCGCCGGAACCCGCGACCGCGGAGAAGACCCCGAAGGCGCGGTTGCGTTCCGGCCCCTCCTGGAAGTTGGTGGCGATCAGCGCGAACGCGGTGGGCGAGCAGATCGCGCCGCCGATGCCCTGCAGCCCCCGTGCTGCCAGCAGCATGCCGGCGTCCTGTGCGATGCCGCCGATCAGTGAGGCCAGCCCGAACAGCAGGACTCCGACGACGAAGACCCGGCGCCGGCCGAGGATGTCGCCGATGCGGCCTCCGAGCAGCAGCAGGCCGCCGAAGGCGAGGGTGTACGCATTGATCACCCACGACAGGCTGGTGTCCGAGAAGCCGAGGGCGGTCTTGATGTGCGGGAGCGCGATGTTCACGATGGTGGCGTCGAGGACGACCATCAACTGCGTGGCGGCGATGACCGTGAGGGTGATGCCCTTGTTCCGGCCTCCGCCGGCTCCCGTTGGAGCGGACTTGCTGAGCGTTTCCGATACAGCCATGGCATTCCCCCTGCTGGCTACGGTTGTTCGACGAGTGCTCGATGCGGAGTCGGCCGGCGGCCGACCGCGCACGCGGGCAGCCCCGACACTGCTCCAGTGAACGGATTCGTTCACTAGCGCGACGATAGCCGGTCGACTATTGTGAACGCAAGCGTTCTCTAGGATTGGTGACGATGAATCAGACGGATCGCCGGCCCGAGCCCGTCACGCCCGAGGCCCCGGCCGCGCACCGGGAGGGTTCCCGGGTGTCGACCGGCGGGAAGGGCGAGCCTTCGGGCGCCGACGCGGTCGAGCTCGCGGTGGCCGCCCTCAGGGCCGCGTCGACCGCAGATGAGGGCGCTCCGGCCGGGCGCGCTCCAGGAGGGGCCGGCCAGGGCGTAGCGGCCCCGGTCGCCGTGCGCAGGCGCGGCCGGGCGCTGGAAGTGGCGATCTTCGACGCGGCGCTCGATCAGCTCACCTCCGGTGGGTTCGCGCGGATGACGATGGAGGGCGTGGCGGGCGCGGCGCACACCGGGAAGGCCGCGCTGTACCGCCGTTGGGCCTCCAAGGCCGATCTGGTCGTGGACGCCCTGGGCTCAACTCTCCCACCCCCCACGGACATCCCCGACCTCGGGTCGGTGCGGGACGAGTTGGTCCAGCTCACGGCTTACCTGGGCGTGGTGATGAACTCCCGGGCCGGTACGGCGGTCCGGGTGCTGATGGCCGAGCTCGACCACGAACAGGTCGTGCCGTTCAAGGGGTTCGTGCTGAACCGGGTGATCGAGCCGGTCACCGAGGCCATGCTCGCCATCCTCCGCAGGGGCGAGGCGCGCGGAGACGTCCGCCGCGGCGCCGCCACCTCCCTGGTCGCCGATGTCGCCCCGGCGATGCTGCTCTACCGCGCGAAGGTCTGGGACGGTCCGCTGGACGCCGAGTTCTGCCGGGAGCTGGCGGAACAGGTCCTGCTGCCGATGGTTCGGCCCTGACCGGCCCTGACCGGCCCCGCACGGTCCACTGCCTACGGCCGGCGGGCCAGGCCGTAGGCTGGGACCTGCCAGACCACAGCCGAACGGACCGAACCGATGCCCTACGACCCCCCGACACATGCGGTCGAGCGCTCGCTGCGCCGGGCCGGCGCCCGCACCGTGGTCGGCCTGGACGAGGTAGGGCGCGGCGCCTGGGCCGGTCCGGTCACGGTCGGCGCCGCGGTGACCGGGCTCCGGCGCCCCCCGGAGGGGCTCACCGACTCCAAGCTGCTCACCGAGAAGCGCCGCACCGCCCTCGCCCCGGTGCTGGCGGACTGGGTCCTTGCCTATGCCATCGGTCAGGCCTCGCCGCTCGAGTGTGACGAACTCGGCATGACCGCCGCCCTCCGGCTGGCCGCCGGGCGGGCGCTGGCGGCGCTCCCGGTGCAGCCGGACGCGATCATCCTCGACGGCAAGCACGACTACCTCGGTGGCCCGTGGCGGGTCCGGACGGTGATCAAGGGCGACCAGTCCTGCGTCTGCGTCTCGGCCGCCTCCGTGCTGGCGAAGGTCCAGCGGGACGGGCTGATGGCCGAACTGGGCGCCGACCTCCCCGCGTACGCCTTCGGGGACAACGCGGGGTACCCCTCGCCGGTCCACCGGGCAGCCCTGGAGGAGTACGGGCCGACCGGGCACCATCGGCTCTCCTGGGCGTACCTCGACGCGTTGCCCCGCTGGCGGCACCTCAAGCGCGTCCGGCTGGACGAGCAGGACGAGCCGCAGGGCGAGCAGCTCTCACTCGGGTTCTGACGCCCGATTTGCCGATGAATCGTCAGAATCGGGCGGATGTGGACTGTCGGTGCGCGGTGTCCAAACCATGGGGCGCCTGTGCGCGTCCGACCGCCGTTTGATAGATATCCGGGTATGCCAGTCTTTCCCGAGGAGCCGGGGACTCACGAGAGTGTCCCGGGCCCCGGCGTTCCCTCCCCCCGCAAGCCGGAGGCTTCCGCCTCCTCCGCACCTGCCGCGGCCCGGCCCGGACCGCCGCCGCGCCCGACCCCGCCGAGGCCCGGACCGCCGGCCCGGAGCGCCCTGATCCCCGGGCCCGGTTCTGCCGAGCCGCCCACCGCCGCACCGGCGGCACCCGTCGTGGAGATGGTCGCCGCCGACCCGCGGCGGGCCCTCGAACGCGCCGACGAGGCCGTCGACAGGTTGCTGGAGGCAGGGCGGAGCCCCGGCGACATCCTGGTCCTGACCGCGGGCGAGGCCCACCCCTGGCAGCGCCACGAGCTCTCGTTCGGCGAGGCCGCGTACTGGGCCCAGCTGGCCGAGGGCGGCGACGTCTTCTACGCGGACGCCCACGCCTCCCGGAAGATGCGACGCGAGGTCGTCGTCCTGGTCGTCAACGACACCCGGCCCGGCCGGGTGCAGCAGGCCGCCCGGAAGGCGCTCGGCCATGCCGCCGGGCTGCTGGTGGTCTGCGGCGACGCCGCGGCGGTCGCCCCGGTGCTGGGGCGCGGCGGCCGCGTTTCCGCCTGACGGCTCGACCGCTCGGCTGCCGGGACCCCTGACGGCGTCCCGGCAGCCGGGGCGCCGCATCGAGCGGCGCTCCGCCGACCGCGCTCCGCGGGCCCGTCGTCAACGGGCCGCGGCGCGCCTGACCCCGGCGTCACCCGGGGAGACCGGCGGTGCCGGGGTCAGCTGCCCCAGGTCGCGGCCGTGCGGCTCCCTGGCCTGCGCGAGCCGGCTCACCCGGGCCAGCCGACCGACCGCTCCTGCTTCCTCCGCCGTCAGTCCGGCAGGCGCCGGCCCCGCTGTGGTCTCCGCCCCCGGAGCGAACCGCTCCGGCAGTTCCCTGACGGTGTGGACCGGGCCGTCCGCCCAGGACCCCGAGTGCGGGGTGCGCCCGCTGCGTCCGTCGCCGAGGGAGTGCCAGCCGGCCGGCGTCAGGGTCAGATAGGCCCCGCAGCGCAGTCCGTGCAGGGCCGCAGCGTCCCGCAGTGCCCACATCCAGGCGCCGTCCTGCTCCGTCCAGTCCGGCCCGCCCTCGCGGCAGCGCAGCAGCACCGCAGTGCGGGTCGGCACGGTGAGCCGCAGGTCGTGCGAGGTGACACGGCGGAGCTGGGCCAGGATCGCGTTGCGGTGGTGCCACCCGTCTGTGCTGTGCGGTCTGCCGGCGAACGAGGCCGAGGCGACCACCCGGTGCAGCGGGTCCAGTACCGCCAGCACGTTGGTGCCCGGCTGGGGGAGGTGTCGGCCGTGCAACTCGGTGACGAAGTCGCGCGGTGCTCTCAGCAGGGGGACGTCGGACCCGGTCCAGGCCGCCAGATCGATCGTCCGCGCGCCATCACAGGGGGTCTGACCTCGGTCGATACCGTTGATCACGATCCTCCTTCCCGGGCCCGCAGGCGCGCTGGTGCGGGCGTACGCCGAAGGCCTGGTCCGCGGACCGGGCTGTGGATACCGTCCAATTCTCCTGTCAGAGCGGGTCGAGCGGCAACGATGAAATGACAGATGCCGCCCGAAAGTCGGGGTTCTGCCGGATATATTCCACGCCGAGGGTGGCGCCATTCGAAGGATTGCGGACCGTTTCGGTCCGCGCCTGCCCGCCGGGGCGACCCACCGTCCGTCCGGGCGCCGCCGGAGCGCCCGTCGAGGGGGCCACCCGATCGCGCACCGGGGCCCGCTGGGCCGGCGGCCGCCCGCCCGCTTGGCTGGCTCAGCCGCTCAGCCGCTCAGCCGCTCAGCCCTGGACGGCCAGGACGAGCGGCAGGACCGCTCCGGCCCCGGCCTGCCGCAGCAGCCTGGCCGCCACCGTGACCGTCCAGCCGGAGTCCACCAGGTCGTCCACCAGCAGCACCGGCCCGGGAGCCTCGGCGAGCGCGGCGCGCAGTGCGGGCGGCGCCACCAGGGTGCCCGACAGGGAGTGCAGCCGTTGCGCGCTGTTGCTGCGCGGCCCGTGCGGCGGCTCCCCGGTTGCGTACTCGATCCGGCCGAGCAACGGCAGCCGTCCGACCGAGGCCAGCCGCTCGCCGAGGCTGCCGATCAGGGTGGGCCTGGTGGCCGAGGCCATGGTGACCACACCCACCGGCCGGGCGGGCCGGGTGCCGTCGGCCGCGGGCGGACCGGCCCAGCCGCCCGGGCCGCGCGCCCAGTCGGCCAGGACACTGACCATGGCGTCCAGCACCTCGGCGGGCACCGGGGCGTCCGGAGCCTGGTCGGCGAGCAGTGCCCGCAGCCGGTTGCCCCAGCCGATGTCGGAGAGCCGCCCCAGGGCCCGGCCGGTCTCGGCCTGCTCGCCGGCCGGGATCCGGCCCTTGAGTGAGACCCCGATGGCTTCCATGCCCGTCGGCCACTGCCGCCGAGGCTCGAACGAGACGCCGGGACGGCCCAGTGCCGCGCGGGCCGCGGCGAGCGACTCCTCGGACACTCCGGCGCCGTGGCGCGGTCCGGCGCAGTTGTCGCAGCGGCCGCACGGGACCGCGTCCGGGTCGTCCAGCTGGCGACGGAGGAACTCCATCCGGCACCCTGCCGTCGTTGCGTACTCGCGCATCGCGCGCTGCTCGGCCTCCCGGGACTCGGCGACCTTGGCGTAGCGGGCGGCGTCGTAGGCCCAGGGCTCGCCGGTCGACGTCCACCCGCCCCGGACCCGGCGCACCGCGCCGTCCACGTCCAGCACCTTCAGCATGGTCTCCAGACGGGCCCGCCGGAGGTCGACCCGGGGCTCCAGCGCGGCGGTGGACAGCGGCCGGCCGGCCTCGGCGAGCGCGTCCAGCGTCCGTCGCACCTGCTCCTCGGGCGGGAAACCGAGCGAGGCGAAGTACCGCCAGATCGCCTCGTCCTCCCGGCCCGGCAGCAGTAGGACCTCGGCCCGGTCGACGCCGCGGCCGGCCCGGCCCACCTGCTGGTAGTACGCGATGGGGGAGCCGGGCGAGCCCAGGTGCACGACGAAGCCGAGGTCCGGCTTGTCGAAGCCCATCCCGAGGGCAGAGGTGGCGACCAGGGCCTTCACCCGGTTGGCGAGCAGGTCTGCCTCCGCGCTGCGGCGGTCGGCGTCCTCCGTCCGTCCGGAGTAGGAGGCCACGGGGTAGCCACGCTCGCCCAGGAACGCGGTGATCTCCTCGGCGGCGGCCACCGTGAGGGTGTAGATGATGCCTGACCCGGGGAGCTCGGCCAGGTGCTCGGCGAGCCAGGCCAGCCGGTGGGCCGGGTCGGGCAGGGCCAGCACGGCGAGGCTCAGGCTCTCCCGGTCCAGTGGGCCGCGGAGGACCAGGGCACGCTCGTCGGTGCCGCCGGTGCCGAGTTGCTCGGCGACGTCGGTGGTGACCCGGGCGTTGGCGGTGGCGGTGGTGGCCAGGACGGGCACGCCGGGCGGCAGCTCGGCCAGCATCGTGCGCAGCCGGCGGTAGTCCGGGCGGAAGTCGTGGCCCCAGTCGGAGATGCAGTGGGCCTCGTCGACCACCAGGAGGCCGGTGGAGGCGGCGAGTTTCGGGAGCACCTGGTCGCGGAAGTCCGGGTTGTTGAGGCGCTCCGGGCTGACCAGCAGAACGTCGACGGCACCCGCGGCCACCTCGGCCTGGATGCCGTCCCACTCCTCGGGGTTGGCGGAGTTGATGGTGCGGGCGTGGATCCCGGCGCGGGCGGCGGAGTCCACCTGGTTCCGCATCAGGGCCAGCAGCGGGGAGACGATCACCGTCGGGCCGGAGCCGCGGGCGCGGAGCAGCGCGGTGGCGATGAAGTAGACGGCCGACTTGCCCCAACCGGTGCGCTGCACGACCAGCGCGCGCCGCCCGTCGACGACCAGGGCCTCGATGGCCGACCACTGGTCCTCCCGCAGGACCGCGGAGGGGCCGGCCAGCTCGCGCAGCACCGTCTCGGCCCGCAGCCGGACGGCAGCGCGGTCGGGGGTGTCGGTGGGGTGGTTCGGAGTCGGCTGGTCCATGCCTCAATCAATACAGCGTGCGGCGGACAATCACGAATGACGACGGGCGGGATGTGGGTGCGGCCACCCAGGGCGGTCTGCCGCCGAGGCATCTGATGGATCGACAGAATAGTGTGCAGAACAGGGTGTTGGTCCCCCGAACGAGGGACAAAATGCTGGACCCCCCGATTTATCCACAGGAAATCAGGGATTTCCGCCGGCCGGGCGCTGCTGCGGCAGGCTTCGCGTCATGAACGACGAACGCGGTGAAGCGATTCCCGGTCCCCTGCCCGGTCCTCTGCCCGGTCCTCTGCCCGGCCCGCTGCCCGGCCCCGGGCCCGAACCGGTGCCCATCCCCGTCCCCGGCCCGCTGACCGGCATCGGGCCCGGTCCGCACCCCGGGCAACTGCCGGTCAGGATGCGCGGGCCGGCCGACATGGCCGAGATGCTTCCGTACCTGCTCGGCTTCTTCCCCGACGACAGCATCGTCGTCGTCGGGCTGCAGGGTCCGGACCTGCAGCAGGGAGGGGTCATCCGGGTGGACATCCCCGACGACCCGGCCGTCTGGCCGAGGGTCGCCGGAGATGCCGCACGGCTCCTGGTCGAGCTCTCCGAGCAGCGCTACGAGCGGCCGGCCCAGGTACTGATCTACCTCTGCAGGGATCCTGCCCCGGGCGCCGGCCCGGCCCGGCGTGTCCTGGTCGACCTCGGACCGCTCTCAGCCGCGCTGTCCGAGGCCTTCGGTCGAGACGGCGTCGGGGTCAAGGAGTCGCTGTGCGTCTCCGGCGGCAGCTGGTGGTCCTTCCTGTGCACCGGTGCCGACTGCTGCGACCCGGGCGGTACCCCGATCCGGTCGGCGGAGGGTCCCGGCCCGCTGGCCGCGGCGGCCACCTTCGCCGGGCTCGCGCCGCGCGGGAGTCGGAAGACGATCGTGGCGGGCCTCTCCCCGGTCGGACCGCCCGAGGCCCGGACGGTGCGGGAGGCGCTCGAGCAGGCGGGGGCGCCCTTCATCCGCGAGCTGGCCGGGCCCGGCGGCCGGGCCGCGGCGGTCGACCGGACGGCCCGGATGCTCGCCGGCGCAGTCACCGAGTTCCGTGCCGGGGCCGGCGCGATCGACGCCGACCGGACGGCCCGACTGCTGATCGGTTTGCAGGACAAGCTCGGGCGCGATCGCGCCGCCGAGTACAGCGAGCCGGACGAGCTGGTCGCCGCGCAGCGGCTCTGGCGCTATCTCGCGCAGCGCTGCGTGCCCCCGTTCGAACACCTTGCCCCGCCACCGATGACCCTGCTGGCGTGGACGGCCTGGCTCGCCGGGGACACCGCGACCGCCCGGATCGTGCTCGCGCGGGCCCTCGACATCGATCCGGGCTACACCCTGGCCCAACTGCTCCACGAGTCGATCAACGGCGGCCTGCTGCCCGACCTCCTCCTGGAGAGCGTCCGCCGGGAACGGGCCGGGCGGGCCACCCCACCGTCCCGGCCCCGACCGGCGGCCGCTCCGGACACCGGCTCCGAACGTCCTCGACCGGCCCGGCCCCGCGGCGCCGATCTCCGTGGCGCGGGCCTCGACGACGGTGCCGACACCGAGCCGGGCACGTCGGGTGCGCCGGGTACGAGCGGTGCTGCCGGCCCCGGTGGGCCCACCCCGGCCCCGGAGCAGGCCGCCGACGGTCCGGGCCCGGAGCCCACGGAGGGAGGGCCACCCGCGCCGGCCGCCGAGCGCCCACGCGGACGCCCCTCCCGGCGCCGGCTGCGCCTGCCGGTGCAGCGCCGCCACCGGGACCACACGGTGGGTGGTTGAGATGCCCCGGCGGCCGGTCCGGCACCGGGCTGTGCGAGGGCATCCCCTCCGGCGTCGCGCGGTGCGGCTACAGCTCGCCGCGCGCCATCCGGATCAGTCGGTCGAGCACCGCGCCACCGCTCACCCGCAGCCCGTCGTGCTCCCACTCGTTGGTCACCCAGGTCCGTACGTTGCCCACCGCCCGCGCCGTGGCCAGCGAGTCCGCGGTGTCGACGTACATGTCGTCGTGGTAGACCGCGGCGAACACCGGCACCTCGTTGGCCGCCAGCCGACCGAGGTCGTACAGGTCGGGCCAGTCCGTGCGCTCGGCGAGCAGTTGCGCCGTCTCGTTCAGAGGCCGCAGCGCCGGGTCGGTCTCGAACATCCAGGGGTAGATCATCTCCCCGGTGAACAGCACCGGGGCGTCCGAGGCCAGCGCCTGCGCCGCGTCGAACTCGGGGAACTCCTTGCGAACGCGCTCCGCGGCCCAGCCCGTGCCGCCGGGGTCCACCGAGCGCTGGCCGTAGATCGACTCGTGCAGCACCGCGTAGAGCGGCCCGGTGGCGAAGGACACCTGGGCCTGCACACCGGCCAGGAAGGTGTCGGAGAGCTCGGGCCCGTCCGCGCCCTCCACCCAGGCCTCCTCCAGCAGGTAGTGCAGGCTGTGCGAGCCGCCACCGCCGCCGAGCAGCAGACCGAGTGCCTGGAACGCCTGGACGGTCAGCAGGCCGCCGTCCGGCAGTTCGGCCGGCCGCAGGGTGAGGTGCGCCGCGATCCGACGGACCGTCTCGGCGTCCTGCGGGTAGCGGCGGTAGTGCGCCGCGTTCTTCTCCGCGACCCGCGGGTACGCGGCGCGGTAGACGTCGTCGGCCGAGGTCCGCAGGCCGGCCAGGCCGCCGGTCACGAAGGCCTCGCGCAGGCCGTGCGGCGCGAGCGAGAGGTAGGTCAGGGCGCAGAATCCGCCGAAGCTCTGCCCGAGCAGGCTCCACCTCCCCTCCTCCCCGAGCAGCAGGCGCCGGATGAGCTCGGCGTCCCGGACGATCGAGTCGGCGCGGAAGTGTGCGAGGTAGTCGGCCTGCCGGCGGGCGTCGCCGCGGCGTGCCAGTGTCTGGCGCCCGGCGGGGGTGGAGCGGCCGGTGCCGCGCTGGTCGAGCAGCAGCACCCGGTAGCCGTCCAGTGCCCGGGCCAGCCAGCCCTCCCGGCCGTGGGGCCGCCCGGCCTTCCCGCCGGGGCCGCCCTGGAGGAACAGCAGCCACGGCAGGTCCTCGTGCTCGCGACCTGCGGCCACCACCTCGCGGGCGTACACCGCGATCCGCTCGCCCTCGGGCCGCTGGTGGTCGAGCGGCACCCGGAAGACGTGATCGGTGGTGACGATTCCGGGCAGCCGGCTGGTGGTGGACATGCAACTCCTCGGTCCGTGCTGGTCACAGGGTTGGTTCGGCTGCCTCCGCCGGGGTCTCCGGTGCGGGCGCCGTCGCCCACGCACCGTATCCTGGCGGCGCACACGGGTTGCCGCGGCCGGGTCACGGCCGGAGGCGCCCGGAGCCGCGTGATTCCGGGCAAGGACGCCGGGTGCCACCGGCGGTCGGGTGGGGTCCGAGGTGCGCGCGGCGGCCGGGCAGAGGGACACCGGACCGGCGTGACCTGGGGCAGGTGCGGTGCGTTCACTCTGCGGGATGCCACCGGAGTCGAGCAGCCGCCGACACTCCGCCCGCCGCAAGGCGGAGGCGGAGCCGAGGCCCGAGAGCCCGCCGCCGTCGCAGGCGGCACGGACCGTGCCGGGAGCTGTACTCTCCGGGACGGCCGCGGCTCGACGGCCGGATCCGGCACCGGTACAGCCGCAGGAGCGACAGGGCAGTACCGATCGCGAGCCGACGTGGCTCGGGGCCGGGAGACGACGAGAACGAGCAGACCGGTCGAGCAAGGGGAGGAGAGCCCGGTGACCAGCATGAGGCCGGCAGAGGCAGGACCACAGGTCGGGCCGAGCGCGGCACCACCCGCGGCGCCGGCCGCCCGGCCGCACCAGCAGCCCCGGGCGACACCTCCTCCGCCGGGCGCCGGTCCCACGGGCCCCGGTCCGGCCGGTAACCCGCCACCCCCCTACCCGCCGCCGGCCAGCCACCAGGCACCCCCGCCGCCCACCGGCCCGTCGCGGCCCCGGCCCGACCACCCGGCCGCGGCCCCGCCCCGCCAGCCGGGCCCGCCGCCCAGGCCCCAGCAGGTCTCCACCCACGACTCCGTCCTGTGCGTCAACGCACCCGCGATGGCCTCCTCGGGCGTCGACGGGCAGCTCCGCGGCCACGGTCTGCACGGGTTCTACCGGGCAGGCGTCCGCACCCTCGCCCGGATGGAGGTCCGGCTCGGCGGGATGGAGCCGATGCCGCTGCAGGGCACGCTCACCTCGGCCGCCGCCGCCCGTTTCCTCGGCGCGCTCCGCCTCCCCGGCGATCCCGATCCCGACCCGGCGCTGACGGTGGAACGGCTGCGGCACGCCGACGGGACGGAGAGCATCACCGTCCGCAACACCGGCGCCCGGCCGGCCCGCCTCCCGCTGGAGATCACCCTCGGCACGGACCTCGGCCTGCTCACCGACGTCGCGGCCGGCCGGCGTTCGGCCGACCTTCCGGGTCAGGTGCAGTCCGCGGGCCTGCGCTGGGCGGGCCACGGCCGCAGCGCGACGGTGTCCGCCCAGCCTTCCCCGCACGCCGTCCTGGCCGGGGCCGGCGTGCTCCGCTGGGATCTGGAGGTCCAGGCCGGGGCACGCTGGTCGGTCGAACTGCGCGCGGAGCTGGAGTCCGGCCCGGCGGTGGTGCGCCCGCCGACCGGGCGCGGACCGGGCGTGCCCCTGCCCTGGGCCGAACCGGAAGTGCGCAGTGACGACGCCCGCGCGGTGCAACTGGTCGCACGCTCCCTGGACACCCTGGGCGGCCTGCTGATCGCCGACCCGGACCGGCCGACGGACCTGTACGCGGCCTCCGGTGCGCCGTGGCGATTCGGCATGACCCCGGCGGACGCGATCTGGGCCGCCCGGCTGACCCTGCCACTGGGCACCCGCCTGGCGGCGGGCACCCTGCGGGCCCTCGCCAGGCGCCAGCACCTGGGCGGGCCTCCCGGGCCAACCGGGCCCGGCAGTCCGCCCGGCCCGCCGACGGGCGCCGCGACGCCCCCGGTCACCGCGGCCGGACCCGACGGCGCCACCCCCGGCAGCCCGGTGGAAGCAGGCCCGGGCGGCCGTCCGGACGGGCTGATCCCCGGCCCGCTCCGCCACGCAGGCCCCGAGCTGCCGCCCACCTGCATGGCCACTGAGGCCACCCTGCTGTTCGTCACCCTGCTGGCCGAGGCCTGGCGGTGGGGCCTGCCGTCCCAGGAGGTGGCCGAGCTGCTGCCTGCCGCGGAGCGGGCCCTCGGCGCGCTGCGCGGCGCCCTCGGGGACGGCGTGGACGGCCCCGAGGGGTTCGTCACGGACCTGGGCCGTACCGCGGAGGACCGGACGGCCCGCCCGGCTGCCGCGAGGTGCGAGGTGCAGGCCCAGGCCCACCGGGCCGCCCTGCACGGCGCCGACCTGCTCGCCGCGTTCGGCCGCCCCGGCGCCGAGGAGTGGCGGGCCTGGGCGGCCCGGCTGCGGGAACGATTCCGGGAGCAGTTCTGGATCGACGACCTGTCAGGGGGGCGCCCGGCCGCGGCCCTGCTCGCCGGCGGCCGGACGATGCCCGCGGTCGCCGCCTCCTTCGTCCACCTGCTGGACCGCGGCCTGGCCGGGGAGGGCGAGCTTCATGAAGGCCTGCTCGACCGTGAGCAGACCCGCGTGCTGGCCCAGCGGCTGGCCGCCCCGGAGATGGACGCCGGTTGGGGGCTGCGTACGCTGAGCGCCAAGTCCCCCCGGTTCAACCCGCTCGGGCACCGCAGCGGCGCGGTCCGCGTCCACGAGACGGTGCTCGCGGTGTCCGGACTCGCGGAGGCGGGCTTCGAGCGCGAGGCCGGAGTCCTCCTGGAAGGGCTGCTGGACGCCGCCCGCCGCTTCGAGGGCAGGCTTCCCGAGATGTACGCCGGAGAGCAGCGGGTGGCCGACTGCCCGCCCGCGCCGCACCCGGCGGCATGCCGCCCGGCCGCGGTCGCCGCCGCTGCCGCCGTGCACCTCGTGCTCTCTCTCGCCGGCGTCCGCCCCGACGTCCCGGCCGGCCGGGTGGCGGTCCGACCGGCCAGCACCGCGCCGTTGGGGATGCTCCAGCTCACCGGCCTCCGGGTGGCGAACGAGCCCTTCTCGGTCCGGGTGAGCCGGATCGGCGTCGCCGTGGTGGAGGAGGCGTCGAAGGACCTCCAGCTGGGAGCCGGCTGACCCGGAGGCGCACCACCTGGGCGGGCGCCCGCATCCGAGCGGCGGCGCTCTGTGCTTATCGTCAGAGAGACGACTATCATCGTCGCCATGTCGCGTTATGACCCGTCGGCCTTCCCCCCGTTCGCAGTCACAGTCGACCTGGTGGTGCTGACGGTTCGCGAGCACGCGCTCTGCGCACTGCTGGTGAAACGAGGTGAGGCGCCCTTCCAGGGCTACTGGGCGCTGCCCGGCGGCTTCGTGCGCCCCGACGAGGGGTTGGCCGAGGCCGCCTCCCGCGAGCTGGCCGAGGAGACCGGCCTGCGGGCCTCCTCCTCACCCGGCCAGGCGTCGGCCGGCGCGCACCTGGAGCAGCTGGCGACCTACGGCCACCCCCAGCGCGACCCGCGGATGCGGGTGGTCAGTGTCGCCCACCTCGTGCTGGCACCGGACCTGCCCACCCCGCGCCCCGGCGGCGACGCCAGCGGCGCACGGTGGGCGCCGGTCGGCGAACTGCTCGGCCACACACCGACCGACGGCGTCCCGCTGGCCTTCGACCACGGGCAGATCCTGGCCGACGGTGTCGAGCGGGCCCGCTCCAAGATCGAATACTCCTCGCTGGCCACCGCGTTCTGCCCGCCGGAGTTCACCGTGGGCGAGCTCCGCCGGGTCTACGAGGCGGTCTGGGGCGTCACCCTCGACCCGCGGAACTTCCACCGCAAGGTGACCGGCACCCCGGGTTTCCTGCTGCCCTCGGGAGGCACCACGACCCGTCAGGGCGGCCGCCCGGCACAGCTCTTCACCGCCGGCGGCGCCACCGTCCTCAACCCGCCGATGCTCCGCCCGGACGCCTGACCGCCACCCGGGCGGACGGGTGCCGCCCTCCGGGCGGACCGCCGGTCCCCTGATCGAGTGAGCTGCCGGGCCACGCCGTCCCCCACGCATCCGTAATGCCCGAATTCGACGCGATCGCGTCCTAGTGTGCTCGCGCAGGCACACGGGGACACCCCCTGTGCCTCGCAGACCCGGTCGGACGAGGACATGGGAGCACGCAGCGATGATCCAGACCACCGGCTTGACCAAGGTCTACCGGCGCGGACGCCCACCCGCCCTGCTCGACCTCACCTTCGACGCCCGGCCCGGTGCCGTCACCGCGCTGCTCGGGGCCGCCGACTCCGGCAAGACCACCGCGCTCCGGCTGATGGTGGAGCTCGAACGCGGCCAGGGCGTCGCCCTCTTCGGCGGCCGCACCTACCGCACGCTGCGCCGGCCGGAGCGCGAGGTGGGGGTCCTGTTCGCGGGCGGTGGCCCGGGCGAGGCCCGGCAGTTCCCGCCGGTGGGGCACCCAGGGCGGCGGGCTCACAGCCACCTGCTGATGCTTGCCGCCGCGGTCGGGGTCCCGGCCCGCCGGGCGGACGAACTGCTGGAACAGACCCGGCTGGCGACCGTCGCGGACCAGCGGCTGCGCTCCTTCTCGCCCGGGATGAACCGGCGGCTCGCGCTGGCCGGCGCACTCCTCGGCAGCCCCGGCACGCTGGTGCTCGACGCCCCCACCGAGGGCCTTTCCCCGCGCGGCGTGGAGTGGTTCCACTCCTTCTTCCGCTCCTTCGCCGTGGCGGGCGGGACGGTCCTCGCCACCACCCGCAGCCCGGAGGAGGCCGCGGCGCTGGCCGACCGGGTGATCACCCTGGACCAGGGGCGGTTGGTGGCCGACCAGCCGGTGACCGAGTTCCGCCGGACCAGGCTGGGCTGCGAGACCGCCGTTCGCGGCCCTCAGATCGCCCGGCTCGCGGATCTGCTGGTCAATCAGGGCGCCGAGGTGCGTCCGGACGGCACCGCCGGCATCGCGGTGAGCGGCATCGGCCGCACCGAGATCGGCGAACTCGCCTACCGGCACGGCATTCTGCTGCACGAGCTGGCCGACCGCGTGGCCGAGCAGCCCGTCCCGCGCCCGACCCTGCCGACCGTCTCCGGGCGCTCGGGACAGGTCCAGCTCCAGGCGCAGGCGGAGGACCAGCAGCGCGCCAGGCGCCACGCCCGGCCGACCGGCGAGACCGAGACGCCGTCGTCAATGCCAATGCCAATGCCAATGCCGTCGGTCCACCCCTCGGCCCCCGCCCCGCGCGAGCCCCTGTCCGAGCCGGGCCACCCCGACCTGATCCCGGTCTCGCTGTCGTCGGCGGCACCCGCCGCGGCCGACCACACGGACCGGCCGCACCTCAGCGACCGCCCCCTCCACGCCGACCGGCCGCACCACGCGGACCGGCACCAGCCGGCGGACCACCGCGACCGCGCGAGCCTCGCCGACCCCCTTGAGCGGCTGGACCACTTCGACGCGTTCGAGAGCCTGGCGCACTTCGACCGCCCGGGCCGCCAGTCCCGCACAGAGCACCCGGACCCCATCACCCCCGTGGTCCCCATCAGCCCCATCAGCCCCATCACCCCCGTCGTGCCCCTCGCACCCACCCCTCCGGCCCCTCCCGCCGCCCCGACAGGCCACACCGGCCACACCGGCCACCCGAGTCACCCCGCCGCCCGCCCGTCCGCCGGGCCCGACCAGCTGAGTGAGTGACCGTGCGCGTACTTGCCTACGAGGTGCGCCGACTGCGCAGCCTCCGCTCGACCTGGTTGATCGTGGCCGCCGTCGTGGCCTGCAACACGGCGACCGCAGCGGTGCTCACCCTTCGGCTGCCCGACGGCCCGCTCGCCGCCCGGGACGCCGTCCGTGCCGTCACCGCCCTGGTCCCGTTCCTGCCGCTGTCCTTCGCCGCGCTCGGCGCGGGCGTGCTGGGCGCGCTCTCGTACGGTCATGAGGTGCGCCACCCGGGGCTGCCGGCGTCGCGGGTGACGCTCGGGCGGCGGCTCGCGCTGGTGGCGGCCAAGCTCGTCGTGCTGGTCCCCGTCGCGTTGCTGCTGGCGGTCGTCACGCTGACGCTGGACGCGCTGGTGGTCGGGCTCGCGCTGCCGCCGGGGGTGACGGTCCCGGTGCTGGCGGACCCAGCGCTGTTGCGTCCCGAGCACTTCGCCGCCGCGCCGCCGGCCGCGCTGGTGCAGGCGTTGCCGGCCTTCGCCGCGCTGGTCCTGCTCAGCGGCTGGGCCGGGCTGCTGATCGCCTCGGTGGTGCGGAGTGCCGCCGCCGGCGTGCTGCTGCTGGCGGCGCTGCCCGTGCTGCTGACACCGGCCGTGGGCCTGGCGCTGCGTCAGTACGGTGGTGGCTGGCCGGTGTGGGCCCGTGAGCTGATGCCCTTCCGGTACGGGCTGGAGCAGTTGGACGGAGTGGACCTCGGGGCCGGCCTCGGCGGCGTCCTCCACCTGGGTGCGCCCGCCGGGCTGCCGTCGGCGGGTGCGGCCGGGTTGCTGGTCGCGCTCGCGGTGCCGGCGGCCGCGCTGGTGCTGGCGGGTGTGCTGGTGCAGATCCGCCGACGCGCCCTGTGATCACCGGGCAGTCGCCGCCGCGCGGTGACTGCCTGTCAGGGATCGTTCAGATCGCCAGTCCGAAATGGTGACTTCTGCCTGATAAGAAGTCAATTATCCGGTCACGGGCGATCACCCTTTCGTGTGCTTTTCACGAGAATCCTCAAGGCGGACCCCCCGATCGCCGACAAAGGACGTGTGAGTACCCTTGCGCACCCCACCATGACCGCAGCCCGCCCGGCCGACGCGATCGGCCCCGGCGAGCTGGACCGTTTCCCCTACGCAGACCGGCCGACCCCGCCCGCCCCGCGCTGGGAGGGCGCCGAGTCGGACCTTTCCAGGGTCGGCCGCAAGACCACCAGCAGCCGCGGCCGGGGCCTGCACGGCCAACTGGTGCAGCAGCTCGGCCAGATGATCGTCTCCGGTGACCTCGGTGCGGACCGCCCGCTGGTCCCGGAGGAGATCGGCCAGCGCTTCGAGGTCTCCCGCACCGTCGTCCGCGAGTCGCTGCGCGTGCTGGAGGCCAAGGGCCTGGTCAGCGCCCGCCCCAACGTCGGCACCAGGGTCCGCCCGGTCGGCGACTGGAACCTGCTGGACCCGGACATCATCGAGTGGCGCGCCTTCGGCCCGCAGCGCGACGAGCAGCGCCGCGAGCTGTTCGAGCTGCGCTGGGCGATCGAGCCGCTGGCCGCCCGGCTGGCCGCCGGGCACGGCCGGGAGGACGTCCAGCACCGGCTGGTCGAGCTGACCGAGATCATGGGCCACGCGGGCGCCCAGGGCGACGTGGTCAGCTACGCCCGCGCCGACGCGGAGCTGCACGGGCTGATCCTGCAGATGGCCGGCAACCGCATGCTGGAGCACCTCTCGGGCATCGTCGGCTGTGCCCTCCAGGTGTCCGGCGGCCCCACCACCACCTGTGACCGCCCCTGCGACCCCTCGCTGAGCCTGCACGTCCGGCTGGTGGACGCGCTCGGCACCGGGGACGGGACGGCGGCGGAGGCCGCCATCCGCGCGTTGCTCACCGTCCACCCGGCGGAGGTCGAGCCGTCCGTCCCGGCTCCCCGCGAGCACTGACGGGGACGACGGACTCCGCGGGAGACCGCACCAGGCCCTTCAGCTGCCCGACCGGGCGGCCGAAGGGCCGTCGCCGTTCCCGTGGCCGTTCCCGTGGCCGTTCCCGGGGCCTTCCCGGGGCGGCCCCGGCCCCGCCGCGCGCAGTACCCGCGCAAGGGTGCCGGCGAGGGCTCCCGGGGCCTCCTGTGCCGCCTGTGGGCCACCTCCGGCCCCGTTCGGGCCCCCGGGCCGCTCGAACGGCCCTCCGGATACCCCCGAACAGCCCCTGGTGATCCGCCGCGCCGCGATGTGACGGGCGCCACGAAGAGCATGCGTAACACTTGAGGGGCGGCAGCGATGTGTACGGAGCGGAAGCAGCTCCGGAACAACACGGGCATGTCAGAATGCTGTGTTGGTCTGCGGCGCTGCTGCCGTTCTCAAGACCCAGTCCACGTCCCCACCCCCGAGTCGTCGGATCCGTCACCGCGCGCTGTCGTGTCGGTACGGGAGTCCGCCGTCCCGGGCAGCCGGGCCGGGGTTCTAGTCCACTCATCGTCCGAGAGGTTGTTCGTGTCGGCCAGCACATCCCGTTCGCTCCCCCCCGAGATTGCCGAGTCCGCGGCTCTGCTCGCGCTCATCGAGCGGGGCAAGGCCCAGGGGCAGATCGCCGGTGACGACGTGCGCCATGCGTTCGAGGCGGACCAGATCCCGGTCACCAAGTGGAAGAACGTCATGCGCAGCCTCAACCAGGTGCTGATTGAGGAGGGGGTGGATCTGATGGTCAGCGCCGCCGAGCCGGCAGGCGCCAAGCGCAAGAGCGTCGCGGCCAAGAGCACCACCAAGCGCACGGCGACCAAGGCGGTCACCACCCGGACGCCGTCCGCCCCCACCAAGCCCCCGGTGCGGATCGCGCCGTCCGCGACCCCGTCCGCCGCGGCGGTCGCCGCTGCCGCGGCCGCCGAGGTCACCGTCGTCGAGACGGTCACGGAGATCGGCGCCACCGCGAAGAAGGCCGCCCCCGCCCCGGCCAAGAAGGCCGTGGCGAAGAAGGCGGCCGCTCCCGCCAAGAAGACCGCCGCCAAGAAGACCACCACGGCCAAGGCCGCGGGCAAGGGCGGTGACGAGGCGCTCACCGGCGACGAGGAGCTGCTCGTCGAGGAGGTCGCGCTGCCGGCCGACAAGGCCGAGGCGGAGCCCGAGGAGGAGTCGGAGGGCTTCGTCCTCTCCGACGACGACGAGGACGACGCGCCGGCCCAGCAGGTCGCCGTCGCCGGTGCCACCGCGGACCCGGTCAAGGACTACCTCAAGCAGATCGGCAAGGTCCCGCTGCTCAATGCCGAGCAGGAGGTCGAGCTCGCCAAGCGCATCGAGGCCGGCCTGTTCGCCGAGGACAAGCTCAGCGCCGCCGACAAGCTCGCGCCGAAGCTGAAGCGCGAGCTGGAGATCATCGCCGAGGACGGCCGCCGGGCCAAGAACCACCTGCTGGAGGCCAACCTCCGCCTGGTGGTCTCGCTGGCCAAGCGCTACACCGGCCGCGGCATGCTCTTCCTGGACCTGATCCAGGAGGGCAACCTGGGCCTGATCCGTGCGGTCGAGAAGTTCGACTACACCAAGGGCTACAAGTTCTCCACCTACGCGACCTGGTGGATCCGGCAGGCGATCACCCGCGCCATGGCGGACCAGGCCCGCACCATCCGCATCCCGGTGCACATGGTCGAGGTCATCAACAAGCTGGCTCGCGTCCAGCGCCAGATGCTCCAGGACCTGGGCCGCGAGCCCACCCCGGAGGAGCTGGCCAAGGAACTCGACATGACCCCCGAGAAGGTCATCGAGGTCCAGAAGTACGGCCGCGAGCCGATCTCTCTGCACACCCCGCTCGGCGAGGACGGCGACAGCGAGTTCGGTGACCTGATCGAGGACTCCGAGGCGGTCGTCCCGGCCGACGCGGTCTCCTTCACCCTGCTCCAGGAGCAGCTGCACTCCGTGCTGGACACGCTCAGCGAGCGTGAGGCGGGCGTCGTCTCGATGCGCTTCGGCCTGACGGACGGTCAGCCGAAGACGCTCGACGAGATCGGCAAGGTGTACGGGGTCACCCGTGAGCGCATCCGCCAGATCGAGTCGAAGACCATGTCCAAGCTGCGTCACCCGTCCCGTTCCCAGGTGCTGCGCGACTACCTGGACTAAGCGGCCCGGGCCCCGCGCCCTACCGAGGAGCCCGGCACACCCCTGATCGAGGGGCGTGCCGGGCTCCTCGGCGTCCGCATGCTCGGCGTTCGCGCGCTCGCGGGGGCGGCGGCGGGGGCGGTCCGGTGATCACTCGTCCGGGTGGCCCGCCGGGCGCCTACGGTACGCAGCGTGGTCGCTCGACTACGCTGTGCCGGTTGGCTGCTGTCGAACCATCTTGGGAGACCCGGTGTTGCCCAGCTCGGACGCCCACCCGCCCCGACACTCGCCGGCCACCGCCGGCCGTTCCCGCCGGGCGGTCGCCCTCCTCGCCCTCGCGGCCCTGCCCGCCCCGCTGCTGACCCTGGCATCGGCCGCGCCGGCCGCCGCGCAGCGCCGGATCGTCGGCGGATGGAACGCCGCGACCAAGGACCACCCGTGGATGGTGGCGCTGTCCAGCCGGGAGCAGTTCGGTACCGCGCGTTCCGGTCAGTTCTGCGGCGGCGCGCTGATCTCCGCGACGAAGGTGGTGACCGCGGCGCACTGCTTCTACAGCGAGAGCACGGGCCGCCGCACCGACCGGCCCGGCCTGCGCGTCATCCTCGGCCGGGACGACCTCAACGGCCGGCAGGGCAAGGAGGTCACGGTCCGCGACGTCTGGGTCGACGGGGGGTACGACTTCGTCACCAACGACCGGGACGTGGCCGTCCTCACCCTCACCGAACCGCAGACCGGCCGGGAGGTGATCGACCTGGTCGGCCAGGGCGAGACGGAGCCGTACGCGCCCGGCACCACGGCGCAGGTCTTCGGCTGGGGCGACACCACGGGCCGCGGCCGGTACTCGCCGACGCTGCGCGAGGTCGAGGTGCCGATCATCCCGGACACGGACTGCTCCCATGCGTACCCGCCGGGTGCCGAGAGCGTCTTCGATGCCCGGACGATGGTGTGCGCGGCGGCCGAGCACGGCGGGAAGGATGCCTGCCAGGGCGACAGCGGCGGCCCGCTGGTGGTGGCCGGCCGGCTGGCCGGGCTGGTCTCCTGGGGTACCGGCTGCGCGGAGGCCGTCCACCCGGGCGTCTACACCCGGATCGCGGCCGTGGCCGACGACGTGCGCTCCGTGCTGGCGCGGTGACCGAGGGTCGACCGCCGGTCGGCGGCCCGGTCGGCCGGGCGTCCCGGGTGGCCACCGCTGGTGTGGCGAAGGCCACCCGATGCGGCGTCAGTGAGTGAGCCGGTCGTCACCCGAGGTGCCGGAGAAACGCCAGAGCCGGTCGACAGGCTGGGAAGCCTGTCGACCGGCCCATCGGCCCTGAAGACCGATTCAGCTCGTCGGGGCGAGCGTCAGCGCTCGTCTTCGCCGGCCGTGGCGGGCGTCGCGGTCAACCGACCGCTCTCGTCCTGTATCTCCACGGCGATCTTCTTGAGCTCAGGCTCGAACTTCCGCCCGTGGTGGGCACAGAAGAGCAGCTCTCCGCCGCTCGCGAGGACAACGCGCAGGTAGGCCTGGGCGCCGCACCGGTCGCAGCGCTCAGCCGCGGTGAGCGGGCTCGCAGGGGTCAGAACAGTAGTCACGTCGCCTCTTCTCTAGCTCGACGAGCTGTCGTACCAGGGTCAACATCCAACCAGGTCGATTTCGTTCCCGCTCGTGGCTTTTCTCGGTTCGAGGATTCTGCAGTCTTGTTGTTGATGAGGACGTGCCCCGGGCTCCGGTGGTTCATGCCTACCGAATCCGACGACCCGCCGATCGGCCTCGAACGTCCTAGCGAAGCGATGTCCGGGGTCCGCGTAGCATAATCCTCTGCTGGGTTGGAGCATAAGCCCCGTCCCGGGCCCCGATAGCCTGCATCCCAGCAGCTCCGCCGCCTGCTCCCGGTTCTACGGCCCGCCAGGAACCGTGGTGTCAGGTGGAGATGGCACCCTGGAGCACCCGGCCCCGGCGAAGGTCTTGTTCGCGCAGCGCGTACAAGCCCGACGGAGCCGGGAGGCCGGTGTCTCAGTTGCTGAGAGGGCGGGGCGTCCCCCCGGGGCGGCCGCACCATCCGGTCAGCCGAGTCAGAACGTCATTGAGGAGTGCAGCGAGTGAGTGCTGAAACGTCCGTGCCGTCCGCTCTGGTCGCCGGGGAGGACGGCTCCAACTACACCGCTCGGCACCTTCTCGTCCTGGAGGGCCTGGAGGCCGTCCGCAAGCGGCCCGGCATGTACATCGGCTCGACCGACAGCCGCGGTCTGATGCACTGCCTCTGGGAGATCATCGACAACTCGGTCGACGAGGCGCTCGGCGGCTACTGCGACCGGATCGAGGTGCTGCTGCACGGTGACGGCTCGGTCGAGGTGCGTGACAACGGCCGCGGCATCCCGGTCGACGTCGAGCCGAAGACCAAGCTGTCCGGCGTCGAGGTCGTGATGACCAAGCTGCACGCGGGCGGAAAGTTCGGCGGCGGCTCCTACGCCGCCTCCGGCGGCCTGCACGGCGTCGGTGCCTCCGTGGTCAACGCGCTCTCCGCCCGGCTGGACGTCGAGGTGGACCGCAGCGGCCACACCCACGCCATCAGCTTCCGCCGCGGCACCCCCGGCATCTTCACCGAGCTCAGCCCGGACGCCCCCTTCGAAGCCGCCAACGGCCTCACCAAGAAGGGCAAGGCCCCCCGCGGGCGGACCGGCACCCGGATCCGCTACTGGGCCGACCGGCAGATCTTCCTCAAGGACGCCCGACTCTCGCTGGAGAGCCTGCACGCACGTGCCCGGCAGACCGCCTTCCTCGTCCCCGGCCTCACCATCGTCGTCCGTGACGAACGGCTGACGGAGAGCGACAAGGTCGACGAGGCGACCTTCCGCTTCGACGGCGGCATCGGCGAGTTCTGCGAGTTCCTCGCCCCCGACAAGCCGGTCTGCGACGTGCTGCGGCTCCAGGGCGAGGGCACCTTCAAGGAGACCGTCCCCGTCCTGGACGAGCTCGGCCACATGACGCCCACCGAGGTCACCCGGACGCTCGGCGTCGACATCGCCCTGCGCTGGGGTGCCGGCTACGACACCACCCTGCGCTCCTTCGTCAACATCATCGCCACCCCCAAGGGCGGCACCCACGTCACCGGCTTCGAGCGGTCGCTCGCCAAGACCGTCAACGAGGTGCTGCGCTCCGCCAAGCTGCTGCGGGTCGCCGAGGACGACATCACCAAGGACGACGCCCTGGAGGGCCTCACCGCGGTGGTCACCGTCCGGCTCGCCGAGCCGCAGTTCGAGGGCCAGACCAAGGAGGTGCTCGGCACCTCGGCCGCCAACCGGATCGTCTCCGCGGTGCTCGCCAAGGAGCTCAAGTCCTTCCTCGCCTCCACCAAGAAGGACGAGAAGGTCCAGGCCCGCGCGGTCATGGAGAAGATCGTCGCCGCCGCCCGGACCCGGGTCGCGGCCCGCCAGCACAAGGAGGCGCAGCGCCGCAAGACCGCGCTGGAGACCTCCTCGCTGCCCGCCAAGCTGGCCGACTGCCGCAGCGACGACGTCGACCGCAGCGAGCTGTTCATCGTCGAGGGCGACTCCGCGCTCGGCACCGCCAAGCTCGCCCGCAAGTCCGAGTTCCAGGCGCTGCTGCCGATCCGCGGCAAGATCCTCAACGTGCAGAAGGCCTCGGTGGCCGACATGCTCAAGAACGCCGAGTGCGCCTCGATCATCCAGGTGATAGGAGCGGGCTCCGGCCGCTCGTTCGACATCGACCAGGCCCGTTACGGCAAGGTCATCTTCATGGCCGACGCCGACGTCGACGGTTCGCACATCCGCTGCCTGCTGCTCACGCTCTTCCAGCGCTACATGCGCCCGATGGTCGAGAACGGCAGGGTCTTCGCGGCCGTCCCCCCGCTGCACCGGATCGAACTCACCAACCCCAAGCGCGGCCAGGAGAAGTACCACTACACGTACTCCGACGCCGAGCTGCGCCGCACCCTGCTGGGATTCCAGAGCAAGGGACTGCGGTGGAAGGACCCGATCCAGCGCTACAAGGGACTCGGTGAGATGGACGCCGACCAGCTGGCCGAGACCACCATGGACCCGCGCCACCGGATCCTGCGCCGGATCAACCTGGTCGACCTGGAGTCGGCGGAGAAGGCCTTCGACCTGCTGATGGGCAACGACGTGGCGCCCCGCCGGGACTTCATCGTCAACTCGGCCGCCACCCTCGACCGCTCGCGCATCGACGCCTGACCGGTCGGAGCCGCCGTGGCTCGAAGGGCTCTCCACCCCCGGGTGGAGAGCCCTCGTCGTTCGCCGTTCCACCCCTGCTCCGAGGACTCGCCGTGCTCCGGTCCGTAGCGTCACAGGGGTCGTCAGACCCCGTCCGAACGGAGCACCGGCCATGATCGGCCTCGTCAACGTCCTCGTCGTCCTCGCGGTGATCGCCCTGGTGGTCACCAGGCAGCTGCGTCCGCGCGCGGTGGACACCGAGCGCCGGTTCTGGCTGCTGCCGGTGATCCTGGCGGTGCTCGCACTGCGGGACCGGCAGCTGATCGACCCGGCCCACCGGGTGGAGGCGGTCGGCCTGCTGGCCGCCTCGGTGCTCACCGTGCTCGCGATGGGCTGCGTCTGGGGCTGGACCGTCCGGCTGTGGCGGGAGGAGGACGGCACGCTCTGGGCACGCGGCACGAAGGCCACCGTGGCCGCCTGGATCGGCATGATCGTCCTGCGGCTCGGCTGGTACGGCCTGGGTGCCGCGCTGCACGTCCGGCAGAGCAGCAGCGCGCTGCTGCTCTCGCTGGCCGGCCTGCTGCTGGTCCGCGGCCTGGTGGTGAACTGGAGGGCCGCGCGGGTGGAGCAGTCGTACCGCGTGCCCGCCTGAAGAACGACCCCCGGACCGGAGAGGACCCCGAGGTGCCCCTGGAGACCTGGACCCGCTGGCCCGCCGCCGACGCCCCGGACCGGGAGCCGCCGTCCGGGGCCCGGCGGACGCTCACCGTCGGGGGCCGGCTGGCGCTCCTCGCGGTGGCCGTCTCCAGCAGCTTCTCCGGTGACCGGGCCACCGGCTGGGCGGCGGTGGTCACCGCTGCCTGGCTCGCCCAGACGGTGCTGTTCGCCGTGCTGTTCCACCGGGCCACCCGGCACCGCCGGATCCGGGGGGCGCTCGCCTGCGCCGCCGCGCTGCTGATCGTGGCCGTCCTGGCCCGCGAGGGCGGAGTGGACGTGCTGGCGGGCATCATCTGGTGCGGGCTCGGGGTCACCGCCCTGACCCGGCTGCCGCCGGTGGCCGGCGCGGCGACCGCACTGGCCGCACTCGGCAGTTACGCGATGCTCGGCGGCGAACCGCTGCTCGCCGGGCTGGCCACGGCCGGTGGCCTCGGGCTGCTCGGCTGGCTGCTGCGGCTGGACGCGGAGGCGCGCGGTACCCAGCGCCGGCTGCTCCGGCAGGAACGGGCCGCGCGGGCCGCCGAGGCCGAGTCCGCGGCGCTCGCCGAACGGGCCAGGATCGCCCGGGAGATCCACGACGTGCTGGCCCACAGCCTCTCCGCGCAGTTGGTCCACCTGGAGGCGGCCCGGCTGATGCTGGACGGCGGCGCCGACCGGGAACAGGTGCGCGACCGGGTGGTGGCGGCGCGGCGGATGGCCCAGGAGGGGCTGGCCGAGACCAGACAGGCGCTGTCCGCCCTGCGCGGCGAACTCACCCCGGTCGCCGAGTTCCTGGTGGAGCTCGCCGACCGTGACCGGGCCGAGCTCGCCGTCGAGGGCACCCCCCGCCCGCTCGCCGCGGAGGTCGGACTGGCCGTCCGGCGCACCGCTCAGGAGGCGTTCACCAACGCGCGCAGGCACGCGCCGGGCGGCCGGGTCACGGTCCGGATCGCCTACCGGGTGCGGGAGGTGGAGCTGGAGGTCCGCAACACCCGGCCGCCGCGCGGCGGGCCGCCCGAGGGGTCGGCGGCCGACGGGGGCGGGTACGGTCTGCTCGGAATGCGCGAACGGGCCGAACTGCTCGGCGGAGAACTGCAGGCGGGCGAGGTGGACGGCGGATGGCGGGTGCGGTTGAGGGTGCCGACGTGAGTGCGGAGCGGCCGGTCCGGGTGGTGGTGGCGGACGATCAGACCGTGGTGCGCGAGGGGATCGTGATGCTGTTGGGGCTGCTGCCGGGCATCGAGGTGGTCGGCGCGGCCGGGGACGGCGAGGAGGCCCTGACCCTGGTGGCCCAACTGGCGCCCGACGTGGTCCTGATGGACCTGCGGATGCCGCGCTGCGACGGGGTCGAGGCGACCCGGCGGATCCGGGCCGGGCACCCGGGCACCGAGGTGGTGGTGCTGACCACCTACGCCGACGACGACTCCCTCTTCCCGGCGCTGCAGGCCGGAGCGCGCGGCTACCTGACCAAGGACGCCGGCGCCGAGGAGATCGCCCGGGCGGTCGCGGACGTCCGCTCGGGGGCCGCCGGGCTGTCGCCGCAGGTGCAGCGGCGCCTGCTGGAACGGCTCTCCGGGACGGCCGGGGCAGCCGGCGCGCCCGGGGTTTCCGGGACGGCCGGGACCGCCGCGACAGCCGGGGCCGACCGGGCACCGGCCGGATCGCCGGCGCCGTCCGGCCCGGGAACGCCGTCCGGGCCCGCGTTGCCCGACGGGCTCACGGCGCGGGAGGCCGAGGTGCTGGGGCTGATCGCGGAGGGCCTCTCCAACACCGAGATCGCCCAGCGGCTCTACGTCAGCCCGGCGACGGTGAAGACCCACATCAACAACCTCTTCGCCAAGACCGCCGTGCGCGACCGGGCGCAGGCGGTGGCCTACGCGTTCCGGCACGGGATCCGACCCAGTTCGTGATCTGACGGGCCCTCACCTGATTGGGTGAACGTATCTGCATCGGGGCCCGGAGGGGCTGCCGGCGGCGGATCCTGGTCCGGTCAGCGCGTGACCGGAAGCACTCCCTCCGGCGGCGAACCCGACGCCCGCCCCCCACGCGGAGCGTCCCGGCCATGGAGCTCCAGTGGCACAACAGGAGAGGTTCGACTGGTGGGCCGCCGAGCCCGCCGGGCGTACGGCGACCACGGCGGCAGGCCGGACCGGAGGCCGGGTGTCCGCCGCGGCGGCGCCGGCCGCGGCCCGGCAGGCGACCGCCGTGGGCCGGGCGGACCCGTGCGACCGGGCCGTTGCGGCGGTTCCGGCGAACCCCGCCCGACCTCCGGTCGCGGTCTCCGCTCCCGCCGGACCGGCCGTCCCCGCCCGGGCTGCCACTCCCGCCGGACCGGCCGCCCCCGCGGGCCCGCACGCCGGTGTCGAGGCCGGCCAGGTCTACCGCGCGGTGCAGCAGAGCCCGGCGTTCCGGGAGATCCGCCGCGGCTACCGGGGGTTCGCCTTCCCGGCCACCGGGATCTTCCTCGGCTGGTACCTGCTCTACGTGCTGGCCCAGGCCGCGGCGCCCGGGCTGATGCGCGTCCGGCTGGCCGGGCCGGTGAACGTCGCCTGGCTGCTGGGGCTGCTGCAGTTCGCCTCCACCTTCGCGCTGACCTGGCTCTACGCCCGCAACGCCCGTACCAAGCGGGACCGGGCGGCGCTGGAACTGCGCTGGGACACCCAGGACCAGCTGCGGTGACCGGCACCGTGCCCTCCTTCGCGGCCCCGGTCACCCCCGTCGCCGCCTCCTCGCCGGCCCCGACCGGCCCGCACCACGGCCTGGCGGTCGCGCTCTTCGCGGTGGTCGTCCTGGTCACCCTGGCGATCACCCTCTGGGTGGGCCGCCGGGGCCAGGCCGCCGAGGACTTCTACGTCGGCGGCCGCGGCTTCGGTCCGCTGCAGAACGGCCTCGCACTGTCGGGGGACTACCTGTCCGCCGCCTCCTTCCTCGGCGTCACCGGTCTGATCGCGCTCTACGGCTACGACGGTGTGCTGTACAGCATCGGCTTCCTGGTCGCCTGGCTGCTGGTGCTGATGCTGGTCGCCGAACTGGTCCGCAACGCCGGCCGGTACACCCTGGCCGACGTGCTGGCGGTCCGGATGAACCGGCGCCCGGTGCGGGCCGCGACCGGCACGGCCAGCGTGGTGGTGACCCTGCTGTACCTGATCGCCCAGATGGTCGGTGCCGGCAGCCTGGTGGCGCTGCTGCTCGGTACGGACAGCGCCGCGGCCAAGGCCTGGACCATCGTGGCGGTCGGCGCCCTCATGATCGTCTACGTCACGGTCGGCGGGATGCGCGCCACCACCTGGATCCAGATCGTCAAGGCGCTGCTGCTGCTGGCCGGTTCGGTCCTGCTGACGGTGCTGGTCCTGGCCCGCTTCCACGGCGACGTGGCCGAGCTGATGCGCTCCGCGGCCCACCGCAGCGGAGCGGGCGCCCGCTACCTCGAACCGGGACTCCGGTACGGCGGCAGCCCGACCAGCCGCCTGGACTTCGTCAGCCTCGGTCTCGCGCTGGTGCTCGGCACGGCCGGGCTGCCGCACATCCTCAGCCGCTTCTACACCGTCCCCACCGCGCGGGCCGCCCGGCGCTCCACGATCTGGGCCATCGCCCTGGTCGGGGGCTTCTACCTGATGGCGGTCGTGCTCGGGCTCGGGGCGGGGGCACTGGTCGGCGCGCCGAGTATCCGGGCGGCCAACCCGGCGGGGAACACCGCCGTCCCGCTGCTCGCGCTCGACCTGGGCGGGGGTGCCGGCTCCACCGCGGGCGTGGTGCTGTTCGCGCTGATCTCCGCGATCGCCTTCGCCACCATCCTCGCCGTGGTCGCCGGGCTGACCCTCGCCTCCTCGGCGGCCTTCGCCCACGACCTCTACGCCCGGGCCTGGCGCCGCCCGGACGAGCGGGAGGTGACGGAGCAGCAGGAGGTGGTGATGGCCAGGATCTCCGCGGTGGTGATCGGTGCGCTGGCCATCGTGCTCAGCCTGTTCGCCCAGCGGCTGAACGTGGCGTTCCTGGTCGGGCTGGCGTTCGCCGTGGCCGCCTCGGCCAATCTGCCGACCCTGCTGTTCAACCTGTTCTGGCGGCGGTTCACCGCCCGGGGCGCGGTCTGGTCGGTGTACGGGGGGCTGGTGCCCGCGGTGCTGCTGGTGCTGTTCTCGCCGGTCGTCTCCGGTGCGCCGACCTCGCTGGTGCCGGGGGTGGACTTCCACTGGTTCCCGCTGGAGAACCCGGGGCTGGTGTCGATCCCGCTCGGCTTCCTGGCGGGCTGGCTCGGGACGGTGACCTCGCGGGAGAGGCCGGACCCGGACCGGTACGCCGAGCTGGAGGTCCGGTCGCTGACGGGGGCCGGCGCGGTGTGACACCGGCGCCCGGTCAGCGGGGTCGGCCGGCCGTCCGGTCGGAGTGCTCAAGCGGTCAGGATGGTGAGGATCTCCGCCGTGATCTCGTTCTCGTTGCGCTCGAACTCGGGCCCGGTGAGCCGGTTCCGGTCCGCGGGCAGGCCGGTCAGCACCGGGGTGTGCAGGTGTCCGCCGGGGAGGGCGGGGTTGAGCTCCAGGCGGAGCCGGTTGCTCCGGTAGGCGACCTCGTTGGAGAGGTAGCCGCCGCCCCCGCCGGCCACCGCGCGCGATCCGGGCGTCGGCCCGTCCGCCCGGTCCACCGGGTCGGTCTGGCCGGCCGGTATCTCGCTGACCTCGGTGTTCAGCCGGACGGGGTACGGGCTCTGGGTGGCTGCCGTCATCGCGTCCGTCGGCAGGGTGGTGGCGATGAACTCCGCTCCTGGGCCGAGCCCCGGCGCGTCCACCGGGTGGTCGTAGCTGCCCCCGGAGAGCGCGCCCTGGTTGTCCGGGTACGGGTCCGCCGAGCGCGCCCGGCCGGCCCAGGCCTCCAGGGTGAACAGCCCGGGGTAGCCCTGGCTGATGGTGGTGATCCGGTCGGCCGACCGCGGTCCGCCGGCCATCCGTGGGCCGAAGGCGCGCTCGACGATCCCGCGGTCGAAGTCCTCGTACCGGACGGGCAGGACGACGGCGCGGATCTCGGCGGTGCCGCCGTCCGCCAGGGTCACCTTGCGGCCGTTGAGCCGCAGGGCGGCCGAGCCCGACGGGTTGGCCGTCCGGACGTCCCCGTCCAGGCCGAAGGGGTCGAACCCGCTGATGAACAGCCGTCGCACGCCGGGCGTTCCGCTGAATCCGTTGTCGGTGAGTCCGCGGGAGGCGTCCTCGAAGCGGGCCCGTAGCGCCGTGCCGTCGACCGGGAACGCCGGTTGCCAGGAGGCGAGTTGGGCGGTCATCGTGACTCTGGTCCAGTACAGCGGGCGGTCGTCGCCCGGCGCCAGGTCACCGCCGGGCCGCCGGCCCTGGGCGCGGCCGACCGCCGACTGCCACAGCGCCTGGCCCCAGGAGTCCAGCAGCTGCTCGGCCTCGGCCGGGTTCCGGACGCTGCACAGGGCGGCCGGGAAGCGGGCGGTGAAGGGGGTCAGCCCGGCCCGGTCGACGAGGGCGGTGGTCCGCGGGTCGCGGAGCCTGCCCTGTTCGCGGTCGGGTGCTGCGGCCGTGGTGCGGCAGCCGGCCGGGGTGCCCGTGTCCGCGTGGGCCGGCGGGGCCGCCAGCACCGCCGCCGCGCTGAGCAGCGCGGCGGCCAGGGGGAGATGACGTGAGGGTTTCATGCCGTGTGACATTACACTTGCACCTCTCCGGTGGGCAGGGGGCGGGACCGGTCGCAGGACATCCTGCGACCGGTCCCGCCGTGCCGTGGTGACTGGGCGTCAGTGCGGGTTGGTGCAGGTGGTCGACTGGAGTTCGGCCCGCCCGGCCGGGCCCCCGGTGGCGCAGACCAGGGTGAGGAAGTCGGTGGTGACGGCCGGCGTGCTGAGCTGGATCGAGCCGGTCTGGATGCGGGTGGCCGAGGCGACCGTCTCCCACGGGCTGCCCCAGGCGCGCTGGACCTTCACCTCCACCCGCAGCAGGGTGAGCTGGCTGCTGGCGGCGTTGATCCGGGCCGAGCCGATGATGCCGGCGCCCGTGCCGGCGGGCTGATGCCAGGCGCACGGGGTGTTCGCCAGGGTGGGACAGGAGGTGTCCGCCGGGGCTGCAGCGGCGGATGGGCCGACGGTCAGGGCGAGGACTCCGGCAGTTGCCGCCACCAGGCTTGCGATACGCGAAATCATGGCACTGTTCTCCTTTGAATCAGAGCCGGTTGGCTTTCTGTGGCGAGCATGTCATATCTGTGACCGACTGGTCACTGTGGGTTGTCTCACGTTTGAAGCGGCGCCGGAACGTTCGGTCGGGCGGCGGGTGAGGTGCCGACGGCCGTGGACCGGCCATCGGTGACGGGCCGGGAACGGGGGCGGGCGGACAACGGATGGTGAAATCCGTTGTCCGCCCGCCTCGACGAGCCCGGTCCGGCCGGGAGTCGATCAGAGCCCGGTCCGGCCAGGAGTCGATCAGAGCCCGGTCCGGCCGGGCGCCGCTCGGACCGCCTCGACCGAGGAGACCTCCATCCGCACCGGCGTTCCCGGTGCCTTCCCGCAGCTCTCCGGCCGCGGCGGCTCACTGACCCCGGCGACCACCGAAACCCGCCAGCGCCGCCCGTCCCGGTGCGCCACCTCGACCGCCCACCGGCCCTCGCCGTCGGCCCGCTGGAGCAGCGTCAGCTCCTCGGCCCCGCTCTCGCCGGTCAGCTCGCGCACCGCCTGCTCGGCCGCCTGACCGGGCCGCTCCCAGCAGGAGCGCCCCCGCGACCACTCCGGCACCGTGTGCCCGTTCGCCGTCGCGGTCAGCACCTCCTTGGCGGTGGCGCCGCTCAACCGCCCGTACGCGTAGCCGTACGGCAGCACCAGCATGGTGGGGGAGAAGCGGTGACCGCCCAGGTGGGTGACCTCCCAGACCTCGGTGTGGCCGGCGGCGGCCAGCTCGGCGGCCAGCGGGCGGCCCAGCACCGCGCAGCACCGGTCGCGGCGGCCGTTGGTGCACACCAGGGCGATCGGATCGCCGCGGTGCTCGGTGCCCACCCCGTCGTGGCGGCCCGCGCCGAGGGCGGCGAAGTCGAGGTCCAGCAGCGTGGCGGGGGCGGCCACGCGCAGCCGGCGGACCCACGAGGCATCCGGCCGGGTGTGCGCGACGATCACCTCGTGCTCGGCCTCGGGCCGCAGGTCCGCGTGGCGCCCGGGCCGGCGGATCAGCGCGACCCGGACCCCGGTACCGGCCGCGGCCAGGTCCAGCGCCCGCCCCAGCTCCCGGTCCAGGTGACTCTCGGTGAGCGCCTTCGCCCCCCAGGGGCCCGCCTGCTCCAGCAGCAACCAGGTGGTCGCGGTCGCCGCGGTCGCACCCAGCGGCTCGGTCAGTTCGCGCGACAGCGTTGTGCAGGTGCTCACCCCGTCAACCCTACCCGCGCCGGGGTGCCGGGCTCCGCGCCGAGAGCCGGCGCGGAGCCGGTACGGGCCCGCGCCGGACCCGCGCCGGACCGGGCCCCCGGCCGGCGCGGCGTTCGGTACGGCGGCAGGGGGTGGGCACTCGACCGGGCTCCGCCGGACACCACGACGGGGGCGCCCGAAGGCACCCCCGTCGTGGTGGTGGACCGCTACAGCCGGCCGCCGATGGCCGCGATCTTCGCCGTCACCGGCGAGCCCGAGCCGTCCCGGCGCGGGTCGCGCTCCGGCAGCTGCACCGGCGAGCCGTTGGCCGCCGCCGCGTGGGCCGGCTCGGCGCCCGCCCAGGCGAACACCAGGGCGTCCTCGCCGCGCAGGAAGCGCTGGCACCGGACACCACCGGTGGCCCGGCCCTTGCGCGGGTACTGCTCGAACGGCGTGACCTTCCAGCTGGTCTGCTCGCCGCCGTCCAGCGTGCCCGAGGCCGTCGCGACCGAGACCACCACCGCGTCCGCCGCCGGGTCCACCGCCGTGAACGACAGCACCCGGGCGCCGTCCGACAGCTTGATGCCCGCCATGCCGCCCGCCGGCCGCCCCTGGGGCCGGACCTGGCCCGCCGGGTAGCGCAGCAGCTGGGCGTCGGAGGCGATGAAGACCAGGTCCTCCTCGCCCGTCCGCAGCTCGACCGCGCCGACCACCGTGTCACCCTCCTTGAGGGCGATCACCTCGAACTCGTCCTTGTTGGCCGGCCACTCCGGCACCACGCGCTTCACCACGCCCTGTGCCGTGCCCAGGGCCAGACCGGGCGAGGACTCGTCCAGGGTGGTCAGCGCCAGCGCCCGTTCCCCGGCCTCCAGCCGCAGGAACTCGCTCACCGCGGCCCCGCCCGCCAGCGCCGAGGTGCCCGGCGGCAGCGCCGGCAGGTCGATCACCGGGAGCCGCAGCACCCGGCCCGCCGTGGTCACCACACCCACGTCCGCCCGCGCGGTGGCCGGCACCGCCGAGGCGACCGCGTCGTGCTTGGCCCGCGAACCGCCGGACTCCAGCGGCTCGCCGTCCGCCGTGCGGGCCAGCAGGCCGGTCGAGGACAGCAGCACCCGGCACGGGTCGTCCGCCACCTCCAGCGACACCGCCAGCGCCGCGCTCGGCACCGCGCCCGCCTCCAGCAGCACCGTCCGCCGCTCGGTGCCGAACTGCTTCGACACCGCGGCCAGCTCGCCCGACACCACGTTGCGCAGCTTGGTGTCCGACTCCAGGATCTCGGTGAGCTCCTGGATCTCCTTGGTGAGCTTGGCCTGCTCGCTCTCCAGCTCCACCCGGTCGAACCTGGTCAGCCGGCGCAGCGGGGTGTCCAGGATGTACGCCGTCTGCGTCTCCGACAGCCCGAACCGCTCCATCAGGCGGTCCTTCGCCTGTGACGCGTCGTCGCTGGAACGGATGATCGCGATGACCTCGTCGATGTCGACCAGCGCGATCAGCAGGCCCTCGACCAGGTGCAGCCGGTCCTGCCGCTTGCGCCGCCGGAACTCGCTGCGCCGGCGCACCACCTCGAAGCGGTGGTCGACGTAGACCTCCAGCAGCTCCTTCAGGCCCAGCGTCAGCGGCTGGCCGTCCACCAGCGCCACGTTGTTGATGCCGAAGGTCTCCTCCATCGGCGTCAGCTTGTACAGCTGCTCCAGCAGCGCCTCCGGCACGAAGCCGTTCTTGACCTCGATCACCAGTCGCAGGCCGTGCTCACGGTCGGTCAGGTCCTTGACGTCCGCGATGCCCTGGAGCTTCTTCGAGCCGACCAGGTCCTTGATCTTCGCGATCACCTTCTCCGGACCGACGCTGTACGGCAGTTCGGTGACCACGATGCCCTTGCGGCGGGCCGTCACCGCCTCCACCGACGCCGTCGCCCGGATCTTGAACGTGCCGCGCCCCGACTCGTACGCGTCACGGATGCCGGACAGCCCGACGATCCGGCCGCCGGTGGGCAGGTCGGGACCGGGGATGAAACGCATCAGCGTCTCCAGGTCCGCGCCCGGGTGCTTGATCAGGTGCCGTGCGGCCGCGACCACCTCCGCCAGGTTGTGCGGCGGCATGTTGGTCGCCATGCCGACCGCGATCCCGGACGTGCCGTTGACCAGGAGGTTCGGGAACGCCGACGGCAGCACCGACGGCTCCTGCTCGCTGCCGTCGTAGTTCGGGGCGAAGTCGACGGTGTCCTCGTGGATCGACTCGACCATCGCCATCGCGGCGGCCGTCAGCCGGGACTCCGTGTACCGCATCGCGGCCGGCGGGTCGTCGTTGCCCAGCGAACCGAAGTTCCCGTGGCCGTCGATCAGCGGCAGCCGCATCGAGAACGGCTGCGCCATCCGCACCACGGAGTCGTAGATGGACGCGTCGCCGTGCGGGTGCAGGCGGCCCATCACCTCGCCGACCAGGCGCGCGCACTTCACGTGCCCGCGCTCGGGGCGCAGGCCCATCTCGTTGGCCTGGTAGAGGATCCGGCGGTGGACCGGCTTCAGGCCGTCCCGCGCGTCCGGCAGGGCGCGGGAGTAGATGACCGAGTAGGCGTACTCAAGGAACGAGCCCTGCATCTCGTCCACGACGTCGACATCGAGGATCCGCTCCTCGAAGTCTCCGGGCGGCGGGGTGGGCGAACTGCGGCGGGCCATCGCGGCGGGGCTCCCTTGCGTCTGTCGGCTGCGTCAGATCTTGTCGGACCGAGTCTGTGATAACTGAGTCGAACCGTACGGAGGCACGGCGCCCCCCATTGTGGACCCTCCCGCCGACAGCCACTGCCGCAGGCCACCCGCCGTCCCGGCTTCCGCCCGTGGCGAACGCGCCCCGCGCGCGGACACATCACGCACCGTTGCGCGTTACACCACAATGGGGGAACGCCATCCGCCCCTGACCAAGCCGAAGACGGCAGGCCCTCCGCCCCCGCGCGGGACAGGCCGCTTCCCCGAAAGGACCGGAAACCCGCATGGCCAACCCGGCTCCCGCCTCCACCCGAGGCCTCGCCATCACCGAGCACCGCCTGGCCAACGGCCTGCGGGTGGTGCTGTCCGAGGACCACCTCACCCCGGTCACCGCCGTCTGCCTCTGGTACGACGTCGGCTCCCGACACGAGGTCAAGGGCCGCACCGGCCTGGCCCACCTGTTCGAGCACCTGATGTTCCAGGGCTCCGCCAACGTCAGCAACAACGGCCACTTCGAGCTGGTCCAGGGCGCCGGCGGTTCGCTCAACGGCACCACCAGCTTCGAGCGCACCAACTACTTCGAGACCATGCCAGCCCACCAGTTGGAGCTCGCGCTCTGGCTGGAGGCCGACCGCATGGGCTCGCTGCTCACCGCGCTCGACGAGACCTCGATGGAGAACCAGCGCGACGTCGTCAAGAACGAACGCCGCCAGCGCTACGACAACGTGCCCTACGGCACCGCGTTCGAGAAGCTCACCGCGCTCTCCTTCCCGGACGGCCACCCCTACCACCACACCCCGATCGGCTCCATGGCCGACCTGGACGCGGCCACCCTGGAGGACGCCCGCGCGTTCTTCCGCACGTACTACGCGCCCAACAACGCCGTGCTCTCCATCGTCGGCGACCTCGACCCCGAGCAGACCGTCGCCTGGGTCGAGAAGTACTTCGGCAGCATCCCCGCCCACGACGGCAAGCAGCCCCCGCGCGACGGCAGCCTCCCCGACACCCTCGGCCGCGAGGTCCGCGAGGTCATCCACGAGGACGTCCCCTCGCGCGCGCTGATGGCCTCCTACCGGCTCCCGCACGACGGCACCCGCGAGGCCGACGCGGCCGACCTGGCCCTCACCATCCTCGGCTCCGGCGAGTCCAGCCGCCTCTACAACCGGCTGGTCCGGCACGACCGCACCGCCGTCGCCGCCAGCTTCGGCCTGCTCCGCCTCGCCGGCGCGCCCTCGCTCGGCTGGCTCGACGTGAAGACCTCCGGCGACGCCACCATCGAGCAGATCCAGGCCGCCGCGGACGAGGAGCTCGCCCGCTTCGCCGCCGAGGGCCCGACCGCCGAGGAACTCGAACGCGCCCAGGCCCAGATCGAACGCGAGTGGCTCGACCGGCTCACCACCGTCGCCGGTCGCGCCGACGAACTCTGCCGCTTCGCGGTCCTGTTCGGCGACCCCAAGCTGCTCAACAACGCCCTCACCAAGGTCCTCGACGTCACCGCCGAGGAGGTCAGGGCCGTCGCCGCCGCCCGGCTCCACCCCGAGAACCGGGCCGTCCTCGTCTACGAACCCACCACCGACGACGGCACCGACGACGACACCACCGCCGACACGACCACCGAGGAGACGGCGGCATGAGCACCGACCCCACCCCCGCGATGACCTTCCACCCCCGGCCCCAGCCCGGCACCCCCACCCCGTGGGCCTTCCCGGCACCCGAGCGCGCCACCCTCGCCAACGGCCTCACGGTGCTGCACTGCCACCGCCCGGGCCAGCAGCTGGTCGCCGTCGACATCGTCATCGACGCCCCGCTCGCCGCCGAACCCGAGGGCCTGGACGGCGTCGCCAACATCCTCGCCCGCGCCCTCAGCGAGGGCACCGACACCCTCACCGCCGAGGAGTACGCCGGCGAACTGGAACGCGCCGGCGCCACCCTCGACGCCCACGCCGACCACCCCGCCATCCGGGTCTCCCTCGAAGTCCCCGCCTCCCGGCTGGAGCGCGGACTCACCCTGCTCGGCGACGCCCTGCGCGCCCCCGCCCTGCCCGCCGACGAGATCGAGCGCCTGGTCGCCAACCGGCTCGACGAGATCGTCCACGAGCAGGCCAACCCGGCGCGACGCTCCGCCAAGGCCCTCTACGCCACCCTCTTCGACGGCGCCGACCGGCTCTCCCGCCCCCGCAGCGGCACCGCCGACACCGTCAGGACCATCGACCGCGCCGCCGTCCGGGCCTTCTACGACGCCCACGTCCGACCGGCCACCGCCAGCGCCGTGGTCGTCGGCGACCTCACCGGCATCGACCTCGTCCCGCTGCTGGAGACCACCCTCGGCCGCTGGACCGGCAGCACGGACGCACCCAGCGTGCACGCCCCCGTCACCGCCGACGACACCGGCCGCGTCGTCATCGTCGACCGCCCCGGCTCCGTCCAGACCCAGCTCCTGATCGGCCGGATCGGCCCCGACCGCCACGACCCGACCTGGGCGGCCCAGATCCTCGGCACCTACTGCCTCGGCGGCACCCTCACCTCCCGCCTCGACCGCGTCCTGCGCGAGGAGAAGGGCTACACCTACGGCGTCCGCTCCTTCGCCCAGCCGCTGCGCTCCGCGGCCGACGGCTCCGGCCGCGCCCTGCTCGCCATCAGCGGCTCGGTCGACACCGCCTCCACCGCCCCCGCCCTCGCCGACACCTGGACCATCCTGCGGACCCTCGCCGCCGAGGGCCTCACCGACGCCGAGCGGGAGGACGCCGTCCAGTTCCTGGTCGGCGTCGCACCGCTCAAGTTCGAGACGGCCGGCTCGGTCGCCGCCACCCTCGCCGACCAGGTCGAGCAGTACCTGCCCGACGGCTTCCAGGCCGAGGTCTACCGCGAGCTCGCCGAACTCGGCACCGACGCCGCCACCGCGGCCGTCGTCGCCGCCTACCCCCCGGACCGCCTGGTCACCGTCCTGGTCGGCGACGCCTCGGTGATCGCCGAACCGGTCAAGGAACTCGGCATCGGCGACGTCACCGTGATCGCCAACTGACCGTCGACCCCACGGGCCCCGGCCGGGCGACGTCTCGGCCGGGGCCCCGCACATCCGCTGTCCCACCGGACTCCGGGGGACCGTGAACTCCGGGTGGTCCGCCACCGACCGAACGAGACGGGGGATGTCGTGCCGACCGCTGCCGTGACCGGCGCCGAGGGATTCATAGGCTCGCAACTCGTCGAGGCACTGGTGGCCGACGGCCACCGCGTGCGGGCGATGGTGCACTACAACCCGTTCTCCTCGTACGGCTGGCTGGAGAGCCTGCGGCCCGACGTCCTGTCGGAGGTGGAGGTCGTCCTCGGGGACGTCCGCGACCAGGGCTCGGTCAACGCGTTCGTCGGGGGCGTCGACACCGTCTACCACCTGGCCGCCCTGATCGGGTCCCCTACTCGTACCGTGCCCCGCGCTCGTACGTCGAGACCAACACCCTCGGCACGCTCAACGTCCTGGAGGCCGTCCGGCACCTGGAGACGCCCAGGCTGGTCCACACCTCCACCAGTGAGACCTACGGCTCGGCGCAGCGGGTGCCCGTCACCGAGGACCACCCCGTCAACACCCAGTCCCCGTACGCCGCTTCGAAGGCCGGGGCGGACCGGCTCGTCGACAGCTACCACGCCAGCTTCCGGACGCCCGCGGTGACGCTCCGGCCGTTCAACTGCTACGGCCCGCGGCAGTCGATGCGCGCCGTGATCCCCACCGTGATCACCCAGATCGCGGCCGGCCGGACCGACCTCGCACTCGGCGATCTGCGCCCCACCCGCGACTTCACCTTCGTCGCGGACACCGTCCGGGCCTTCCTCGCGGTGGGCACCGCCCCCGCCGCCGCCGTACTCGGCCGGACGTTCAACGCCGGTACCGGCCGGGAGGTGTCGATCGGCGACCTGGTCGGGCAGATCGCCGACCTGATGGCCGCGGACATCACCGTCCGGACGGACGAGGCCCGGATGCGCCCGGTCGACTCCGACGTCCGGCGACTGGTCGCCGATGCGAGCCGCCTGAGCGCCGCCACCGGCTGGACCCCGGCCTACGATCTCCGCCGGGGCCTGACGGAGACCATCGAGTTCTTCCGGCACCCAGGCCACCTGGAGCGCGGCAAGGCCGGGACCTACGGCATCTGACGGCCGCAGTCCCGAACGCGAGAAGCGGACACCGGAGCCGAACCCGACCCGGGGGGAAGATGCACGCAGTGGTCCTGGCCGGCGGCAAGGGCACCAGGCTGCGCCCGTACACCGCGGCCCTGCCCAAACCACTGGTCCCCATCGGTGGCCGCCACGCCATGGTCGAGGTGGTCCTGCACCAGCTCGCCGCCGCGGGTTTCCGGACGGTGAGCCTCGCCACCGGGCACCTCGGCCACATCGTCCGCGCCTGCGTCGGGGACGGGTCGCGGTGGGGGCTGGCCGTCTCCTACGAGGCCGAGGAGGTCCCGTTGGGCACGATGGGCCCCGTCGTGGCCATGCTCGACCGGCTGCCCGAGCACTTCCTCGTGCTGAACTGCGACATCCTCACCGACCTCGACTTCGGCGCCGTCCTGCGGCACCACCGCACCGAGGGCGCCGCCCTGACGGTGGCGGCGCGCCGCCACCGCGTCGAGCTCGACTTCGGGGTGCTCGCCACCGACGGGGGGAGGATGGTCGGGTTCACCGAGAAGCCCAGTCTCAGCTACCAGGCGTCGATGGGCGTCTATGGAATGTCACGAACCACCCTCGACGACTACCCGCCCGGAAGCCCCCTCGGCTTCGACCGGCTCTCCCTGGACCTGCTCGCCGCCGGCACGCTGCCCGCCGTCTTCGAGTTCGACGGCTACTGGCTGGACATCGGCCGACCCGACGACTACGACCGGGCCAACGCCGAGTTCGAGCTGATGCGGCATCGGCTGATCCCCCCGCCGCCACCGGGGAGCGGCGGATGAGAGTGCTGCTGATCGGCGCGACCGGCTGGCTGGGCGGCCATGTCGCCACCGCCTTGGGCGCGTTGCCGGCCGCCCGGCTGCTCACTGCCGGTCGCACCGGCACCGACGTCCCCCTCGACCTGGCGACGGTGGGAGCCGCGGACCTCCGGGCGGCGGCCGACGAGCTCCGGCCCGACGTGGTGATCAACTGCGCGGGCGCCGTCTCGGGCGAGGACGCCGCCCTGGTCGCGGTCGACGCACACGGCGCCGCGGTGCTCTGCGCGGGTCTGCGCCGTACCCGCCACCGGGCCCGGCTGGTGCACCTCGGCTCGTCGGCGGAGTACGGGCCGGGTACTGCCGGCGGCTCGCTGACCGAGGCGGCGGCCCCGCGCCCGCTGGGGGCGTACGGCGTGAGCAAGCTTGCGGGGAGCCTCGCGGTGGCCGCGGCCGACCTCGACGCCGTGGTCCTGAGGGTGTTCAACGCGGTGGGGCCCGGGGCCGCCGCCGGTTCTCTGCCGGGGCGCCTGGCTGCGGAGCTCCGCGGTGCGTTGCGGTCCGGGACGGCCGGGGACGGCGGCGTCGTCCGGGTCGGGCCCATGGCGGGCCACCGGGACTTCGTCGACGTACGCGACGTGGCGCGGGCGGTCGTCACCGCGGCCGCGGCTCCGGCCGGCCTCCCTCGGATCATCAACATCGGCAGCGGGCGGGCGAGGCCGGTACGGGCGATCGCCGAGGGACTCGTCCAGGCGAGCGGCTTCACCGGCACGATCTCCGAGACCGGGCCGGGCTCGATCCGCTCGGCCGCTCTCTCCTGGCAGCAGGCCGATGTCTCCCGGGCCGGTCGGGCCCTCGGGTGGCGGCCGGAGATCCCGCTGGCGCAGAGCCTCGCCGACCTCTGGAGCTCCGTCGCCGCAGGCCCGCGGGAGTGAGGGGCGGCGGGCCCAATTGCGTTGCGCCCGCCGCCCGGAGTGTGGGTAGATGACTCCCGCAACCGCTGCGACGGATCACGGAAGGAGGCGGTCACCATGCGGGTCGAGCAACCTTGTCGACGCTCCCCACGACCGTCCCTCCGGAGGCCGTCCGGCCGGCCGCTGTCGGCCTGAGCGCGACAGCCGAAGTACTTCCCCGAGCCGCGCCGGGACATCTCGCGCGGCAACTCTTCTACGCTTGAAACCAACCGACCCTGGGAGGTCGTACCGCCATGTCGTACACCGAGGTTCCCGGCGTCCGCGTCCCGATCCGGATGTGGACCGACCCGGCCACCGTCGAGAGCCAGGCGATGGACCAGCTGCGCAACATCAGCACGCTGCCCTGGCTGCACGGCCTCGCCGTGATGCCCGACGTGCACCTGGGCAAGGGGGCGACGGTCGGTTCCGTGATCGCCATGAAGGGCGCGGTCTGCCCGGCGGCGGTCGGCGTCGACATCGGCTGCGGGATGACCGCGGTCAGGACCTCGCTGACGGCGAAGGACCTGCCGGACGACCTGTCCCGGCTGCGGTCCAAGATCGAGGCGGCCATCCCGGTCGGCCGCGGGCTGCACACCGACCCGGTCGACCCGGGCAAGCTGCACGGTTTCGCGACGGCGGGCTGGGACGATTTCTGGGGCCGCTTCGACGCGATCGCGCCCGAGGTGAAGTGGAAGCGCGAGCGGGCGGCCCAGCAGATGGGGAGCCTCGGTGGCGGCAACCACTTCGTCGAGGTCTGCGTCGACACGTCCGACGCGGTCTGGCTGATGCTGCACTCGGGTTCGCGCAACATCGGCAAGGAGCTGGCGGAGCACCACATGACGGTGGCCCGTTCGCTGCCGCACAACCAGGGCCTGATCGACCGGGACCTCGCCGTCTTCATCGCGGACACCCCGCAGATGGCCGCCTACCGGCAGGACCTGTTCTGGGCGCAGGAGTACGCCAAGAACAACCGGGCCATGATGATGGCGCTGTTCCAGGACGTCGTGCGGCGTGAGTTCCCGAGGGCGAAGGTGGCCTTCGACGAGATGATCAGCTGCCACCACAACTACGTGGCGGAGGAGCGGTACGACGGTGTCGACCTGTTGGTGACCCGCAAGGGTGCAATCCGGGCCGGTTCGGGCGACTACGGGATCATTCCCGGCTCGATGGGCACGGGGTCGTACATCGTCCGTGGGCTCGGCAACGAGGCGTCGTTCAACTCGGCGTCGCACGGTGCGGGCCGGAAGATGAGCCGGACGGCGGCGAAGAAGCGGTTCACCGCGCACGACCTGGCCGAGCAGACCAAGGGCGTGGAGTGCCGCAAGGACTCCGGTGTGGTCGACGAGATCCCGGGTGCGTACAAGCCGATCGAGCGGGTCATCGCCCAGCAGAAGGACCTCGTCGAGGTCGTCGCGCAGCTCAAGCAGGTCGTCTGTGTGAAGGGCTGACGTGCGGGCCTGAGCAGCCGGCTCCCCGTGCCGGCCCGCCGCCCGCGGCCCGCCGCCGGGCCCCACCGGCCCACCGGCCACAATGGCCCGGTGGACTACCAGGGACTGCTGCACGAGGTGATGGACCAGGCGCTGCGCGGGGAGGCGCGGGGCCGGGTCGCGGACTACATTCCGGCGCTGGCCGAGGCCGATCCGGGGGCGTTCGGGATGGCGATCGCGACGGTGGACGGCGAGGTGTACGGCGCGGGGGACTGGGAGCAGCCGTTCTCGATCCAGAGCGTCTCGAAGCTGTTCACGCTGGCACTGGCCATCGCGGAGGGCGACGAGGCGCTCTGGCGCGGGGTGGGGCGGGAGCCGTCCGGGAACCCGTTCAACTCGCTGGTGCAGCTGGAGACCGAGCACGGGGTGCCGCGCAACCCGTTCATCAACGCGGGTGCGCTGGTGGTGACGGACCGGCTGCTGGAGCTGACGGGGGACGCGGCGGGGGCGGTGCGCGACTTCCTGCGGGCGGAGTCGGGCAACGCGCTGGTGGACACCGACGACGCGGTGGCGGCCTCGGAGGCGCGCAACGGCCACCGCAACGCGGCGCTGGCGCACTTCATCGCGAGCTACGGGAACCTGCGCAACCCGGTCGACAGCGTGCTGGTGCACTACTACGCGCACTGCGCGATCGCGGCGAGCTGCCGGGACCTGGCGTTGGCGGGGCTGTTCCTGGCGCGGCACGGGACGAGGACGGATGGTTCGCGGCTGCTGACCCGCAGCGAGGCGAAGCGGGTGAACGCGGTGCTGCTGACCTGCGGGACGTACGACGCGGCGGGGGAGTTCGCGTTCCGGGTGGGGCTGCCGGGCAAGAGCGGGGTGGGCGGCGGTGTGCTCGCGGTGCTGCCGGGGCGCGGTTCGGTGTGCGTGTGGAGCCCGGGGCTGGACGCGGCGGGGAACTCGGTGCTCGGGGTGGCGGCGCTGGACGCGCTGACCACGGCCACCGGCTGGTCGGTGTTCTGACGCCGGGCTCCGGCCGCCGTCCGGGTGCCGTGCAGTGGAGCGGTGAGGGGACGCCGGTGCGGTGAGGGGTGCCCCGCGGTCTGCGGGGCACCCCTTCGTGTGGCCGGGGTCAGGCGGCCGGCAGCTCGTCGAGGCCTTCGCTGACCAGCGTGGCGACGCGGTCCAGGGCCTGGTCGGCGCCGTCGGCGTCGGAGGCGAGGACGACGGTGTCGCCGCCCTCGGCGCCGAGGCCGAGCAGGCCCAGCATGGAGGCGGCGTTGACCGGGTTGCCACCCTCCTTCGCGATGGTGATCGGCAGGCCGGTGGAGGTCACGGCGCGGACGAAGACGGAGGCGGGACGGGCGTGCAGGCCCTCGGGCCATCCGATGGTGACGCGGCGCTCGGCCATGTGACGTGCCTTTCAGGTGGTGCTGGTGGAGCCATGTTGTCTAGACCAGTGTTGCACGGCGGCCGCCTCCCCGCCCCGCCCGGTGCACGCTCGCGACCGGTCGGCGGCCGATTCGTGACCGGCCGGACCGGCCCCGCCCTGCCGCGCACGCTGGACCGGCGCCATCCGGCCCGCGGGCGGATAACCTGACGATCGTGGACGACTCCGCGGCCCGCCCCCCGCACCGGGGCGACGAGCACAGCTACCCCCGGCACTGGGAGGCCGACGTCCTGCTGCGCGACGGCGGCACGGCCCGGATCCGGCCCATCACCGAGGCCGACGCCGAGCGCCTGGTGGAGTTCTACGAACAGGTCTCCGACCAGTCCAAGTACTTCCGTTTCTTCGCGCCCTACCCCCGGCTCTCCGACAAGGACGTCCGGCGCTTCACCCACCACGACTACATCAACCGGGTCGGCCTCGCCGTGGTGGTGCGCGACCGCTTCATCGCCACCGTCCGCTACGACCGGATCGACGCCGACGGCCGCCCCTCCACCACCGGCACCGACGCCGAGGTGGCCTTCCTGGTCCAGGACGCGCACCAGGGCCGGGGCGTCGCCTCCGCGCTGCTGGAGCACATCGCCGCGGTCGCCCAGGAGCGCGGCATCCGCCGCTTCACCGCGGAGGTGCTCCCCGAGAACCGCAAGATGGTGAAGGTCTTCACCGACGCCGGCTACACCCAGCGCCGCAGCATCGCCGACGGCGTCGTGCACCTGGAGTTCGACCTGCAGCCCACCGCGGCCTCCCTCGCGGTGATGCGGGCCCGCGAGCACCGCGCCGAGGCCCGCTCGGTGCAGCGGCTGCTCACCCCGCGCTCGGTCGCGGTGGTCGGCGTCTCCCGCAACCCGCACGCGGTGGGCCGGGCGATGCTGCGCGACCTGGCCGGCTTCCGGGGCCCGGTCTACGCGGTGAACCGCAACGCGCCGCCCGGCACCGAGCTGGACGGGGTGGCCACCCACCGTTCCGTCCTCGACATCAGCGGCCCGATCGACCTCGCGGTGATCGTCGTCCCCGAGCCCGGGGTCCCCGCCGCCGTCGCCGAATGCGGCGCGCACGGGGTGCAGGGACTGGTGGTGCTCACCGCCGGGTACGCCGAGACCGGGCCGGAGGGCCGCGACCGCCAGCGCGCCCTGGTCCGGCAGGCCCGGGCCGCCGGGATGCGGGTGGTCGGCCCGAACGCGTTCGGCCTGATCAACACCGACCCCGAGCACCCGCTGAACGCCTCGCTGGCACCGGTGCTCCCCGCACGGGGACCGTTCGGCCTGTTCTGCCAGTCCGGGGCGATCGGGGTGGCGCTGCTGGAGGCCGCGCACCGCCGCGGGCTCGGCGTCTCCTCCTTCGCCTCGGTCGGCAACCGGGCCGACGTCTCCGGCAACGACTGGCTGCAGTACTGGGAGGAGGACGGGGCGACCGAGGTGCTGCTGCTGTACCTGGAGTCCTTCGGCAACCCGCGCAAGTTCACCCGGATCGCCCGCCGGCTGGCCGCCGCCAAACCGGTGGTGGTGCTCAAGGGCGCCCGCCACACCGGCAGCCTGCCGCCCGGCCACGCCGTCCAGCCCGCCGCCGGCCGACTGCGTGACGCCACCGTGGACGCCCTGTTCCAGCAGGCCGGCGTGGTCCGGGTGGACACCATCACCGAGCTGTTCGACACCGGCGAACTGCTCGCCGGCCAGCCGCTGCCGGCCGGCGACCGGGTGGCGGTGGTCGGCAACTCCGACTCGCTCGGCCTGCTCACCCACGACGCCTGCCTCAGCGCCGGGCTGCGCCCGCGCACCCCGGTCGACCTCACCACCGCCGCCACCGGCGAGAACTTCCGGATCGCCCTGCACACCGCGCTGCGCGACCCCGGCACCGACGCGGTGATCGCCGTCGCCATCCCCCCGATCGGAGTGCAGGGCGCCGGCCCCGACCAGGAGCTCAGCACCGACGACCCGGAGATCGCCGCGGCCCTGCTGGACGCCGCCGCGCTCGCCCGCGAGGTCGGCAAGCCGCTGCTGCTCACCCACCTCGCGCTGACCGGCCTCACCGAGCGCCTGCGGCCCGGCCGGATCCCCGCCTACCCGGCGCCCGAACGGGCGGTGCACGCCCTCGCGGACGCCGTCCGGTACGCCGACTGGCGCCGCCGCACCGCGGAGGCGGAGCAGACCGCCCGGGTGCCCGAGCTGGACCGGATCGACGAGACCGCCGCCCGCGCCCAGGTGGAGGCCGCGCTGGAGACCCCCGCCGCGGTGGCCGCCCGCACCCAGCCGGGCGGCGCCCGGGTCACCCTCCCCGAGGCGGACGCGGTGCGCCTGCTCGGCTCGTACGGCATCGAGGTCAGCCCGACCGTCCCGGCACCGGACGAGCGGAGCGCGGTGCGCGCCGCGGCCGAGCTCGGCTACCCGGTCGCGCTGAAGGCCACCGCCGACCACCTGCGCCACCGCCCCGACCTGGGCAGCGTCCGACTGGACCTGACCGGCGAGGCCGAGCTGCGCCGGGCGCACCGGGAGCTGGACGCGCTGCTCGGCGGGGCGGAGCGGGCCCGGCTGGTGGTGCAGCGGCTGGCGCCGCGCGGGGTGGACACGGTGATCGGGGCGAGCGTCGATCCGGCGGCCGGCGCGATCCTCTCCTTCGGGCTGGCCGGGGCGCCGTCGGAGCTGCTGGGTGATCTGGCCCACCGGCTGGTGCCGGCCACCGACCGCGACGCGGCGGAACTGATCCGGGAGGTCCGGGCGGCGCCGCTGCTGTTCGGCTGGCGGGGTGCCGCACCGGTCGACACAGCGGCGCTGGAGGAGTTGCTGCTGAGGGTGTCCCGGCTGGTCGACGACCTGCCGGAGGTGGCGTCGGTCGACCTCGAACCGGTGGTGGTGGCCCCGCGCGGGCTGGCGGTGCTGGGCGCGCAGGTCCGGATCGCGCCCCTGCCGGTCCGCAGCGATCTGGGGCCACGTGCCATGAGCACCCTGTAACCTTTCGTGGTTGCGCCCCTTCGACGGGGCGCGGAAGGCCCGGAAGCTCGGCGCAGTGCCGCCCGCTTCGGAGGCGGGACATGCCAGGATGGAGTTATGGCCAAGACCGGTACCACCACCACGCAGGACCTGCGGTCCGCGATCGAGCGCAGCGGCTACTACCCGGCGCTGGTGTCCGAGGCGGTCGAGTCCGCGGTGGGCCCCGAGCCGATCACCTCCTACCTGGTGCACCAGGAGACCACCTTCGACGCCAACGAGGTGCGCCGGCACGTCACCGTGCTGGTGCTGACCTCGTCCCGGTTCGTGGTCAGCCACACCGACGAGCAGAACGGCGACGCGGGCAACCCGGTGCCGTACGCGACCACCTCCACCGAGACGGTCCGGCTGGACCGGATCAACTCGGTGGTGGTCAGCCGCATGGTCGCCAACCCCGAGACGTACACGCCCGGCACGCTGCCGCGCGAGGTCGTGCTGACCATCGGCTGGGGGGCGGTGCAGCGCCTCGACCTGGAGCCGGCCGGCTGTTCGGACCCGAACTGTGAGGCGGACCACGGCTACACCGGTTCCGCGACCGCGGACGACCTGTCGCTGCGGGTCAGCGAGGCGGGGGACGGCCCGGAGACGGTCGGCCAGGCTCTGGTGTTCGCGCGCGCGCTGTCCGAGGCGACCGTCAGCACCCGGGGCTGAGGTCCGCCAGCGAATGCCGCACCTCGACTACGACGCCTTCGAGATCCTCGACCCCTCCGACGCACCCGTCCCGGCCTACGGGAGCGGGTCGCTGGCCGACCTGCTGCCGGCCGTGGCGGTCGGCCTCGGCCTGCCCGGCTTCCGGAGCGGGCTGGTGCTGGAGCCCGCCGACCGGGTCTGCGTGTTCCTGGTCGACGGGATGGGCTGGGAGCTGATCCGGCGCCACCCGGAGTACGCCCCCTTCCTGACCTCCCTGATGGCCGGCGCCAATCCGATCACCGCGGGCTTCCCGTCCACCACGGCGACCTCGCTGGCCTCGGTCGGCACCGGCACGCCGCCGGGGCTGCACGGGCTGGCCGGCTACACGGTGGCCGTCCCGGGCACCGGGTACCTGATGAACCAGCTGCGCTGGCAGCCGCCGGTGGATCCGGTGAGCTGGCAGCCCTACCCGACCGTCTTCGAGCAGGTCCACCGGGCCGGGGTGGCGACCAGTCAGGTCTCCTCGCCGCTGTTCGCGCAGACCCCGCTGACCCGGGTGGCGCTGTCCGGCGGCTCCTTCCTCGGCCGGACCACCGGCGAGGAGCGGATGGACGAGGCGGCCCGCTGGATGGCCGACCACGACCGGGCACTGGTCTACACCTACGTGAGCGAACTGGACGGCGCCGGGCACCGCTTCGGGGTGGACTCGGACGAGTGGCGGATGATGCTGAACACGGTCGACCGGCTGGCGCGCCGGCTGGCCGAACAGCTTCCGCCGCGGTCCGCGCTGTACGTCACCGCGGACCACGGCATGATCGACATCGCTCCCGAGGACCGGGTCGACTTCGACGAGGACTGGGAACTGAGCGCCGGCGTCGCCCTGCTGGGCGGCGAGGGCCGGGCCCGGCACGTGTACGCGGTGCCCGGGGCGGCCAACGACGTGTTCACCGTCTGGAGCGAGGTGCTCGGCGACCGGATGTGGGTCGCCGACCGGGAGCGGGCGATAGCCGAGGGCTGGTTCGGCCCGGTGGTGGACGACCGGGTGTACCACCGGATCGGTGACGTGGTGGCCGCCGCCCGGGACGACATCGCGGTGATCGCCTCCCGCAGGGAGCCCGGCGAGTCCTCGATGATCGGCCTGCACGGCTCGATGACCCCGGTCGAGCAGCTGGTGCCGCTGCTCGAAGTCCGCACCTGACCCGGCAATCTCACTGAAAGGCCCACGCTCCACCCATGGCTGAACTGGTGTTCTTCTCGGGCACGATGGACTGCGGCAAGTCGACGCTCGCGCTGCAGATGGACCACAACCACGCGGCGCGCGGGCGCAAGGGCATCATCTTCACCCGCCACGACCGGGCCGGTGCCGCGACCATCTCCAGCCGCCTCGGCCTGCGGACCGAGGCGGTCGAGGTGACCGACGACTTCGACTTCCAGGCGCACGTCGTCCACCTGCTCTCCGCCGGCGGCAAGGTGGACTACCTGATCTGCGACGAGGCCCAGTTCTTCTCCACCGACCAGATCGACCAGCTGGCCCGGGTGGTCGACGAACTCTGCATCGACGTCTACACCTTCGGCATCACCACCGACTTCCGGACCAGGCTCTTCCCCGGCTCCCAGCGGCTGATCGAGCTCGCCGACCGGGTCGAGGTGCTCCAGGTCGAGGCCCTGTGCTGGTGCGGTGCCCGCGCCACCCACAACGCCCGTACCGTCGGCGGCGTGATGGTCGTCGAGGGGGCGCAGGTGGTGGTCGGCGACGTCGCCGTGAACGAGGACGAGATCGGCTACGAGGTGCTCTGCCGCCGCCACCACCGCCGGCGCCTGACCGCCGCGACCTCCCGGGCGGCGGTGCTCTCCCCGGACGTCCTGCCCTTCGAGGAGCAGGCCCGCTGAGGAGCGGGCCCGCCGGGGAACGGGCCCACGGGGAACGTCAGACCGCCCCCGACGCCGTCCGGCCGGGACCGGCCACCGCGAAGCGTCCGCCCTGCGGGTCGGCCAGCCGGGCCACCCGCCCGTCCGGGGTGTCGTACGGTCCCGCCCTCAGCACCCCGCCCAGGGCGAGCGCCCGGTGGACCGCCAGGTCGGTGTCGGCCACCGCGAAGTGCACCCGCCAGTGCGGGGGCCCGCCGGCCGGGGCGCCGTCGTGCGGGGTGCCGTCGGGCTGGGTCCCGGTCGCCACCGGCCGTCCCAGCACCGCCCGGTAGAACGCGGCCGCGCCCGCCTCGTCGGCGGTGACCAGCTCGTTCCAGGCGGGCTCGCCGGGCCGGTCGGCCCGCTCCCGGCCCGCCGCCCTCCGGTCGGGCTCCCGTCCGCTCCGCCCGGCCGCCTCCCAAATGCCGAAGACCGCACCCGACAGGTCGGCGGCGATCGCCGTCCGCCCGATCCGGTCGACCGTCAGCGGGCCGACGGCCACCGTGCCGCCGCACTCCCGGATCCGCTGGGCGGCCAGGTCGGCGCTGTCCACCGTGAAGTACGTGGTCCAACAGGCGGGTTGCGCCCTCCCTGGCGGGGCCGCACCGAGCGCGGCGACCTCCGTGCCGTGCACGGCCGCCCGGACGCAGCCGCCGGCCCGGGCCGAGTCGGGCTCGAACTCCCAACCCAGCAGGGAGCCGTAGAACGCCCGGGCGCCGTCGGGGTCACCGGTCGTCAGACTCACCCAGCAGGGTGTGCCCTGTGCGAGCCGTACCTGCACCGCCGTCATCGGGTCTCCTCACCGGCCGGCCGACGTGTCCAGGCCGCATCGTCGCACCGCGGCCCGCCCGGAGCCCGGCGACCGACCGCGGGGCCGGGCAAAGACCGTACAAAGAGCTGAGCCGTCGGGCGACAATGTCCGCATGACGGCTACTCCCCACCCGCTGATCCAGGCCGCCGAGCTGCACTCCGCACTCGCCGCGGCCACCCCGCCGGTCCTGCTGGACGTCCGCTGGCAGCTCGGCGGCCCGCCCGGCGTCGACGAGTACGCGGCCGGGCACCTGCCCGGCGCGCACTACCTCGACCTGGACGTCGAGTTGGCCGCGCCGCCCGGCACGGCCGGCCGCCATCCGCTGCCCGATCCCGGGGTGTTCGGCGCGGCGCTGCGGCGGGCCGGGGTGCGGGCCGGGCGGCCGGTGGTCGTCTACGACGCGGGCCCGGCGACCTCGGCGGCCCGGGCCTGGTGGCTGCTGCGCTGGGCCGGCCACCGGGACGTCCGGGTGCTGGACGGCGGGCTGGCCGCCTGGCGCGCGGCGGGACTGCCCGAGAGCACCGACGTCCCGGCCGACGGGGACGGCGACTTCGAGCCGGTGCCCGGGCAGCTGCCGACCCTGGACGCGGCCGGCGCGGCCGAGCTGGCCCGTACGGGGCTGTTGCTGGACGCCCGGGCGGGGGAGCGCTACCGCGGCGAGGTCGAGCCGGTCGACCCGAGGGCCGGGCACATCCCCGGCGCGGTGTCCGCCCCGACCACCGAGAACCTGACGGCCGACGGCCGCTTCCGGTCGGCGGCCGAACTGGCGGCCCGCTTCGGTGCGCTGGGCGTCGAGGACCGCGAGGTGGGCGTCTACTGCGGCTCGGGGGTCACGGCCGCCCACGAACTGCTGGCCCTGGCGGTCGCGGGCCGGGACGGCGCGGCCCTGTACCCCGGCTCGTGGAGCGAGTGGTCGGGCGACCCGCGCAACCCGGCGGCCACCGGCGCCCTGCCGGGCTGACGCCCGGGCCCGCGCAGCACGACGGAACGGGCGGCGGCACCCTCCGGGGAGGGGGCCGCCGCCCGTTCCGTCGTGCTCAGTCCTGCTTCTTGCGCCGGCTGCCGAAGACGATCTCGTCCCAGCTGGGCACGGTGGCCCGGCGGCCCGGACGGACGCCGTCCGCCTCGGCCTGACGGTCCGTCGTACCGACCAGGCGGTCCCGGTGCGGGGCGACCGAACGGGGCATCAGGATGTCCGCGTACGCCGAACCGGCGCCGATGCTGGCCGCGGGCGCGGCCGGCTCCTCCACGACCTCGGGCTCCTCGGCCACGGCGGGCTCGGGGGCCGGGCCGATCGCGAGATCGCCGCGGAAGGCGGGCACCACGTCCAGCAGGCTGGTCAGCGAGTCCCGTGCCTCGGCGGTCGCCTCCCTGGGCTCGCGCGCCTCCCGGACCTCGCGGACCTCCCGGGACGACATGATCCGGTCGGCCGACGGCCGCTCGATCATCGGCCGGGCCGGACGGTCCTGGGGGAGCCGGGCGATCCGCGGGATGAACGGGAAGACCGAGTCCTCCTCGCGGTCGACGTTCTCGCCGATCAGCGCGCGGGCCTCGTCGTCGTTCGGCTGCACCAGCCGGCGCGGCGGGTCGTACGTCCAGCTGGCGCTGCGGCCCTCACCGTCGGAGCGGTACGCGAGGATGACCTCCCACGTGCCGTCGTCCCGGCGCCAGGAGTCCCACCGCTCGGTGTCCTTCTCGGCGCCGCGCAGCGCGAGCCGCTCGGCCACGGCCTCGCCGAGCTGCGGGCCGGTGGACTCGCCGTGCCGGCGGATCGCGGTCTTGCGGGCGCGCTCGGCCATGAAGGCGCGCTCGGCCAACACCGGACCCTCGAAGCGGCGGACCCGGTCGACGGAGATGCCGGCGGCCTGGGCGACCTCCTCGGCGGAGGCACCGGCTCGTATCCGCGCCTGGATGTCACGGGGGCGGAGGTGGCTCTCGACCTCGATCTCGATCTGGCCGAGCCGCGGGCGGTCACCCCGGACGGCGGCGCGCAGCCGCTCGTCGATCGGGAGGGTGTACTCCGTGCTGTCGGCAGCCTTGAGCACCAGCCGTGTGCCGTCGTTGCTGACGGCCACGACGCGCAGTTCGGGCACGGTTACCTCCCGGGTGGTGCCTGCCGACGTCACCTGCGTCGCTGCTCCCGTACTGAGTGTGGCCTGCCCGCTGGCGAGTGGCCACAACCTTGCAGAGTTACCCGGCGTGTCGGGCTTTCGCCCGGGCGCGCCGCTGTGGCACGGTTGCCTGTTTGCCACGTCGCCGGTCGACGTTGCGCCCGGGCGTTCCGATCGTCTTCCGACGGTCAGCCGACTGATTGACCGAAGGCTCAGGCTCCACGAACAGTACTCCATTCGTGGCATCGACAGGGGCGGCTCGCCGCTCAAGTCTCCCGCGAATCACCGGAATCTCAAGAGCCCGCACTCCAATGGCAGACCCTCGATCACGCAGTGGTGATCATCTTCACATATATCGACTTCAGGGAGTCGGATTTTCGCCCCATGTGTCCTTGTCTGTGCAAGATGGGCTGACTTGTTCGAAATCGTGACGCGCCGACCGAGGGATGTTGATGCCGCAGCAGAGGGAGTGGTCCGCGCCGCAGGCGGAGGCCGCGGCCGCGGACGGGACGAGCGGGAAGGGCCGCGGGCGGCTGGACCTGAGCGTGGCCCAGGTCGCCGCGAGCGCCCTGGCCACGGTGGTCGGTGCGGTCCTCGCCTCCGAACTCGGGGTGTACGGCACGATCATCGGTGCCGCCGTGGTGAGTGTCGGGGCCACCGTCGGCAGCGCCTTCTTCCAGCACCTCTTCCGGCGCACCGGCGAGCAGCTGCGCGGCGCGGTGGACCGCGGACCGGGCGCCACCGTCAACTCTCTGCGCCAGGTGCCGGACCCGGGCTCGGCACCGGTGGCGACCGGGGAGTGGAACGAGCCGCGGCTGGTCCGGGCCCGCCGCCGGTGGACCTGGCGCACCTACGCGGCGGTGTCCGCGCTGGTGTTCGGTCTGGCGATGGTGCCGATCCTGGCGGTGGAGGTGGTGGCGGGCGAGCCGGTGAGCAGTCTGACCGGCGGGGACTCGCGGACCGGGACCTCGCTCACCCCCGGCCGCGGCGAGCCGGTGCGGCCGGCCCCGGCCGAGGGCTCCCCCGGCGGCACCGGGCCGGCGGCCGTGCCGTCCGGGTCGGCGAGCGCCTCGCCGGGCGGGGGAGCGGGCTCTTCGGACAGTCCGTCGGCCGGGCCGTCCCGGACGCCGTCGGGGAGCCCGTCGGGTGCCTCCCCGAGCGGCACCCCGTCGCACGGCTCGACGGCGGGCCCGTCGGACCCCTCCGGCGAGCCGTCCTCCCCGGCCGCCGCGCCGAGCGGCTCGCCCTCCCCCTGACGGGTCAGGCGCCGAGCACCCGGCGCAGGTAGTCGTTGGCGAACAGCCGGCCCGGGTCGACCTTGTCGCGCAGCGCCGTGAAGTCGCCGAAGCGCGGGTAGACCGAGGCCAGGTACTCGGCGTCCCGGGTGTGCAGCTTGCCCCAGTGCGGGCGGCCCGCGTGGGCGGCCATCAGCTTCTCCACCTCGGTGAAGTAGCCCTGCTCGGGGCTGCCGCGGTAGAGGTGGACGGCGATGTAGACGCTGTCGCGCCCGTGGGCGGTGGAGAGCCAGAGGTCGTCCGCGGGCGCGGTGCGGACCTCCACGGGGAAGCTGATCCGCCAGTCCGAGCGCTCCACCAGCACCTTGAGCTCGCGCAGCACCGTGTCGGCCGCCTCGCGCGGGACGGCGTACTCCATCTCGGTGAAGCGCACCTTGCGGGGGCTGGTGAACACCCGGTACGCGGTGTCGGTGAAGGTGCGCTCCGACCAGGCGCGGCTGGCGAGCTGAGCGATCGTCGGAATGGTGCCGGGGAACCGGCGGCCCACCCGGCAGGCGCACTCCCAGACGGTGTTGGAGAGGAAGTCGTCGTCCAGCCAGGCCTTGAACCCGGGCAGCGGGGCGGCCGGGCCCTGGCTGCGGTTGTTGCGCTTGGTGCTGCACCGGTCGGTGTGCGGGAACCAGTAGAACTCGAAGTGCTCGTTGACGGCGGTCAGGTCGTCGAAGCGCTCCAGCACCTCGTCGAAGGCCATCGGCTGCTCGTGGGCGGTGAGCAGGAAGGCGGGCTCGACGCCGAGGGTGACGGCGCTGATCACGCCCAGCGCACCGAGACCGAGCCGGGCGCCCTGGAAGAGCTCCGCGTTCTCGGTCGGCGAGCACTGCTGGACGGAACCGTCGGCGAGCACGATCTCCACGGCCCGGATCTGCGCGGCGAGCGAGCCGGAGTCGCGGCCGGTGCCGTGGGTGCCGGTGCTGGTGGCACCGGCCACGGTCTGGACCTCGATGTCGCCCATGTTGGTGAGCGAGAGGCCGGCCGTCGTCAGCAGCCGGTTGAGCCGGTGCAGCGGGAGGCCGGACTCGACCGTGACGGTGCCCGCCTCGTGGTCGATGCCGCGGACGGCGGTGAGCCCGTCCGGCCGGACCAGCACCCCGTCCCCGGCGGCGGCGATCGCGGTGAAGGAGTGGCCCGAGCCGACCGCCTTGACCGTGCGGCCGTCCTCGGCGGCCCGGCGGACCACCTCGCCCAGCTCCTGCGCACTGGCCGGGGCGACCACCCGGCTGGGCCGGGCGCTCTGGTTGCCGGCCCAGTTGCGCCAGCCGGCGGTGGCGGTGCTCTGGGGCATGCGGAGGCCTCCTGCTGACGTACTACCAGTGGGTAGTGTGAGCGTAGTCACTCCTTCCCCACCGGTAAATGGGCACCGGCCGGGCCGTCCGGGGCTCAGCCGTGCAGCGAGCTCTCGGCCGTCGCCGGCTCGTCGGTGTCCAGCCCGCCGCGCAGCCGGGCCATCCCGGCCAGGGCCACCAGCACGCCGAACCCGCCGGCGGCCACCGGGACCCAGTAGCCGGCCGCGGCGCCGGCCGCGTCCACCATCCAGCCGGCCGCGGCGGAGCCGAGCGCCACGCCGGTGGCCAGGCCGGTGGTCGTCCAGGTCATCCCCTCGGTCAGCTGCGCGGCCGGGACCAGCCGTTCCACCAGGGCCATCGCGGTGATCAGGGTGGGGGAGATGGACAGCCCGGCCAGGAACAGCGCCCCGCCGATGCCGACCAGCCCGGCCGTCCCGCGCAGGCTCTCGGCGACCACCAGCAGCGGCACCATGCTGGCCGCCATCAGCGCGACGCCGGCCAGGAACCGGGCCGGCATCGACCCCTTCAGCCGCAGCGTCCCGAAGACCACCCCGGCCACGCAGGAGCCCAGCGCGTAGACCGCGAGCACCAGGCTGGACGCGGAGGTGTGCCCCTGCGCCTCGGCGAAGGCCACGGTCACCACCTCGACCGAGCCGAAGATCGCACCGGTGGCCACGAAGGTCAGCACCAGCACCTGCAGGCCCGCCGAGGTGATCGCCGAGCTCCCGCTGTGGTGGGCCTCCGGGTGCACCGGCGGCTCGGTACGGCGCTGCGCGGTGAACAGCAGCACCCCGACGCCCAGGAACACCCCGGCCAGCAGCACGCCGGCCTCCGGGAACACCGAGGTCGCGAGCCCGATCGACAGGATCGGGCCGACGATGAAGCAGATCTCGTCCACCACGGCCTCGAACGAGTACGCGGTGTGCAGCTTGGGCGGCTCGGCGCTGTACAGGTTCGCCCAGCGGGCCCGGACCATCGAGCCGGTGCTGGGCATCACCCCCATCCCGGCGGCGCACACGAAGAGCGTCCAGGCCGGCGCGTCGAACCGGGCGCAGAGCAGCAGCGCCACCGCCGCCACCAGGGTGAGCCCGGTGGCCGGCAGCGCCACCCGGCGCTGCCCGTACCGGTCCACCAGCCGCGAGACCTGCGGGCCGAGCACCGCCGCGGCCAGCGCCAGCACCGCCGAGACGGCGCCCGCCAGGCCGTACGAGCCGCGCAGCTGGGCGAGCATCGTGACGATGCCGATCCCCGTCATGGAGATCGGCAGCCGGGCGACGAAGCCGCTGGAGGAGAAGGCCAGGCTGCCGGGGGCGGCGAAGATCTGGCGGTAACTGGACAGCACGGGGGCTCCGCTAGGTGGGGTAAGGAACACGAGTCTGAAAGACAGCTTACGAACTTCGGCAACGGATATTTCCCGGACGGCCCCGCGAGCGGCCTGCCGCCCGCCGCGTGCCGCCGGGTGGGAGGATCGGTGCCATGTCCGACTCGCCCACCGTCACCGACCCCGCGCCGTACGACGCGCTGCTGCTCCTCTCCTTCGGAGGCCCCGAGGGCCCCGAGGACGTGGTGCCGTTCCTGGAGAACGTCACCCGCGGCCGAGGCATCCCCAAGGAGCGCCTGGCCGAGGTCGGCAAGCACTACTTCCTGTTCGGCGGCGTCAGCCCGATCAACGAGCAGAACCGCGACCTGCTCGCCGCGCTCCGCAAGGACTTCGCCGAGCACGGCCTCGACCTCCCGGTCTACTGGGGCAACCGGAACTGGGCCCCCTACCTGGTCGACACCCTGCGCGAGCTGGCCGCGGACGGACACCGCCGGGTGCTCACGCTGGCCACCAGCGCCTACGCGGGCTACTCGGGCTGCCGCCAATACCGGGAGAACCTGGCCGACGCGCTGGCGCAGCTGGCCGCCGAGGGGCTGCCCGAGCTGCGGGTCGACAAGCTGCGGCACTTCTACAACCACCCCGGCTTCGTCGACCCGATGGTCGACGCCGTGCTGGCCGCGCTCGCCGAGCTCCCGGCCGCGGTCCGCGACCGGGCCCGGCTCGCCTTCACCACGCACTCCATCCCGGACACCATGGCGGAGAGCTCCGGCGCCCCCGACGACCCGGCCCGGGGCAGGCCCGGCGGCGCCTACGTGGCCCAGCACCTGGAGGTCGCCCGGCTGGTGGCCGACGCGGTCGCCGGGGCCACCGGCGTCGCCGGGCGCCCGTGGGAGCTGGTCTTCCAGAGCCGCAGCGGCGCCCCGCACACCCCGTGGCTGGAGCCGGACATCTGCGACCACCTGGAGGCCCAGCACGCGGACGGCGCGGCGGCCGTCGTGATGGTGCCGATCGGGTTCGTCTCGGACCACATGGAGGTCAGGTACGACCTCGACACCGAGGCGACGGCCCGGGCGGCGGAGCTCGGCCTGCCGGTCGCCAGGGCGGCCACGGTCGGGGCCGACCCCCGGTTCACCGCGGCCGTCCGCGACCTGGTGCTGGAGCGCGCGGCGGTGGAACGCGGAGCGAGGGTGGAGCGTTGCGCTCTCGGCGCGCTGGGCGCGAGCCACGACGTGTGCGCCGTCGCCTGCTGCCCCAACCCGCGTGCACCCCGGCCCGCGGTCGCCCAGCTCTGATCCGCCGGCCCGGACTCCCGCGGCCGCCCCGGCGTCCGGTCCGTCCCCGCCAGACCACTCCCCCAGGAGGAACCAGCGTGTCCCCCAGCCCCGACCTGCTCGCCGAACTGCTGGAGCTGGCCAAGGAGGCCGCGATCCGCGCCGGCGCCCTGCTGCGGGACGGCCGCCCGGCCGACCTCGGCGTCGCCGCGACCAAGAGCAGCCCGGTCGACGTGGTCACCGAGATGGACCTCGCCTCCGAGAAGCTGATCCTGGAGCTGATCGGCGAACGCCGCCCCGCGGACGGCTACCTCGGCGAGGAGGGTGCGGACCGGCCCGGAAGCAGCGGAGTGCGCTGGGTCGTGGACCCGCTCGACGGCACCGTGAACTACCTGTACGGCCTGCCCAACTGGGCGGTCAGCGTGGCCGCGGAGCTGGACGGCCGGGCGGTGGTCGGCGTGGTCTACGTGCCGGCCCGGGGCGAGCTGTTCCACGCGGTGCTCGGTGGCGGGGCGTTCCTGGACGGCCGGGCCGTCACCTGCCGCCCGGCGCCGCCCTGGGGGCAGGCCCTGGTCAGCACCGGTTTCAACTACGTGCAGGCGGTCCGGGTCCGCCAGGCGGAGGTGCTGCTCCACCTGATGCCGGAGTTCCGGGACATCCGGCGCGGCGGCGCGGCTGCGGTCGACCTCTGCGACCTCGCCGCGGGCCGGGTCGACGGGTACTTCGAGCGGGGCCTGGCGCCCTGGGACCGGGCGGCCGGTGTGCTGATCGCCCGGGAGGCGGGCGCGCTGGCCGGAGGCCGCCCCGGGCAGGAGCCCGGCGGCGACCTCACGGTGGCCGCCCCGCCCGGCCTGTTCGAGCAGTTGCAGGGGCGGCTGGACGAGATCGGCGCCTGGCGCGACTGAGCGGGCCGCTCCCCGCACGGTGAGCGGCCGGGCGAGGAACGGGTCCGTGGGAAAGGGAAGGGCCCTGGCACAGTGGCTGTGCCAGGGCTCGCGTTTCGGTGGGCGGCCCCCTGTGAGCGGGGCGGTACTGCGCTTACTGCGGTGCTGCGGTGGTCACGCTGCTGGTGCGGCTACCGGGCTGAGTCAGGCGGCGGTGCGGTGCATCTCGTGCACCGCGTCGACCCCGTGCTCGGCGGCCAGTCTGCGCAGGTCCTCCAGCTCGGACTGCTCGACCTCGGCCAGGAACTCGTCCCCGGACTCGAGTGCGCGGTGGAGATCCTGCTCCGCATTCCTTATGCGCTGCAGGATTCCGTCGGTGAAGGCGTCCATACGGGCCCCCTTGCTGTGTCGGACGGGCACGGTCCGCATGTTCCCCGGCCGACGGATCAAGATCGACGGATGCGCCTGTCCGGCGGGTGTTCCCCGGTCGGGCGCGGGTGCCGGACTGTGGCGGCTACCGTGACACTGATCCCCTGGCCGGTGCGGATGAACACGCGGCGGGTGGGTGCGACCCGCGCAATGGCGGCATCGCGGGTGTGAGCTTGTCCTCCCCACCCCCTCGCCCGGGAAACCTCATCGGGCCGAGAAAGTTGCCCGCGTCACAGTCCAATCGGAGCAGCCGTCCCCGGATCCGCCCGCCGACCGGCCCCGACGGGAGGCGCCGCAGACCGCTCCCACCCGTCCTACCGGGTCTTACCGCGGCTTTAGCCGGGAACCAGGCAGGATGGGCAGCACCGTCGGAGTCGTCCGCCAGTCCCGAGGCCGCGCGCGGCCCCGCGGCCCGGCGACCCCGCGCCCGGCGCACAACGGCCCGCACGGGCAGGCACGGTGGGGCCGCACCAGCAGAAGGGACCACCACCGTGCGGGTACTCGTCGTGGAGGACGAGCAACTCCTCGCCGAAGCCGTCGCGACCGGCCTGCGCCGCGAGGCGATGGCCGTCGACGTCGTCTACGACGGAGAGGCCGCGCTCCAGCGCATCGCCGTCAACGACTACGACGTGGTCGTCCTGGACCGCGACCTCCCCCTCGTGCACGGCGACGACGTCTGCCGCCGGGTGGTCGAGCAGGGACTCGCCACCCGCGTGATCATGCTGACCGCCTCCGGCGACATCAGCGACCGGGTGGAGGGCCTGGAGATCGGCGCCGACGACTACCTCCCCAAGCCGTTCGCCTTCAGCGAACTCGTCGCCCGGGTACGCGCCCTGGGCCGCCGGGCCACCGTCCCGCTGCCGCCCGTCCTGGAGCGCGCCGGCATCAGCGTCGACCCCGGACGCCGCGAGGTGATCCGCGAGGGCCGCACCGTCCAGCTCGCCCCCAAGGAGTTCGCCGTCCTGGAGGTCCTGATGCGGGCCGGCGGCGCCGTCGTCTCGGCCGAACAGCTGCTGGAGAAGGCCTGGGACGAGCACACCGACCCGTTCACCAACGTCGTCCGGGTCACCGTCATGACCCTGCGCCGCAAGCTCGGCGACCCACCGGTCATCGTCACCGTGCCCGGCTCCGGCTACCGGATCTGAGCCGCCCGCCCCCGGATCGGGCCCCCGCCCCATTTGCCCCACACCCGCAGCCCCGAGAGGAACGCCATGAACACCCCGCCCCCCGTCGGCGGGGCCCCCGGCACGCCCACCGGCGGCCCGGGCCCGATCCCGCCACGCCCGGCCCGCCCCCCGGAGGGCGCCGACGCGTCCGAGCACCGGCGGGAGACCCCCGCCTACCGCCCGGGCGACGGCCTGTTCGCCTGGCTGGCCCTGCGGCCGACCATCCGGATCAGGCTCACCCTGCTCTACGGCGGCATGTTCCTGATGGCCGGCGTGGTCCTGCTGCTGCTGATGTACTACTTCGTCCGGCAGTCCTTCCAGGACGCCTCGCTGCCCGACTTCAAGATCGACCCGGGCGTGGCCATCCGGCTCCCCGACGGCAGCCTGGTCTCCGCGAACGACTTCAACCGCCAGCTCCACCTCTTCCAGGCCACCGAGTCCGACCGGGCGCTCAACACCCTGCTCCGCAAGGCCCTCACCGCGCTGGTCTGCCTGGCCGTGATCGCCTTCGCCGCCGGCTACGCGATGGCCGGCCGGGTCCTGCGCCCGCTCGGCCGGATCACCCGCACCGCCCGCGAGGTGGCCGGCTCCGACCTGCACCGGCGGATCCAGCTGGACGGCCCCGACGACGAGCTCAAGGAGCTCGCCGACACCTTCGACGACATGCTGCAGCGCCTCGACCGCGCCTTCGACTCCCAACGCCGCTTCGTCGCCAACGCCTCGCACGAGCTGAGAACCCCGCTCGCGATCAACCGCACCCTGCTGGAGGTCCAGCTCTCCGACCCGGCGTCCTCGCCCGACCTCCAGCAGCTCGGCAAGACCCTGCTGGCCACCAACGAACGCAGCGAGCAACTGGTCGAGGGCCTGCTGCTGCTCGCCCGCAGCGACAACGAGCTCACCGACCGCCGCCCCGTCGAGCTCTCCGAGGTCGCCCAGCGCGCCCTGGAGCAGATCCGCCCCGAGGCCGCCACCCGCGAGGTCGTGCTGCGCCCGGAGCTGGCACCGGTCACCGTCTCGGGCAACGGCGTCCTGCTGGAGCGGATCGCGCTCAACCTGCTGCAGAACGCCGTCCGCTACAACCTCGCCGACGGCTGGGTGGAGATCTCCACCGCCGCCACCCCGGACGGCGGGGGAGAGCTGGTGGTCGCCAACACCGGCCCGGTGGTGCCCGGGTACGAGCTGGAGCACATCTTCGAGCCGTTCCGCCGGGTCAAGGGGGCCGACCGGACCAGGAGCGACAAGGGCGTGGGCCTCGGCCTGTCCATCGTCCGCTCGGTCGTACGGGCCCACGGGGGCGCCATCGAGGCCTCCTCCCGGCCCGGGGGCGGCCTGACCATCCGGGTCCGCATCCCCGGCTGACCGCCGGGCCCCACAGACCCCTTCGGAGCACCCCCGCAGAGCCGTCCGGCCGCCCGACCGGCGGCCCACCAGCACCGCAGTCGCCGGTCCGTGCGCGGACCGTGCCCGCCGCCCCTGCCCGCCGTGTCGGATTGACATAAGGCCTGGCAGGGGCGGCTTGTCTTTTCGCGCCGGGACAACTTACGGTGTCGTAACCTACGCAGCCGTAAGTGAGTCGATCCTGAGCGGCTCCGCCGGCGTCCCCGCCGGCCGGATCGACCCGGCCGCCACCTCGTCCGCCCCGGGAGAACCGTCGTGACCATCGCCCCCGTGCAGCGCACCACCACGTCCGCCTGGACCGACGCACGGCTGATCCTCGCTCTCGAAGAGGTCGTCGAGACCGAGCTCAACCGGCACCTCAAGGTCGCCAAGGAGTGGATGCCGCACGAGTTCGTGCCGTGGAGCCAGGGGCGGGACTTCGACGGTGTGCTCGGCGGCGAGGCCTGGTCGCTCGACCAGTCCAACGTCACGCCGCTGGCCCGGATCTCGCTGGTGGTCAACCTGCTGACCGAGGACAACCTCCCCAGCTACCACCACGAGATCGCCACCATGTTCGGCCGCGAGGGCGCCTGGGGCACCTGGGTGCACCGCTGGACGGCCGAGGAGGGCCGCCACGGCATAGCCATCCGCGACTACCTGCTCGCCACCCGGGCGGTCGACCCGGTGGAGCTGGAGCGGGCGCGCATGGCGCACATGGGCGAGGGCTTCAGCTCGGACAACGCGCACAGCATGCTGCACTCGGTCGCCTACGTGGCCTTCCAGGAGCTGGCCACCCGGATCGCCCACCGCAACACCGGGCACCACTCCGGCGACCCGCTCTGCGACCAGCTGCTGGCGAAGATCGCCAACGACGAGAACCTGCACATGGTCTTCTACCGGAACCTGCTGCGGGCCGCCCTGGAGATCGCCCCCGACCAGGCCATGCGGGCCATCGCCGACGTGGTGATCAACTTCCGGATGCCCGGCCACGGCATGCCCGGCTTCGAGCGCTCCGCGGCCCAGATCGCCATCGGCGGCGTCTACAACCTCCGGATCCACCACGACGACGTCCTGCAGCCCGTGCTGCGCCACCTGAAGGTCATGGAGGTCGGCGGCCTGGCCCCCGAGGGCCTGCAGGCCCAGCAGGAGCTGGGGCTGTTCCTGGACGGGCTGAACGCCCAGGCCACCAAGTTCGACGAGCGCCAGGCCGCCCTGCTCGCCCGCCGCGCCGCCAACGCCGCCAGGCGCTGACCCGCCGGACCCCCGCCCGCTGCGGCCGGGTCCGGCTCGGTCCGGCTCGGTCCGGCGGGTCCGGCCCGGCGTGCGCGGACCGGTCCGGGCGGGATCCGCGGCTGTTCCGAATGTCAGGGTTTCGGCGAGAAAATCCCCGGTGTGTCGCAACTCACATCGGGCGTTCGGGTGCGGCCGGGCGCTCTCGCAGGGTGATTACTCGTTCGAGTGAAGCCGTTGCTCAGGGTCACCGCTCCGAACGGGCCGAGATTTGTCGACCTGTCGTCAAGTCCCTTTTCCCGCAGGCCGGTTGAAGGCCGTCCGGCTCTCCGGTGGCTACCGGTGGTGACGACCGGGGCGGGGTGCGGCGGCGGATCCGGTATCGCACGGTGACGCCGTCCGGAATGTGTTCGATCACCCCAACGGGCCCGGTCTTGGGTGTCGATTGAGTAACAGGGCTTGAAGTAAGGCACAATCTCGGCCTCGGGTCGGGCACAAGACCGACCCCCCAAGCGTTACGTGCGCTGGAGATACCGCACACACCCAAAGGGGGAGAGCGAAAATGGCAACGGACTACGACACCCCGCGCAAGACCGATGACGACCTCAACGAGGACAGCATCGAGGAGCTCAAGGCGCGGCGGAACGAGAAGGCGACCAGCACGGTCGACATCGACGAGTTCGACGCGGCGGAGGGTCTGGAGCTTCCGGGCGCGGACCTTTCGAACGAGGAGCTCTCCGTCCGGGTGCTTCCGCGCCAGGCCGACGAGTTCACCTGCATGAGCTGCTTCCTTGTGCACCACCGCAGCCAGCTGTACAGCGAGAAGAACGGCCAGCCGATCTGCCGGGACTGCGGCGCCTGAACGCGACGCGGCCATGGCCCGGGCAGACCCCCCACGGTCCGCCCGGTACGCCGCCCCGACCGGCCCTGGAAAGCGGGGTCGGAGGCAGCACCAGCCGCCGCCGTGCGCGGTGGCACCCGGTAGGCACGTCCTGCCGTGACCGGCGCACCACCGGAGAACGGGACGGTCCCGCAGCGATGCGGAGCCGTCCCTCCTCCATGTCCGGGCCGGTCCGCCGGCGGGCGGCGGGGCCCCGTCCTAGCGGTCCACCCCGGAGTGCTCGGCGTCGGCGGCCGGTCCGTCGCCGCCCGGTCCGCCGTGGTCCGTGCCGACCCGGGCCGCCTCGATCGCCGCCGCCAGCCGCTGGGGCGAGCGGGTCGACAGGTAGACGTACGGCGTCGGGTCGTCCGGGTCGCAGATCTCGACCCGCAGTGCCGTCGGCACGTAGCTGCGCAGCAGCATGAAGGCGCGCGGGTCCGCCTTGACCGACCGCCAGGCGAGGGCCTCGGCGCGGTCCAGCGGCTGCGCCGCCCCGAGGGCGGTCACCGGGATCCGCGCCTGTCCGGCCACCAGCGAGCCCTGCACCACGCGGATCCGGGCGGAGCCGTAACCGCTCACCGCGGCCGCCATGGCGACGATGCCGACCACCAGCCCGGCCAGGGCGCCCACGGCGCTGAACCGGAGCAGGATCAGTGCGAGCGAGATTCCGGCCGCGACGGGGAGCAGCCACCAGGAGCGCGGGACGGTGAGGCGTTCGTCGTACATGTCTCCATTGTGTGCGCCCGGTCGGCGGGGCCGGGACGCCGCCCCCGTGAGGCCCGGCCTCCGCGTGGCCCCGAGACTGTGACACAACTGGTGTAACACTCCCTCCCCAACGCTTGCTACTGGCAGGTAGGGTCGCGCTGTGACCGGACCCATCGCCTCGCCGCCCATGCCGCGGGACGCGGAGAAGCCCATGGCGGGCCCCGCGTTCCTCACCCCCACCACCCCGCCCGCGGACGCCGTCATGCCGGAGCGCGCCCCCGGGGCGCCCGCGCCCGGCGCCCTGCTCGGCTCGCACTACGACCACTGCTTCGGATGCGGGCCGCAGCACCCGGCCGGCCTGCGGCTCGTCGCGGTGGCGGGCGAGGGCCTGGAGGTCACGTCGGAGTTCACGGTCGGCGCCGGACACCAGGGCGCGCCTGGGCTCGCGCACGGCGGGCTGCTGATGACCGCCCTGGACGAGACCGTCGGGACGTTGAGCTGGCTGCTCAACGCCCCCGCCGTGACGGGCCGGCTGGAGACGGACTTCGTCCGGCCGGTGCCGGTCGACTCGGTGCTGCACATCCACGCCTGGGTGACGGGCGTGCACGGTCGGAAGATCTACAGCGCGGCCGAGGGACGCATCGGCGGCCCCGACGGGCCGGTCGCCGTGCGGGCCCAGGCGCTCTTCATCCAGGTGAAGCTGGAACACTTCACCACGCACGGTCGTCCCGAGGACATCAAGAAGACCCTGGACGACCCCGACCTGTTCAAGCGCGCCCGAGCCTTCGAGGTGAACCCGTGAGCACCACCCAGCGTCCGCCGGTGGACATCCTGATCAACCGGATCGACCCGGAGCTGCCGCTGCCCGCCTACGAGCACCCCGGTGACGCCGGGGCCGACCTGCGCACCACGGTCGACGCGGAGCTCGGCCCGGGCGAGCGCGCGGTGCTGCCCACCGGCATCGCCATTGCGCTACCGGACGGCTACGCGGCGTTCGTGCACCCGCGGTCGGGACTGGCAGCTCGTTGCGGCGTTGCACTGGTGAACGCCCCGGGGACGGTCGATGCCGGGTACCGTGGTGAGATCAAGGTGATCGTCGTCAATCTGGACCCGCGCGAGGGGGTCAGCTTCCGCCGAGGGGACCGCATCGCCCAGCTGGTCATCCAGCAGGTCGAGAAGGCGCGTTTCCACGAGGTGGCCGAGCTGCCGGGGTCGGCACGCGCCGCGGGTGGGTTCGGGTCGACCGGTGGCCACACCGCGGTCTAGCATGCCCGCGGTCTCGCAGTAGCCGAGCAGGTATTCGCTTCGGACCTGGATCCGTCCGGGCCGGGAAGGACAGTGACCGTGTTCCGTCGTCGCCACAAGAGCGAGGACGCTGTCGAGCAGCTCGCCGAGGACGCCAACAGCGCCGACGAGACGGCCGATGACGTCGAGGACTTCGCCGAGAGCGAGAACGACGCCGAGCAGGACCCGGCCGACCGGGTCGGTCTGCCGCCGGCGCCCCGTCCGGACGGTCCCTGGGACGTCTCCGAACTGGAGAACCCCGAAGAGGGCCGTGTCGACCTGGGTGGCCTGCTGGTCCCCGGGGTCGAGGGAATGGAACTCCGGGTGGAGGTGGCCGGGGACGCGATCGTCGCCGCCACGCTCGTGCTCGGCAACAGTGCGATCCAGCTGCAGGCCTTCGCCGCTCCCAAGTCCGAGGGCATCTGGAGCGAGGTTCGCGAGGAGATCGCCAACGGCATCACCGCCCAGGGCGGCCTCATCGAGGAGGAGGAGGGCACGCTGGGCTGGCACCTGCGCGCCCAGGTCCCCGTACAGCTGCCGGACGGCACCCAGGGCGTCCAGCTGGTCCGCTTCGTGGGCTGCGACGGACCGCGCTGGTTCCTGCGCGGTGTGATCTCCGGTCAGGCCGCAGTGCAGCCGGAGATGGCCGGCATCCTGGAGCAGGTCTTCCAGCAGACGGTCGTCGTGCGCGGCGAGACGCCGATGGCGCCGCGCGACCCGATCGTTCTGAAACTCCCCGAGGACGCCCAGATGGTCGCCGACGGCGGTCCCGGCACCAGTGGGGAGGAGGGCGGGAGCCGGTACGGCAGCGCCCCCCTCGACCCCTTCGCGCGAGGCCCGGAGATCACCGAGGTCCGCTGAGCACCAGCCCCGTCGCCCCCGCCGGCTCGACCGGCGGGGGCGATTTGCTCGGGAGGGGCCGGGCCCCGTACAGTTCCGGAGTCGCACCGCGAGGGGCGGCCGAAGCACAGCAGATGAATGAAACTCCGGAAATCGGAGCGAAAAGCCTCTGATAAGCTGGAAACACGAAAAACCGGCGAGTCGGGTGAGTGAAACTCCGGAAAACGGAGCGGAAAACATCTGGTAAGCTGGGAAACACGAACGAAGCGCCCGGAGGGCCCGCTGGAAGGCGGTCCGAAGGAAGTGTCCGTTCCTTGAGAACTCAACAGCGTGC